>CAZPSL010000051.1:0-8616 GCA_964589145.1 uncultured Anaerolineales bacterium
ACCTCACCGGAATCCGAGGCGATGAGCAAGGCGCTGAAGGCACGCGGCTTCAGTTTTGTCGGGCCGACCATCTGTTACGCCTTCATGCAGGCGGTCGGCATGGTCAACGACCATCTGGTGAGTTGCTTTCGCTATCAGGAGATAGGCGGCACCGAAAAGGCGGCAACCCTTCGGGGTTGCTAGCGACCTGCTATCGGCTTTCGACGCCCGGCCCCACTTTGATATAATCACAACCATGACCTTTCGCCGTTTTCTCTTCTTCTTCACGCTGGCACTTGTCTTTGTCATGGCTGCCCGCCTGCCGCTCGACAGTGACCTGTTCTGGCACCTGCGCGCCGGAGAACAAACTCTGGCTGACGCCCGCCCGCTCACGGTGGATGTTTTTTCGCACACCCGCGCCGGAGAAACCTGGGTCAACCACTCCTGGCTCTCGCAGGTCTGGCTGTACCTGACGTGGAAGATGGGCGGCTGGTTCGCGCTCTCCCTGTGGACAGGCGCGCTGGCAGCCCTCGGGATGGGGTTCATCTACCTTTGCATGGACGATGCCCCGCTGCTCTTGCGCCCCTTCGTGATTGTCTTTGGGGCGTTGGTGGTCGCGCCGGTGTGGGTCGCCCGCCCGCAACTCACCTCCCTGGTGCTGTTCGCCTTTCTGCTGTGGTATCTGCGCCGCTGGCAGCAGGGACGCCGCGCCCCGCTTTGGGCGCTGCCCCCGCTTTTCGTCCTGTGGTCAAACCTGCACGGCGGCTACCCGCTCGGCCTGATGCTGATTGGCGTAGTGCTCGGCGGTGCGCTGATTGAGCGCATCCTGGGGCGTGATGCGCTCCCCTGGGAGCGCTGGCGGTCGCTGGCAGTCGCGGGCCTGCTCGGTTGGCTGGTGGTCGCCATCAACCCCAACACCTGGCACATGTGGCTGATTCCCTTCCAGACGGTGGGCATGACAACTTTGCAGCAGTACATCTCCGAATGGGCTTCGCCCGACTTCCACGATTTCAGTCAGCAGCCCTTCATCTGGCTCTTGCTGGGGACGATGATGGCGATGGGCTTCTCCCGCAGGCGCACGAGCGGAGCGGACGCGCTCGGCGTGGCGATGTTTGCCTACCTGGGGCTGACCGCCCGCCGCAATTTCGGGCCTTTTGCGCTGATTACGATGCCCGTGCTGGCGCGTCACCTGGGGGATGTGCTCGGTCAGATTTTTGAGCGCTTGCCGAAGGAGGCGCAGACTCGCCTCGAGGCGGCTGCCCAAACCCTGAATGCGGAACCCGCCCGAAGGGAGTCCGTTTTTCGGGTCGGGGTGCTGATTCTCCTGTGGGGAATTGCCATCTTCAAGGGATACGCGGTCACGCTGCCCGTTCAGGTTGAATCCGCCCTCGAAGAGAATTACCCGGCTGCCGCGGTCGCCTGGATTCAGGAGAATCAGCCGCCGGGCAACCTGTTCAACGAGTATAACTGGGGCGGCTACCTGATTTGGGATTTGCGCGCGTATCCGGTGGCGGTGGACGGGCGCACCGACCTTTACGGAGATGAAATTCTCACGCAGTACGTCCAGGTACAAAGCGCTCAGGACGGTTGGGCACACACTCTGGATGATTGGGGCGTGAACCTTGTGCTGGTATCGCCGAATACCCCGTTGACCGCTGCCCTGGCGAAAAGCGGCTGGCAGCAGGCGTATGCTGATGAGGTGGCAACAGTATGGATACGCTAACCGCCGCACCAAACGACGCGTCTCATCTCTTTCGGGTGCTTGAGCGCGCCAACCAGATTGCCTCCACCACCGAGTTGGACGATTTGCTGGAGGCGATGCTGGAACTGATTATTTCGGTCTGCGGCGGCAGCGCGGGGACGCTCTACCTGCACGACAAAACCACAAACGAGTTGATTTTCGAGGTGGTTCAGGGCAGCAAGACCAACCGCAAACTGCGCGGACAGCGCATCCCTGCCGATAAGGGGATTGCCGGAGCCGCCTTTCAGGATGGGCAGCCCATTATCGTTGAAGATTTGCAACACGATCCGCGCTGGTTCGGGATGGTTGGAGATACAAGCGAGCAGCGCAAACTGCACAACAGCATCGCTTTCCCGTTGCTGCTGCGCGGCGGTGCGATCGGGGTGGTGCAGGTGTTTAATTATCAGCAAACACCTTTGCAGGTGGTGCGTCTGCTGGGCACCCGCATGGCTTCGGAAATTGAGAAGGCAATTTTGCTGCGAAACAGCGAACAGCGCGAGGCGCGGCTGAAAACGCTGGTAGGCACCATCCAGACCATCAGTTCCACGCTCGACCGCGATCAGGTTTTGCACCACATTATCGGTGCAGCACGCGACCTGCTCAACGTGGAGGCCAGTTCGCTGTTTTTGATGGATGAAAAAACTGACGAACTGGTATTGTTCATCTCCCAGCATGTTGACAGAACGCACCTGCCGCATATCCGCATCCCTGCCAGCGAAGGGATCATCGGGCATGTGGTAACAACCGGGGAAACAGTGCTCTGCCCCGATGTCCGTGAAGACCAGCGGCACTTTTCAGGTGTTGATCATGTCACCGGTTTTGAAACGCGTTCACTGCTGGCGGTTCCGTTGCGCGCTCCTACCGTGGTGCTGGGGCAGGACCGCGGGGAAGCGGAATCAAAAATCATCGGCGGGCTGGAGGTGGTTAACAAACTTGAGGGCATGTTCACTGAGGAGGACGCCCAGTTACTCAGTACGCTCGCCAACCAGACCGCGACCGTGCTGCGGCTGGCACGCCTTTATGCCGAAGCCAACGAACTGTTTATTGATACCATCAAAGCAATCACCACCGCCATTGATGCCAAAGACCCTTACACGCACGGGCATTCGCAGCGCGTCAGCGATTTTTCGGTTGCCATTGCCAAAGAATTGAACCTGACCCCGGAGATCATCCACCACATCCGCATCGGCGGGTTATTGCACGATGTCGGCAAAATCGGCATCCCGGACGCGATTTTGACCAAGCCCGGTCGTCTGACAGACAAGGAATTCAAAAAAATGAAGGAGCACCCCCTGATTGGCGCAAACATTATGAAACAGGTGCGAATGCTCCAGGCAGAACTCCCCGCTTTGGCAGAGCATCACGAGCGGCTGGATGGGCGCGGCTATCCGCTCGGATTGCGGAATGGGCAGATCTCACTTGTCGGGCGGGTGGTGGCCGTTGCAGATATGTTTGATGCCCTGACCTCCAACCGGCCCTACCGCAACGCACTCAGCGCCGAGGAAACCCTGGAAATCCTGAACGCAAACCGCGGCGCGCATCTGGACGGCAAATGTGTGGACGCGTTGGCTCAGGCTTATGCCGCGGGGAAAATCCGCACCCAGAAGGAACAGGAGCAAACCGAAGCGAGCAAGCGCGAGTAAAGGGTCCGGTGCAGCGCATCCGGGAATGGGGAAACAGCCAGGTTTCTGCTGCCCGTATCACAGAAAGCACATAACAGCCTCTAAAAATTTTGCGTATACAGCCGTACCAAAGCAAACGGAGCGGCATCTGCCGCTCCGTTTGTTTTACCCTTCGACTTTCCGCAGCCGCACCGCGGCGACCTTCGTCTCCGGGATTTTCGCCACCGGGTCGAGGGCGGGGTTGGTGATCTCGTTGGTGGGGCTTTCCCAGAAGTGGAAGGTCATCGAGCAGACCCCATCGGGGCAAACGCCTGTGACCTTCGCCCGCGCCCTGATCGTGCCGCGGCGGGAGGTCACTTCCACCCAGTCCCCGTCCCGGATGCCCAGGCGGGCGGCATCTTCCGGGTTGATCTGGATGTACTCGCGGCTGTTCAGTTGCTCCAGCCCCGCCACGCGGCGGGTGAGCGTGGCGGAATGGTAGTGGTAAAGACTGCGGTCGGTGGTCAAAATCAGGGGGTAATCCGCATCCGCAATCTCCGCCGAGGGGCGGTAAACCAGCGGCACAAACTGCCCCTTCCCGCTGGGGCGGCGGCTGAAGCGCGTCTTGTGCAGGAACTTCGTTCCGGGATCGTCCGGCGTGCGGCAGGGCCATTGCAACCCGTCCCCGTCCAGCCGGTCGTAGGAGATGCCGCCGTAAATCGGCGTTACCGAGGCGAGTTCATCCATGATTTCGGAGGGGTCTTCGAAGTCGAAGCCGGAAGCGCCCATCGCCCTGGCGATTTGGCAGGTGATCCACCAATCGGGTTTGGAATCGCCCCGGGGCGGGATCGCCCGGCGGACGCGCTGGATGCGCCGCTCCGTGTTGGTGAAGGTGCCCTCCTTCTCAGCGTAAGAGCACGCGGGCAGGATGACATCGGCGTACTGCGCGGTCTCGGACATGAACATATCCTGCACCACCAGGAAATCCAGTTTTTCGATCGCCTTGCGGGCGTGCTTTGAGTTGGCTTCCGTCAAAAGTGGGTTTTCGCCCACCAGGTAGATCGCCTTCACCCGCCCGTCGAGAACGGCATCGAAGATTTCGGTGTGTGTCAACCCGATCTCGTCATCCAGATTTTCCACTCCCCAGGCTTTTTGGAACTTTTCGCGCGCCGCGGGGTCGGTGACTTTCTGGTAACCGGGGTAAACATCCGGCAGCCCGCCCACATCGCACGCGCCCTGGACGTTGTTCTGCCCGCGCAGGGGGTTCACGCCGGTGAACTCCCGCCCGACGTTGCCGGTGAGCATCGCCAGGTTGGCGACCGCCAGCACGTTGTCGGTGCCGTGGGAGTGCTGGGTGATGCCCATGGCGTAGTAAATTTGCGAGGGACGGCTGGTGGCGTAAACGTGCGCCGCCTCGGCGATCCGCCCCCAGGGGACGCCGGTGACTTTTTCGACGAACTCCGGGGTGAAGGGTTCCAGCGATTCCAGGAAGGCATCGAAGTTCTCGCACCGCTCGGCGATGAATTCCTTGTCGTGCAGGTCGTTCTCGACGATGTAGCGGCACATGCCCATCAGCAGGGCGACATCGCTGCCCGGCTGGTGCTGGATGAAGTGATCGGCAAACCAGGTGAGTTCAATCGCCTTGGGGTTGGCGACGATCAGTTTCGCGCCGCGATACCGCACGTTGCGCCGGATGCGCTGGGCGATCACCGGATGGGCGTGGGTGGTGTTCGAGCCGATGATGAAGAAGGTTTGTGCGCCGTCAATCTCCGCGATGGAGTTGGTCATTGCGCCAGAGCCAAAGGTTGTGACCAGACCGGCCACGGTGGGGCTGTGTCAAAGCCTGGCGCAGTGATCCACACTGTTGGTGCCCATCACTGCGCGGGTAAATTTCTGAATGACGTAGTTATCTTCGTTGGTGCATTTGGCGCTGGCAAAGGCGGCGAACTTCTCGCCCTTGCTTTGGGCGAACTTCTCCGCCACCAGCGAGAGGGCTTCTTCCCAGGAGGCTTCCACAAACTCGCCGTCCTTCTTGACCAGCGGCGTGGTCAGCCGGTCGGGGTGGTTGATGAAGTTGAAGCCGTAGCGTCCCTTGACGCACAAACTGCCCTGGTTGGCGGGTGCGTCCCTGTTGGCGCGCACGCTGACGATTTGATCGCCCTTCACGCCCAGGTGGATGCCGCAGCCCACCCCGCAGTAAACGCAGGTGCTCTCCACCTCGAAGGCGGGCAGGGTGGTCTTTTTGGGTGAGAGCGCCCCCACCGGGCAGCGGACGACGCACTCCCCGCAGGATTCGCAGACCGAATCGGCAAAGGGCTGATTCCCGAAGGTGCCGATCAGGGTGGGGTAGCCGCGGTCCACCAGGTTGATCGCCCCCAGCCCGACGATCTCGTTGCAGGTGCGGACGCAAATCCCGCAGACCACGCATTTGTTCGGATCGAAGGTAAAAAACGGGTTGGTGTCATCCACCGGCAGCAGGCCGGTTTGCGGGCGCAAATCCACCATTTCGTTGGAATCCATCCCCAGGTAGTTGGTGATTTTCAGCAGTTCGCAGTCGGTGGCGGCCTTGCAGTTCAGGCAGTCCATGTGATGGGTTGCCAGCAGCATCTCCATCACCGCCGTGCGCGCCTGATGGATGGCGGGGCTGTCGGTGGCAACGTGGATGCCCTCTTTCACGGGCGTCATGCACGACATGGACATCTGCCCGCCGTCCACCTCCACGCCGCACAGGCGGCAGCCGCCCACCGGCTCCAGATCGGGGTGGTGGCACAGGTGCGGGATGTAGATGTCATTCGCCAGCGCCGCGTCGAGGATGTTCATCCCCTCCTCGGCCTGAACCTGCTTACCGTCAATGTAAAATGTGATCGTTTTGCTCATAGGTGTTTCCTTTGCGGGGGATTAGGGATTGGGTAATTAGGTGATTAGGTGATTAGGCGATTAGGAACTGGGGATTGGGAACTGGGGATTGGGAATTGGGGATTGGGAATTGGGCATAGCCCCAATCCTCAATTTACCAATCACCAATTGCCAGTTACCTAATCCCTGCTCCCTGACTACCCAATTACCACTTCACCAGCCCTCCGTCTATCGCCGACAAAATCGCCGTTGCCGCCGTCATGCCCAGGCCGCAGAACGAGGCGGTGGTCATCGTCCGGCCAATGGTGTGCAGCCGCTCGATGTCGCGGTCGGTGGCGGTTCCGGCAACGATTTTCTTGACAATCTCCAACTGGTAGCGGGTTCCCAGGCGGCAGGGGTTGCATTTTCCGCAGGATTCGTGGGCGAAGAACAGCGCCAAACTGAGCAGCACTTCACGCATGTCACGCCCCTCGCCAATGACCATCAGCACGCCCGAACCCAGGGAGAGCCCCGCGGCCTTGAGGCCTTCAAAACTCATCGGGGTATCCAGTTGGGCGGGAGAAGCGAAAGAACCCGCCGCGCCGCCCACCAAAACGGCCTGAACCGCGCCCGTATCGCCGCCCGCCATCTCGATCAGGTCACGCATCCGGGTGCCGAAGGGGGCCTCGTACACCCCGGGGCGGGGTACATCCCCGGAGAGGCAGAACAACTTGGTTCCCGGCGAGTCACTCGTCCCCTGGGAGCGGTAGGCCTCCGCCCCGTGTGCGAGAATCCAACCCGCGGCGGCGAGGGTCTCCACGTTGTTGATCACGGTCGGCCTGTCGAACAGCCCGTTGGTGGTCGGGTAGGGCGGCTTGTAGCGCGGCATCCCGCGGCGGCCCTCGATGGATTCGAACAGCGCGGTCTCCTCCCCGCAGACGTAAGCCCCCGCGCCGACGCGGATTTCCACGTCGAAGGAGAAGCCGCTGCCGAGGATGTTCTTGCCGAGGTACCCGGATGCGTAGGCGGCGTCAATCGCCCGCTGAAGGACGGCCCGCGGGCGGTGGTACTCGCTGCGGATGTAAACGTAGCCCTGCGCCGCGCCGATGGCGTACCCGGCGATCAGCATCCCCTCGATGACTGCCAGCGGATCACCTTCGAGCAGGGCGCGGTCCTTGAAAGTGCCCGGCTCGGATTCGTCAGCGTTGCAGACCACGAATTTGGGGCTGCTCTGCGCCCCGGCGGTGAACTTCCACTTCAGGCCGGTGGGGAACGCCGCCCCGCCGCGCCCCGACAGGCCGGACTGTTCCACCTCGGCGATGACCTCCTGCGGGGAGCGGGACAGCGCCGCCCGCAGACCGGCGAAGCCGCCCGCCTGTTCGTAGGCGGTCACGTCGTCGGGTGCGGCCGCGCCGATGCGGGCGGTCAGCCAGCGCGGTTCGCCCGCCGCGAGGCCCTGCGGGGCTTCGGGCGGGGAATCCAGCCAGGATGCGGGGGACGCGTCCAAATCGAGGGTGACGGGGACGCCGTTCACCAGCGCGGCGGGAGCCTGGTCGCACAGTCCCAGGCACTCGACTACCTCGAGGGAGTACGCGCCGTCCGGGGTGGTTTCACCGGCGCGGATGCCCAGGTGCTGCTCCAGCGCCTCCACATAGCGGACTCCGCCGTGCATCCGGCAGGCGGTGCCGCGGCAAATCTGGATGTGCTTCGCCCCCCGGGGGGCAAGTTTGAACTCGGTGTAGAAGGTGGCGACGTCGTAAACCTGGCTTTCGGGGACGCGGGTGAAGCGGGCGACGGCCTGCATGGCGTCTTCGGGGAGGTAGTTGTAGGTCTCCTGCACCCGATGGAGGAGGGGGATGATGTCCTCCTCCCGACCCTGAAAGCCGGTGAAGAGGGTTTGGAGAGGTTCGGTCATGGGCGCTCCTTTTTGGGCAACGGATTAGGGAACGGATTAGCGGATGAGGGCAACGGATGGGGCTAGCAGCGAATGAGGGAACGGATTAGCGGATGAGGGAAACGGATGGGGCTAGCAGCGGATGAGGGAGCGGATAAACGGATGGGAAACGGGATGCCTCAAAGTTCACGGCGTGGTGTAAAAGGCATCACAAGCAAGCGTTTTGCCTTCTTCTCAATTGTACCCCAACCGCTCGGGGTGACTATAAATTCGCATCGTTCCCTGGCGCACATAGCCGACCAGGGTGATGTTCCAGGCGCGCGCCATTTCCACGGAGAGCGAAGTCGGTGAGGTGCGGGAGGCGACCAGCGGACAGCCCATCACGGCGGCTTTGCGCACCATTTCGGATGAGATGCGCCCGGTCACCAGCAGGGCGCGGTCGCGGGTCTGGATGCCATTTTGCAGGCAGTAACCGGTCAGTTTGTCGAGGGTGTTGTGCCGACCGACGTCCTCCGCGCGGGCGAGCAGTTCCTCCGTGAGCGGGTTCAGCAGCCCGGCAGCGTGGA
>CAZPSL010000052.1:0-12757 GCA_964589145.1 uncultured Anaerolineales bacterium
AACACATCCCCATGCCCGACAAACACTTCACCATCCGCTCCCCGGAGGGCGGGAAAATCCCCGTCATCGTGCGGCGCGACAAACGCCTGAAAAAATATTCCCGCTGGGAGCGCCGCCCGGACGGGAGCATCCTCCTGCGCATCCCCTACCGCCTGCGAAACAAGGACATCCCGGACCTGCTGAAGCAGATCGAAAAGCGGCTCGCCCGCAGTCAGAAGCGCGCCCGCCGCATCAAAACCGATGCCGACCTTCAGGAGCGGGCGGAGCACATCAACCGGACGTACTTCGGCGGGCGAATCCAGTGGAATGCCATCCGCTGGGTGAGCAACATGGAGCACCGTCTGGGCAGTTGTACCAACGGCGGCGCGACGGACGGGCACATCCGCATCAGTGATAAAATCAAAAAGTGGCCCCAGTGGGTGGTGGATTACGTCATCGCCCATGAACTCACCCACCGCCTGCACTCCAACCACAGCCCCGAATTCTGGCAGACCCTTCGGAATGCCTACCCCAAAACCGAGCGTGCCCGCGGCTTCATCCAGGGCGTAGGCTTCGCCAAGGGGCAAAACTTAGATGACTGACAACCGCCAGGAAGCACCTGGAGCGTGAAAACCGGGTGACGCCCGGCGGCAAGGAAAACAAAACGCAACTGCACAGGTTACTTGTCGCGCTGCCCTGAACAGGAGTTGCTGATGTACCGAAAACTTGTGATTTTCGTGCCGTTTGCCCTTTTGCTGATGGCGGGCTGCAACTTATCTGATCTGCCTGCTCCGGCCTTGACCGAAACCCCCGACTCAGCCTCGCCGTTGCCTTCCCGCACACTTCCGCCAAAGGAAACAGCAGCGCCGTCATTTCCCCAGGCAACGGAAAAGCCGGTTGAATCGGAGGTTCCTGTGGAGCCTCCCGAGGCCCTGTCATCCGAAGGCCCGTGGTGGGTATTCCACACAACAATGAACCTCTGGGCAGTCAATGCGGATGGTTCCGGGCTGACCCCGCTGACCGATCCCAATACGCTCAGCCCGGCGCCCCGTACCTATCGCCTGTCGCCCTCACCGAAGGGGGGATGGCTGGCCTTCATCGAGATTGAAACCGGAGATTCACCCGCCCCGCCTGAACTAAAAATCGTTCACCTGCCGGACCTTCAGGTTGTTTCCGTCGCCCGTTTGCATCCCGATACCCCGATGGACCGCGACGACCCGGATGCCTATGACCGCTGGCAGGCAGCCGGAACCGCGAATACCCTGGCATGGTCGCCCGACGGCACCCGCCTGGCCTTCAACGCGGTAATTGACGGTAAATCGGGCGATTTATACGTGTACGACATCGTGTCACAATCGCTGATTCGCCTGACTGATGGCCCCACCGAAAGCGTTTTTCCGGCCTGGTCGCCGGATTCCCGCTGGGTTGTCCACGGTGCCGTATGGCGGCTGAATCTCCAGAGTTCCGGCGCCGGTTACGATTACGCCGGAATCTGGGCGGCAAAGGCGGATGCTTCTGATGTGGCGTTGCTCTTTGAAACCCAGATAACCGGCTTTGAGCGTGTTATCGGCTGGTTGGGTAATTCAACCGTGTTGATGGATACCGCTACCCCTAACGAAAATCTGTCCTGCCCCTACCGTGACCTGCGCAGCATCAATCTGGATACCCGTGAATCGCAGGTCATTTTTCACGGCCCCTACGCGGTGAGTGCTTTTTCTCCGGAAGACATGGTTTTGCTGCTCTCGGTTACCGGAGCATCCGGCTGTGAGCAGAATTTATCTCCCGGTGTGTACTTGCTGGATTTGGCATCCGGGCAACCGCCTCAGCCTGTGGTGGAAGATACGGCACGGGAAGCCACTTGGTCGGATGAGGCCAGACTGTTCTTCGTCAGCACCGATTTTGGGGTGTTAGCCGTCAGCACATCCGGACAGTTCATTGACCTTCTTCAACCGGAAGGCATATCCGGGCTTCCAATTGCGGCTTTCGGCTCCCGGCGGCTGGCTTGGAGTGGTGAATCGCTCTGGATTGGAACCCTGCAAGACAATCTTGAAAGCCCGCCGCAAAAAATTTACCCCTTCCGGGTGTTCAAAGCCAGTTGGAGCCCGGACGGGCAATATCTGCTCTTCAGCGACGGCACGAATTTGTACGCCGCATCTGAGCCGGATTTTGAACCGCAGCAGCGGGCAAACACCGGGGTGAATGCCCCGGTTTGGCTGTTGCCAGGAAGCGACTAGAACCCACCATGACACCAGACCCTACCCTCACCCCCTTCTTCAACCCCAAGGGCGTCGTCATCATCGGCGCCTCCAGCGACCCGACCAAACTCGGTTACGGATTGGCCCGCAACCTGGTGCAGAGCAACTACCCCGGCGCGGTTCACTTCGTCAACCCCAAGGGCGGCACCCTGCTCGGGCAACCGATTTACCCCTCCGTAGCGGAGGTCCCCGGCCCGGTGGAATTGGCCGCGGTGCTGATCCCCGCCCGCTTTGTGCCCGAGGCCCTGCGCGCCTGCGGAGAACGCGGCATCCGGGCGGCGATCGTCGGCTCCGGGGGCTTCCGCGAAGTCGGCCCCGAAGGTGCCGCGCTGGAAGCCGAAATCCTGGAAATCGCCCGCGGGTACGGCATCCGCCTGCTGGGGCCGAACTGCATCGGCCTGCTGGATACCCACCTGCCGATTGACACCACCTTCCTGCCGCCCCCCGGCCCCACCCCCGGCGACGTGGCCTTCATCTCCCACTCCGGGGCGATTTGCGCGGCGGTGATTGACTGGGCGCGCGGCCAGGGCTACGGCATCTCGCGGCTGGTCAGCCTCGGCAACCAGGCCGACGTGAGCGAAACCGACGTGCTGGAACCCGTCGCCGCCGACCCGTTCACCCATGTGGTCGGCATGTACCTCGAAGGGGTCAAGGACGGCCCCCGCTTTGTGGAAAACGCCCGCCGCACCGCCCTGAAAAAGCCGGTCATCGCCCTCAAGGTCGGGCGGTACGAAGCCGGGCGGCAGGCGGTGGCTTCACACACCGGCGCGCTGGCCGGGCAGGATGCGGCTTACGATGCCGCCTTCCGGCGGGCGGGCGTGCTGCGCGCCCAAACCAGCGAAGGCATGTTCGACCGCGCCCGCGCCCTGGCCTGGTGCCCGCTGCCCAAGGGCAATCGCGTCGCCGTGCTGACCAACGCCGGCGGCCCCGGTGTCACCGCCGCCGACGCGCTGGAAGCCAACGGCCTGCAACTGGCGCGCCTCAGCGAACAAACCCGCTCCGCCCTGTCCGAAATTCTGCCCCCCGCGGCCAGTTTGCACAACCCGGTGGATATGCTCGCTTCCGCCTCGCCCCGCCAGTTCGCCGAGAGTTTGCGCGCCCTGCTCGCCGACCCCGGCGTGGACAGCGCTATGGTCATCTACCCCTCGCCGCCCATGTTCACTTCCGGCGCGGTGGCAAAAGCCATCATCCCGGTCATCCACAACGCCGACAAGCCGGTGGTGGTGGCGGTGATGGGCGAGCGGCTCATCCAGGAGGCGGTCGAACACCTGCGGGCGGCGCACATCCCCGAATACCGCTTCCCGGAGCGGGCGGCGGCGGCGCTCAGCGCGCTGGTGCAGCGGAGCGAAGCCCTCCGTCACGCACAGGCGGAGACGGTGCGCTTCGAAGATGTGGATTCCGCCGCGATGACGCGGATTTTGGCGGATTTTTCGGAGGATGGATTCCTGCCCCCGGAGGTGAGCGGGCGGATTTTGGCGGCTTACCGCATCCCGACAGCGCCCATGCTTTTGGCAGGGAGCCGCGGGGACGCTTTGGAAGTCGCCCGTCAAATCGGGTTTCCCCTCGTCCTGAAAATCGCCTCCCCCGACATCCCGCACAAATCCGACATCGGCGGGGTGATGCTCAACCTTCAGGATGAAGCCGAGGTCGCCGCTGCCTGGGACGCGGTCATGCAGCGGGTAACGGAATCCCACCCCGAAGCCCGCGTGGAGGGCGTCCACCTTCAGCGGATGATCCCCCAGGGGCAGGAGGTCATCACCGGCGTGGTGCAAGACCCGCAGTTCGGCGGTCTGGTGATGTTCGGCTCCGGCGGCGTGGAGGTCGAGGGGCTGAAGGATGTCGCCTTTGCGCTGGCGCCGCTCACCCGTCCCGATGCCGACTACCTGCTGGCGAACACCTGGGCGGGGCGCAAACTGGCGGGCTTCCGCAACCTGCCCCCCGCTGACCGTGCCGCCGTGCTGAATACGCTCTTTCGGCTTGCGCAACTGGCGGCGGATTTCCCCGAACTGACCGAAATCGAAATCAACCCCCTGCGCGTGCTGCCGGGGGGCGAAGGCGCGGTGGCGGTGGATGTTCGGGTGCGGCGGGGATAGGGGGCGGGGAGTTGGGGATTGGGAATCGGGGAGTGGGAACTGGGGAGTGGGAATTGAGGATGGCGCCCCATTGTTCCTTGCATACCTGCCCACCTGCCTATTTGCCCGCTTGTTCACCTGTCTGCCCGCCCACCTGCGCACTTGCAAACTTGCACACCTGCAAACTTGCCCACTTGCCTACCTTCATGCCCATGCTTCACCGTATCCTGCTCCCTCTCATCGCGATTGCCCTGACGCTGACCGCCTGTGCGCGTCCCAAAACGGAGGACGAACCCTGGAAGGCCGGTCAGGGCTTTGTGCCGCCGACCTCGGAGCCAGGCAGCCCCTACCTGCCCACCGCCCGACCGGCGGGCGCGCCCATTTTGTCCCCCACACCCGACAACCCGCATCCCATCCCTGGGGCACGCACCGAAACCGCGCATTACATCGTCCAGCCCGGCGACACCCTGGGGCAGATCGCCGACGCCTATGGGGTGAGCATTGACGCCATCGCCGAAGCCAGCGGCCTGACCGATGTGAACATCCTCTCCGTGGGGCAGGAACTCGTCATCCCCCCGCCCGACCCGGCGGATACCGGCCCGGCCTTCAAAATCATCCCCGATTCGGAACTGGTCGCCAGCCCGCCAACGGCTTACTTTGACGCGGCGGATTTCGCCTACGCCCAGGGCGGCTACCTCGTCCGCCACGAGGAAGAAGTCGAGGGCCAGAGCCTGCGCGGCGTGCAAATCGTCCAGCGCGTGGCGCAGGATTACTCGGTCAACCCCCGGCTGCTGCTGGCGGTGCTGGAATACCAGAGCGGCTGGGTGACCGACCCCAACCCCCGCACCGAAACCCTCGAATACCCGATGGACTGGAAAGACCCCAACCGCAAGGGGCTTTACCGTCAACTGGCCTGGGCGGCCAACGAACTCAATCGCGGCTACTACCTGTGGCGGGTGAACGCTGTGCCCACCTGGACTCTCGCCGACGGCACGATTGTGCCCATCAACCCGACCATCAACGCCGGCACCGCCGCCGTGCAATACTTCTTCGCCAAACTTTACGGCGCAAAATACTGGACTCGCACCGTCACCGAGGAGGGCTTCTTTCAGGTTTACAACCGCCTGTTCGGCTACCCTTTCGATTACACCTTCGAGCCGCTGCTCCCGCCGGGGTTGAGTCAGCCTCCCATGCAGTTGCCTTTCGAGACGGGGGTGGAATGGTATTTCACCGGCGGGCCGCACGGCGGCTGGGGGGACGGCTCCGCCTGGGCGGCGATTGATTTCGCGCCATCCGACACCGAGGGCGGCTGCGAAACCAGCGAAGCCTGGGTCACCGCGGTCGCCGACGGGCGGGTGGTGCGCTCCGAGAACGGGGTAGTCGTCCTCGACCTGGACGGCGACGGCCTGGAGCAAACCGGCTGGACGGTGCTCTACCTGCATATCGAAACCCGCGACCGCGTCGCCCGCGGGGCGCAACTCAAGGCCGGAGACCGCATCGGGCACCCCTCCTGCGAGGGCGGCGTTTCCAACGGCACACACGTTCATCTTGCCAGGCGGTATAATGGCGAATGGATTCCCGCTGACCAGAGCATTCCCCTCGTGCTGGATGGCTGGGTTTCCAGCGGCACGGGCGAGATGTACGACGGTTACCTCTCCAAAGACGGCGTCACCGTCGAAGCCTGGGACCGCCGCAACCCGGCCAGTTTGATCCAACGGTAAATCCATCGCGGGTGCAGCAAAAGGCGCAGAATCAAGCAGCCGTATTGAACCCCGGTTGTCCCTCACCCCCAACCCCCCTCCCTTAGGGAGAGGGGAGGCCGAGCCTGAGCAAGAACAGGGGGTGAGGGACACAACGCAGAATTTGCTGCGGCACACCCCCCACCCAACATCCCCCCGCCGGGGAGATGGCGCGGGAGGGGGGATTACAGTATGAAAAAGACCCTCCCCATCCTCCTGCTCTTTCTCGCTTCGCTGGCGTGCAACCTGCCCTCGCAGGGATTTTCGGCCTCCGGGAACGCCTCGCCAACCCCGGACTGGGCGGCAACCCTGCGGGCTGCGGTCCCCTCCGGGACTCCCGTACCCGCGGCGGCGCTCCCCACCGGAACCGCGGCGGCACCCGTTATGGCGGAATCCACCCCAACCCGGCATGTCCCCTCGCCAACGCCCATCCCCCTGACCAGCAACACCCCGATTTTGTACACATCTCAGGCCGGTGACACCCTCGAAACGGTCGCCTTCCGCTTTGGGGTGAGCCTGGATGAAATCGCCTCGCCCGACCCCATCCCGCTGGAGGGTTTTATCAATCCCAACCAGTTGCTGATCATCCCCAACCGGCTGGGGAACACCACATCCACGGGCAAACTGCTCCCCGACAGCGAGGTGGTTTACACGCTCTCGGCGGTGGGGTTCGACATGGACCGTTACGTCCGTGAGGCGGGCGGCTACCTGAGCGATTACAGCGAATACCTGGGGAGCATCGGGCAGTCCAGCGGGGTGGAGGTGATTGAGAAAATCGCCCTGGATAACTCGATCAACCCGCGGCTGCTGCTGGCGCTGCTGGATTACCAGGCCAACTGGGTGACCGGGCAGCCCGCGAACAAAACCGCCGAAGACTACCCCCTCGGGTACGTTGCCGAGCACAAGGAGGGTTTGCTGCACCAGATCATCTGGGCGGTGAACCAACTTTCTGCCGGTTACTATGGCTGGCGGGAGGGGCGCATTAACGAAATCCGTTTCAGGGACGGGGCAACCGCCCGCCTGGAGCCGACCCTCAACGCCGGAACGGTGGCGATGCTGTACTATTTTGCCCAGGTGTACGACAGCCGCGACTGGCTTTACGCCACCAACCCGGAGGTCGGTTTCCCTGCCCACTACGAGCGGATGTTCGGCAATTCCTGGGTGCGCGCTAACTCGGTGGAGCCGCTTTTTCCCCCAAATTTGCAGCAGCCCCGCCTGGAACTGCCGTTCATGTACAATCAGGTGTGGAGTTACACTGGCGGCCCGCACGGTGCCTGGGAAAAAGACGGTTCCTGGGCGGCGATTGACTTTTCACCCGCCCGCTCGGAAAGCGGATGTGTGGAATCGAACGCCTACGTCACCGCTTCGACCGCCGGGCTGGTGGTGCGCTCTGGCAACGGGGTGGTCGCGCTTGATACGGACGGCGACGGCTTTGAGCAAACCGGCTGGGTGCTGATTTACCTGCATGTGGCAACACAGGACCGCGTTCCCAGCGGGACGTGGATCGAAACCGGCGATTTGCTGGGGCATCCTTCCTGCGAGGGGGGGCACGCCACCGGCACGCACGTTCACATGGCACGCAAGTACAACGGCGAATGGATGGCCGCGGATGGCGCTATCCCGATGGTGTTGACCGGCTGGCGCGTCCACGCGGGGAGCAAGCCCTATGAGGGCACACTCACCCGCGACGGTGAGACGATCACCGCCAGCACGGTGGGGGCGTATTACAGCAAAATCGTGCGCGACCATTATCCGTAAAGCGCGGGGAGCGGGGTGCAGATGGCGGATGGTGGAAAAAAACGCTGGAAGATGAAGCGTACCGGAACACCTGCCACGGGAACACTTGACACGAAAACACCGGGTGCAGGCAAAAGATGTAGAAATTGAGCAAAATTCAGCATTGCATTGTCGAGTGTACCCCCACCCCCGGCCCCTCCCCCTACCCTCACCCCTAACCCCTCGCCCACAGGGAGAGGGGAACCAAAGCGGAAATTTCGGGGAGGGGCGTGTTTGTCCGTTGTGTGTGCGGCGCACGAAGTGCGCCGCACACACAACAAAGAGTCCAGTCCCCCCTTCCCTGGGGAAGGGGGGATACAGGGGGGATGGGGCTCCAGAATACCACGGCTTGTTGGTAGATAACCATCTTTCTACAACATTTGCCTGCACCCCCCATCCTTCAACCGTTCTTTTGTTTTGTGGTTTTCGGTTATAATGGAACCAGCCAGCAAAAAACAAGTGGCATCAGGGCCTGTGCAATCAACGTGTGCAGGTGATAAGGAGTGAAAGATGAACAGCCAACAGATCCCTGAAAAACCCCAGGACCCGGAACCGCGCCAGGTTGAGGGAGAAATCCGGCAGGAGAAGAAAACCAGCCCTTGGCTCTGGGTGCTAATCATCAGCGTTGCAGCCGCCATTTGTGCAGGCGGTGCGCTGATTTTGCTTTCCAGTCGCCAGCCGGAGCCAGTTCCGCCACCCGTCGCCGGGGATGATTCCTGGGAGAAAGTGCAGACCGCAGGCGTGTTGCGGGTTGCCACTGCCGCGGATTACCCGCCTTTTGAATACTACAATCAGGATTATCAGATTGATGGCTTTGACCCCGCCCTGATTCGCGAGATCGGCGCAAAACTGGGTGTGCGCGTAGACATCGCCGATTATGCTTTCGAGGGGCTTGGCGTCACGTTATCAGTTGGGCAAGCGGATGTTGCCATTGCCGCCCTTTCTGTTACTCCGGAGCGGGAAGCGGTGGTTGATTTTTCCAATATCTATTACGTTGGAGAAGGCGGCATCCTGGCGCGCCTTGATGCCGAAATCGGACCGGTTTCCGATCCGTCACAACTGGCCGGGCTGCGCGTCGGGGTACAGAAACGCTCGGTTTACGAGCACTGGGCGCAGACCGTACTCGTGGATGGCAATATCATCCCATCCGAAAACCTGTTGGCTTATGCCAAACCGGAACATGCGATCAACGATTTGCGCCAGAGTCGGCTGGATGTGGTGATTCTGGATTTGCAACCCGCGATTGCTGCACTCTCTCAGGGTGATCTTGTCCTGGTGGGGCAGGGCGTGGGGCAGCAGCGGCTGGCGATTGCTGTTCCCAAGGGGGCGAACGCCCTGCGGGATCAGATCAACCGGGCTTTGCTGGAACTCCAGAACGAGGGCAAAATCACCGAACTGGCAACCCGTTACCTCGGCCTGTCCCCCGACGACGTGATTCCTCCACCGACCCCCGCCCCCACCCCGGCAAATACGCCCGAACCGACTCTGGTACCATCCCCTGCTCCCTGCGTGGACGCGATGGAATTCATCGAAGACCTGAACTACGACGATGAAGGCCTGACAAACTTCCCTGACCTCGACCCTGGCGAGGCTTTCCAGAAGGGCTGGCGCATCAAAAACGTCGGTACCTGTACCTGGACGAGCGGCTACTCCATCCAGTACGCCCACGGGAATGACCCCGATGCGCAGATGCAGGGCCAGCCGACCGCCATCCAGGGCGAGGTGGCACCTGGACAGACCTATGACCTGTACGTCAACCTGGTCGCTCCCGACCGCCCCGGCGAGCAGTTTGTCGGCTACTGGCAGATGTACAACGCTTTGAGCACGCCTTTCGGGCAGACAATTTGGGTTGCCATCGAGGTGCGGAACCCCGCCCCGGAGGAGCCGACCGCCACGGTGCCGCCCGCGCCCACGGAGACTCCTCTCCCCGCGCCGACCGAGACCCCGCCGCCTCCGCCCACCGAAAAGCCCGGCGCGGATTTGCGGCAGATGCCCTGGAAACTGGTCGGCTATCTTGCCAACGCGGATGACGACGCACTCACCCCGCCCAACCCCGATACGGAGATCACTCTCTTCTTCGCCGAGGACGATACCTTTGGCGGTAACGGTGGCTGCAACGACTACAACGGGCGTTACGTCACCGACGGCACCGCGCTCTCCCTCACCGACGTTGTCATCTCGCGGCAGATCTGCGAGCAGCCGGAGGGCGTGATGGAGCAGGAAGCGGCCTATATGAGCGTGCTGGGCATCGTGGAAGAATACCGCATCAACGAGCGGCACCAGTTGGAGTTCATCCGCTACATCACGGATGATAAGGGGCAGCGCGTTCCCAAGGTCATCCTGATGTACGATCCCAAACCGTAAGCGCCGTTTTCCCGAACCCAAAAGGACTGCCAGTCCTGTCAGGACTGGCAGTCCTTTGATTTTCCCAGACGTTTCGATGCCCGGCCTCGAAGGGGGTTATGCCACCACCTCGAAGGTGCTGCCCAGTCCCTCGTCAGAACTGGGGCCGACCCACACCTGGAACGCGCCCGGCTCCACCTTGTAGCGCATCTCCAGGCCGTGGAAACCGAGCGACTGCGCGGGCACTTCAAAGGTCACAGTGGCACTCTCGCCGGGTTCCAGGGCAATTTTGCGGAAGGCTTTGAGTTCCTTCACCGGGCGGGTGACCTCCCCAACCCGGTCGCGCAGGTAAAGTTGGGCAATCTCCTCCCCGGCGCGGTCGCCGCGGTTGCTGATTTTGACGGAAACTTTCAGGGCGGAATCCGGTTTCACTTTGGGGGTCAGCACCCGCAAATCCGAGTAATCGAACCGGGTGTAGGAAAGCCCAAATCCGAAGGGGAACAGCGGGGTGTGGTCTTCATCCAGAAAATGAGAGTGGAAATACTGGTCGAACTGGAATCCGCCGCGGCCATCAGGAGGACGTCCGGTGTTTTTGTGGGCGTAATAAACCGGAATCTGACCCTCCGCCCGCGGCCAGGAGGCGGTCAGTTTCCCGCTGGGATTTTCCCGCCCCAGCAGGAGATCGGCCACCGCCGGCCCGGTGCGGACTCCGCTCTGCCAGGCGCACAGGATGCCCGGAATGTTCTCCGCCATCCAGGGGATGACCAGCGGGCGCCCCGTGACCAGCACCACCACCACCGGCGTGCCCGCGGCGTGGACGGCTTCGAGCAAAAACTGCTGCTTGCCCGGCAGCCCGAGATGCGCCCGCGAGTGCGCCTCCCCGCTCATGGATTCGGCCTCGCCCAGCACCATGATCACCAGGTCGGCTTTTTGGGCGGCGGTGACCGCGGAGATGGTGCTGGCGGGATGCTTGCCGTCAATATCGCAGCCCTGGATGTAGGTCAGTTCCACCCCCTCCGGGAGGGCGGCGCGCAGAGCCTCGAGAATGGAGATGCTGTCCTCGTCGCGCCCGATGCCGTACCAACTGCCCAGAATTTCGTGGTGGTCATCGGCGAGGGGGCCAATGACGGCGATGCGGCGGGTTTTGGCGGGGTCAATCGGCAGGATGCCGCCCTGATTTTTGAGCAGCACCATGGATTTGAGCGCCGCCTTGTGGGCGGTTTGCAGGTATTCGGGCTTGAGGATGGCGGCCTCGGCGGCATCGGGGTCGGCGTAGGGCTTTTCGAACAGCCCCAACTGGATTTTCAGCCGCAGGATGCGCCGCACGCTCTCGTCCAGCAGACTTTCGGGGATTTCCCCCGCCTCGATCAGTTCCGCCAGATGACGGTGGTACGCGTCGGCGGTCATATCCATATCGGTTCCGGCGAGGAAGGCGCGGCGGGCTGCTTCCCGCAGGTTTTCCGCGACTCCGTGGACGAGCAATTCCTTGGTGGAAGCCCAATCGGAGAGTACTACGCCCTGGAAGTTCCATTCCTCCCGCAGGATTTTGCGCAGGGTGAGTGTGCAGACGGTGGCGGGTATGCCGTTGATCTCGTTGAAAGCGGACATCACGGTGCCCGCCCCGGCGTCGAAGGCGGCTTTGAAGGGCGGCAGCACCACATCCCGCAGGGTGCGCTCGGAGAGGTCGGCGGTGTTGTAGTCCTTTCCGGCTTCAGCCCAGCCGTAGGCGGCGAAATGCTTGGGGCAGGCGGTCATGCGGTGCCCGTTGGAGAGTTCGCTCTGGAAGCCGCACACGCGGGCGGCGGCGAGCACCGCCCCCAGGTAGGGGTCTTCGCCCGCACCCTCGGCGATACGTCCCCAGCGGGGGTCGCGGGTGATGTCCACCATCGGGGCAAAGGTCCAGAACAGGCCGTTGGCGGTGGCTTCTTCGGCGGCGATGCGGGCGGTCTCGGCAGCGAGGTCAGGGTCCCAGGCGCAGGCTTCCGCCAACGGGATGGGGAAGATGGTGCGGTAGCCGTGGATGACATCAGTGCCGACCAGCAGGGGGATGCCGAGACGGCTTTCCTCCACGGCGACTTTCTGCAACGCGTTGATGTTGCGCACGCCGTGGATGTTGAGCACCGAGCCGGTCTGCCCCTCGCGGATGCGCGTCACCATCTCGGCGCGGTTGCCCTCGTGGACGAAAACCTGCACGGTTTGGCCGATTTTCTCGGCGAGGGTCATTTTTGCGAGGAGGGCATCCACGCGTTTTTCGGTTTCTGGGGTGGTGGTGTTGAAGTTGTGGGGCATGGGATTGGGGATAGGGCGTTGGCTTTGTCAGGGGGTCTGGAACTGGACGCGCCAGTCGGGAGCAGTTTCGGGGGCCGGGCTGCTCTCGCCGACGATCTCGAACCAGGTGTTGCCGGGGTGCAGTGGGAAACGGCTGCCATCCGGGTAGGCGATGGAGATGATTTCCTCGGCGGTGGTGCGCACCCAGATGGCTTCGTACATCTGCCCGTCGCGGAAAACGTAGGCTTTGCCGGAGCCGAGCAGGTCAATTTCGATGATCTCCGGCTGGCGGCTGTAAAAACTGTACGGGGCGAACAAAATGACC
>CAZPSL010000053.1:0-4751 GCA_964589145.1 uncultured Anaerolineales bacterium
CCGCCGACGCCGAGGGCGATGTCGAGAGAGAGCGAACCGGTGGGGATGGCTTCGATGATCAGGTGATGAGCATCGCCGAGACGCATGACGGTGCCTTCGCCAAAGCGTTTATCCAGGTCGCCCAGCGCACGGTCGAGCGCGGCGTTACGGGCTTCGGTGATGTTTTCCGGGGATGTTTTTTTCTTGCGGGGCATTGGATTCTCCTGTTTTTTGTTGTTGAATCTGAGTTCGAGTTAGTCTCTATCCGAAAATTCAGACAGGTGTGTTGCAATCAGTATGGCGTTACCCCGTCTGCCTGTATCCCCCCTCACTTTTGGTTCCCCTCTCCCAAAAGGAGATGGATCGGGGGCGAGGGCGGGAAGGGGCTGATGTGGGGGAAATGTTGCCACAGCATGTTGAAACAGACCCGCTTGGCTGCACAGCGATTTTCCGGATAGGCTTTTAGCGATATGGTGTTACCGTTATCTGCTGCTTCCTCCCTGCCCGGCCATGCTGAAAACACACCACAGATGGCTCTCATCGGATGCGACAGGGGAGAAAAAGGTTGTGTACCAGGATTTTCGCGTCTTGGCGCCAGTCCCAAACACACGGTTCAAGCGATTTTCGGAACTTGTGACCCGTAAAACCGCTCGATCAGCGCCGTATCGTTCTCGCGGAGCGCTTTCAGCGGTTCGGATAAACCTTCCAGGTAGCGGCGGGTCACGGAGGCGGGAATCATCCGGTTGAGCGCCCGCCGCCAGGGCGGGATTCCGGCCGCCACTTCGGCGTAGTGATCCGCCAGGGTTTTGCGCCGGAAGTGCAGAATACTCTCCAAATCGTCACCGTCAGCGTAGTAACCGGAGTGGAAATTCTGCGTGGCAAAGGCGTATTCCGGCAGCGCATCGGGGTTGACGCCGGTAATCTCCATCGTTTTACGGATAAAGTCGCGGGCGATAACGCGGCATTTTTCCCCGCCGCCCAGGTTGAAGATGCGCCCGTCCAACTCGTCAAAATGGTCGAGCGCGTTGACCAGGGCCAGACCGGTATCCGAGTTGTGAGTCCACTCCAGGGCGGTGTCGAGGGGCAGGTGGAACATCAGCGGCTGCATCTCCAGGTGCGGGTTCAAAATCCCCGAAAGGCGGAAAATCGTCCAGGGGAGGCCGGAATCCTGCACCATCTCCTCGGCGGCGATTTTCGTGCGGGCGTATTCATCTCCCACAGACGGGTTCAGCGGGTCGCCGACGCGAATCCAGGGGGCCTGCACCCGATCCCCGTAGACCGAGATTGAGGAGGTGTAAACGATCCGGGGCGGGGTCGGCTGGGTTTGCATGGCATCCAGCAGATTGCGCGTGCCGCCGGTATTGACATCGTAGGCCAGTTGCGGTTTTTCGTCTGCCAGCGGGGGGATGATCGCGGCAACATGCAGCACCGCATCCACGCCGTCCACCGCTTTGCGGACGTTTTCGGGGCTGCGCAAATCGCCCCAGACGATTTCGATCCGCTTCTCGAAGGGCTGGAGAATAGCGCGCTCCTGGGGGGTATCCAAACTGAAGACGCGCACCCGGTAACGGTCGCTCCGCCGCAGAAGTTCGCGCAGCGTTTCCAGGCCGACCGAGCCGGTTGCTCCGGTGAGCAGGATGACTGGCTTCATCGGGTTTTGTTCCATTTCGCCTCCGTTTTCGCTCAAACGATTGCCAACAGTATAGCACATCAGGGATATAATCAGAACGTCTTCTTTTGCCTGCGCCCTTCCGTCCTTGCGGTCAAGCATCCCGCCGCCCCCGGTCTTTGTCTTTCCATTATGCCGAAACGCGACCTGCACTTCAATCCGCCTCTGATGAACGCCGCCGGGATTTTGGGTTTTGCCCCCGACCCCAAATCCCCGCTGGATTTTGCCCGTTTTGGCGCGTTCGTGACCCATCCGGTCAGCCGTTTCCCGAGGACGCCGGCCCGCGGAACGCGCTTCGTGCCGTTTTCGGGGGGATTCCTGCTCCATACGGGATTGCCCAACCCGGGGCTGGATGCCGTCATCCGGCGGCACGCGCGGCGCTGGGTGAAATCGCCCCTGCCGGTGATCGTTCACCTGCTGGCGCGGGACACCGCTTCCCTGCGGGAGATGGCCGCCCGCCTGGAAGAGACCGAAGGCGTCGCGGGGCTGGAACTCGGCCTGCCCCCGGAGGTGAACGCCTCCGAGGTGGCTGCGTTCACCCGCGCCGCGGCCGGGGAACTGCCGCTGATTGTGCGCCTGCCGCTGGTGCAGGCCGATGCGCTGGCTGATGCCGCGCTGGATGCCGGAGCGCAGGCGGTCAGTTTGGGGCAGCCGCGCGGTTTGCTGAACGGGGTCAGCGGGCGGCTGTACGGGCCGGGGATTTTTCCGCTGGCGCTGGGGGTGGTGGATAAACTGGCGGGGTCAGGAGTCCCCGTCATCGGGGGCGGGGGTGTGTATCACATCAGGGACGCGGATGCCATGCTGGAAGCGGGTGCCCTCGCGGTTCAGGTCGGCGGGGCGTTGTGGAAGGGCGGCTTTCCCCCCGATTGTGCGTAAAAGACGGGCAGCCCGGTCAGGGCTGCCCGTTTTCGTCATTCCCGTTCCATCCAGATGGTGACCGGCCCGTCGTTGTGGATTTCCACCTGCATATACGCGCCAAATTCGCCGGTTTGGGTGGGCACACCGCGCGCCGAGAGGGACTGCGCGAAACGCTCCACCAGCGGTTCGGCGATTTCGGGGCGGGCGGCGCGGTTGAAACTGGGGCGGCGTCCTTTGCGGGTGTTGGCGTAGAGCGTGAACTGCGAGACCACGATGGCCGCGCCGCCGATGTCGAGCACGGAGCGGTTGAGTTTGCCCGCCTCGTCCTCGAAGATGCGCATCTCGGCGATTTTGCGGGTCAGGTATTCAATTTGCTCGTCTCCGTCCGCGGGCGCGACTCCCAGCAGGATGACCAGCCCGCCGCCGATTTCGGCAACGGTACGGCCTTCAACGGTGACTTTTCCGTAGGTGACACGTTGGATGAGGGCGCGCATGGGGAGTCGGGAGTGGGGAGTCGGGGGTGGCTGCCTGCTGAGTTTTACGGCAGGCCGATGGCTTCGCGCACTTCGCTGATGGTCTGCTGTGCGATGACGCGGGCGCGCTTGCCGCCGTCGTGGAGCACGTCCCAGACGGAATCGGGGTCTTTGGCAATCTCGGCGCGCTTTGAGCGGAAGGGTGCCAGACTTTCGTTCAGGTTCCTGGCAAGGAGTTTTTTGCAGGCCACGCAGCCGATTTCCGCCTTGCGGCAGCGGGTGTTGATGTCAGCGACTTCCTCCGGGGGAGAGAAAATTTTGTGGAGGGCGAAAACGTTGCAAACGTCCGGGTCGCCGGGGTCGGAAAGGCGGGCGCGCTGCGGGTCGGTGACCATCTGCATGACGCGCTTTTGGGTCTCTTCGGGGGTGGCCGCCAGTTCGATGTGGTTGTCGAGGCTCTTGCTCATCTTGCTCTTGCCGTCAATGCCGATGACCTTGGGGGTTTGGGTGGCGACCATTTGCGGTTCGATGAGCACGTCGGTGTTGTAGCGGTAGTTGAAGGAGCGTACAATCTCGCGGGCGAATTCCAGATGCGGGGCTTGATCCACGCCCACGGGGACGGCGACCGCCTTGTAAAGCAGGATGTCGGCGGTCATCAGCACCGGGTAGCCGACCAGTCCGTAGTTGACGTTGTGCGGCTGGTGGCGCACCTTCTCCTTGAAGGTGGGCAGGGCGGTGAGTTTGCCCAGCGGCGTGACCATCGAGAGGTAGGTGTGCAGTTCCATCACCTCGGGGACGTGCGACTGGATGAAGATCATGCTGTCTTCCGGGCGCAGCCCGGCGGCCAGCCAGTCGAGCGCCATCTCGTAGGTGTTCTGGCGCAGGTTTTCGGTGGTTTCGACCGTGGTGAGGGCGTGGACATCCACGATGCAGTAGATTGTGTCTTCGTATTCGTCTTGCAGGGCGACGTAATTTTTGATTGCGCCCAGGTAGTTGCCCAGGTGCTGGCGTCCGGTGGGGCGGGCACCGGAGAAGACGCGGGCTTGCTTTTTGGTCATGCGGGGTTTTCCTCCAGGTATTTTTGCAGCAGGGCGGTCACTTCGCCGGGGTTGGCGTGCCGCCTCAGTTGTTTCTTTGAGAAAATCAGGGTGCCGTTGACAACGACTTCAAACCTGCCGCCGTCCGAGGGGATCAGCGTAAAGCGGCTGATTTGCGGCTCGAAATTCCGCAGCAGTTCGCCGGTCAGACTGACCGCGCGCGGGGCGTATTTTCAAACTGCACAGTAAGTTAATTCGATGTTCAGGGACATGGTTTGTATCCTGTATTTGGAATGTCTGGCACACAAGGCGCATGCCTGAAGCATCCCTGTAATGTTTTCTGTTTACCGGTTCACTGGTTTTGCCCGGAAAGTATATCAGAATCCATTGAAAAAAGGTACTTCTGGAGAGGGTGGGGTGCAGGCAAAAGACGTAGAACGCCGGTGGTCCCCCCTCCTAACCCTCCCCCCGGCGGGATGGAGCGTTCGGTGCTTGTCCTGTTCGCCAAATGAAGACTGGCAGTCCTGGCAGGACTGCCAGTCTTGTGTGCGGGGTGAGGGAAACACATAGGAATTTCTACAACATTTGCCTGCACCCATGGGAGACTCATCCTACCATATCTGCTCATTACGTGGTATTTTAGATTTATACCCGCACAGGTAAACGCGATTGAAACTATTGCCGATGCGACAGCATATTCGGATCATCCCTGAATTCTGTTGCAGCAAACCATTG
>CAZPSL010000054.1:0-20320 GCA_964589145.1 uncultured Anaerolineales bacterium
AATCCGCTGCTGTATCTGTTTATCTGCTTTCGTCCGTTGCAAAATCCGCTACTCCGTTTCGCGGAGCAATCCGTTGCTGTATCCGTTGCAAAATCCGTTTATCTGCTTTCGTCCGTTGCAAAATCCGCTACTCCGTTTCGCGGAGCAATCCGCTGCTGTATCCGCTACAAAATCCGTTTATCTGCTTTCGTCCGTTGCTGAATCCGCTACTCCGTTTCGCGGAGCAATCCGCTGCTGTATCCGCTGCAAAATCCGTTTATCTGCTTTCGTCCGCTGCTAAATCCGTTACTCCGTTTCGCGAAGCAATCCGTTGCTGTATCTGTTTATCTGCTTTCGTCCGTTGCTAAATCCGCTACTCCGTTTCGCGGAGCAATCCGCTGCTCAGGAGATACGCGACCACCCATTGCGTGGTCGCCACCAGTGCTTCGGTGTGGGTGCGCTCGTAGTTGTGGGAAGCATCCACACCGGGGCCAATCAGTGCCACGGCCACGTTTCCACCGGCGCGCCAGTAGGCTTCGCCGTCCGAGCCGTAGTAGGGGTAAATGTCCACTTTGTAGGGGATGCCGTATTCCTTCGCCAGATGGCGCAGTTTGTTGCTCAGCCCGTGATGGTAGGGTCCGCCTGAATCCTTGACGCACAGCGTGGCGTGGAACTCATCCGAGGTTTGGCCCTCGCCGACTGCGGCCATATCCACGCTGACCAGTTCGGTGATGTCATCCGGCAGCCCGGCGGATGCGCCGTGCCCGACCTCCTCGTAGTTGCTGATGTGGAAGGTGGTGGTCTGCGCGGGTTGCAGCCCGGCATCGGCCAGGGTTTTGACCGCCGAAACCAGGTTGGCAACGCAGGCTTTGTCATCCAGGTGGCGGGAGCGGACGAAGCCGTTGGTCACTTCCACGCGGGGGTCGAAAGCCACAAAATCGCCGACTTCAATACCCAGGGCGCGGGTCTCTTCCTCGGATGTGGTGCGGGCATCCAGGCGGACCTCCATGTGCTTGTCGTCGCGCTCGGTTTCGGAGAATCTTTTGCCGTAAACGTGTGCTGATGCGTAGGTGAGCAGGATCGCGCCGCGCACGGTTTCCCCGTTTTGGGTGAACACTGTGCAGCCCTCGCCTTCCGCCGCGTTCCAGGCGAAGCCGCCGATTTTGGTCAGTTTCAGCCGCCCGTTGGATTTGATCTCCTTGACCATCGCGCCGAGGGTATCCACATGGGCGGTGAGGGCACGCGGCGCATCGGATCGCTCCCCGGGCCAGGTGGCGGTCAGCGCGCCCTTCGGGGTGCGGCGGATTTCCAGGAACGGGAAGGCGCTCAAAGCCCGCTCCGTGTATCCGATGGCGGCATCGGTGAACCCCGTCGGGCTGGGAGTGTTCAGCAGGCCGGTCAGAAAATCAATCAGGTAATCGCTGTCAATCGGGGGAAGTTGTTTCATGGTTGTTCTCCGGGAATGCCAGACCCTAAAGGTCTGGCTACGCCTGGCAGTCCTGCCAGTCGTCGAGGCGAGGAAAATCTTCAGGGTGATGCTGGGGGTATATTTTCAAACGCAGAAATCGTCTCCCGCCAGCGTGCCGGGATGGGGATGGTTTTGCCGGTATGGTAGTCGTAGGCCACCTGTACGGTGGAGCCGCTGGCATGTTCAACACCGGTTTCGCTGTCTTCAAGGGTGTACTGGATATCGAAACTCTTGTTGCCCAGGCGGGAGACGCGCACGCCGACGCGGATTACCTGCCCCCAGTGGATCGGCGCCTTGTAGGTGACGCGCACCTCGGCGAGGATCATGCCAATCTCAAAAAACGAACCGCCCTCCCACAAACCCAGGTATTGCAGATAGGCGATGCGCGCCTGTTCCATGTAGGTCAGATACTTGGCGTTGTTGAGATGTCCCTGCGGGTCCAGGTCTCCATAGCGGACTTCGACGGGATGGTAAAAGTGGTAAGCCATGTTTTTTCGTACTTCGGTATCGGGATGCATATTGAAATTATACCGTCATTTTCGAGTGCGGTCCCAGCCTTCGGGAACCCCGCCGCCGCCTCGTGCGTCATAAGCCCTACAGCACTACCCATCGACTTTACGCAAAGCGTTTTCCGCATTAGAATTGCACCATGGATGAGAATGAGCATTTAGACGAAACTATGCCGACCCCAATCGGCGGCGAAACGATACAAACAGCGCCCGTTAGCGATCCTGCTTTCGATGAGGCTCCTCCGCCCCCGGAGAAACCTTCCGGCAAACGCTGGCGGTTCTGGCTGGCAGCCGGATTTGTGGCGGTTGCTGCGCTTGTTGCTTTTATTGCTGTTGGCGCATTCCTGGGCTATCGGCAGGGCATCAAAGAGCGCACGCAGTTTGAGGCCGCACAGGTTGAATCCGCCGTGCAGGAGCAGTATGCCCTCGGTGTTCAGGATATGGAAGCCGGACGTTACGAGATCGCCCGTCAGCGGTTTGAATACGTCCTTGAAAATGCCCCCAACTACCCCGGAGTCACGGACCGGATGGCGGAGGTGCTGCTAACCCTCAATGCTACTGCAACCCCGACTGCGGTTCCGCCAACGCCGACCCCCACAGAGGTTCCGCTAACCCCTACGCCTGATCTGCGCGGCGAGGCAGAACTCTTCAACCACGCCGAAAACCTGATCGCTGATCGTCAATGGACCGAAGCCATCGAAGTGCTGGAAACCCTGCGGATGAAAAACCCCGAATACCGCGCCATTGATGTGGATGGCATGTTCTTTGTGGCCTATCGCAACCGCGGCGCGGAGAACATCGGCGCAGGCAACCTCGAAGAGGGAATCTACGACCTGACGATGGCGGAGCAATTCGGCGTGCTGGATGCACAAGCCAACGGCTACCGTACCTGGGCGCGTTACTACCTCACCGGCGCAAGTTTCTGGGGGCTGGACTGGAAACAGGCCGTCTACTATTTCGAACAGGTTGCCGCACAATACCCCAACATGCACGACGGCACCGGCTGGACAGCATCCCAGCGCTACATCGAAGCCCTGGCAGGCTATGCCGACTGGCTCGATGGGCAAGGGGAATGGTGCGCCGCTGAGGAATACTACAACGCCGCCTATGAACTCTCCGGCAACGAGGCGTACCGCGAGGCCCGCGACATCGCATCTGACAACTGCAACTGACAAACGTGTCACCATGACAACACATCTAACTACCGAGATATTGGAACAAGTTGAGTTCTTGCCAGAGAATCTGCAATTCAAGGTATTAGCCTTTGCCCGCTCGTTGAGGAAAACTCATTCACGGGGCATCCCCGGCAAAGATCTGGCGCGTTTCGCGGGGCGCATTTCCGAAAACGATCTCAAGGCCATGCGTCATGCCATTGAGACCGACTGCGAACACATTGATCCAAATGAGTGGTAACTACTTGCTGGATACCAGCGTTATCATTGATCTGTTTGCAGCCAATACAACAGTCGTTGCGCGGTTAGAGCAAGTTGAAAGCACATTCATTCCCAGCATTGCAGTTGGAGAACTGTATTACGGGGCACAGCGATCAAGCAAAAAAGCCGCAAACCTGGAGCAAATCAGCCAGTTTGTCAACGCTGGCATCGTATTGCCTTGCGACAGCGATACCGGACACTGGTATGGCATCGTCAAGAACCAGTTACGCAAGGCTGGGCACCCCATTCCAGAAAACGACATTTGGATCGCTGCTATTGCATTCCAATACGACCTGACGGTAGCCACCCGCGACAAGCATTTTGTCGTTGTAGATGGCCTACAGGTAGAAATCTGGTAACCCCCGAAAGAACTTTCATTTTCGCAGGTACAGACAAAAGATGTAGAAAATGGGTGAAAATTCGATATTGCTTTGTTAAGTATGCCCCCCCGGCCCCTCCCCAAAATTTCCGCTTTGGTTCCCCTCTCCCTTTGGGAGAGGGGTTAGGGGTGAGGGCGGGGGGAGGGCAGGGCAGGGGGCCAAAAAGCAGTTCCCGCATGGCTATACATGTTTTGCAACATTTGCCTGCACCCTGTCTCCCCGTAAAACCCCCGATTCTCCCCTCTCGCGGTATAATTACAGGTGTGCGCTGACTGCGTAGCGCACACCTTTTTTGCATGTTTCCCGAATGTCACTCAATCCGCCGACATTCGCAAAATTCGCATCCTTCGCGGCGAAAAACAGCATATCAACAATGCCATCCTGCCCTGCGGCAACGGGCGCAAGCAAAAAGATGCAGAAATCGAACAGCCGCGCAAGAAACCGCCCTGCCCGCCATCACCCTCAGCCCCTCGCCCTTAGGGAGAGAGGAGTCCGAGCGTATGCGAGGACGGGGTGAGGGAAACACACAGGCATTTTTACAACATTTGTGTACACCCTGAGGCAACCCCCCGTATGGAAATTGGCAACATTCAATCCGTAGATATTGACGAACAAATGCGCTCCGCGTACCTCGATTACGCCATGAGCGTGATTGTCGCCCGCGCCCTGCCCGATGCCCGCGACGGGCTGAAGCCCGTCCACCGCCGCATCCTCTACGCCGTGCACGATATGGGCATGCGCTCCAATGCGCCGTACAAAAAATCGGCCCGCATCGTCGGCGAGGTGCTGGGCAAATACCACCCCCACGGCGATTCGGCGGTCTATGACGCCATGGCGCGCATGGCGCAGGATTTCTCCATGCGCTACCCGCTGGTGGACGGTCAGGGCAACTTTGGCTCGATTGACGGCGATTCCCCCGCAGCGATGCGCTACACCGAAGCCCGCCTCAACCGCATGGCCGAGGAGATGCTCGCCGACATCGAAAAGGATACCGTTGATTTCGTCGAGAACTTCGACGGCTCGCTCAAGGAGCCTGCCGTGCTCCCCGCCCGCCTGCCCAACCTGCTGCTCAACGGCTCGCAGGGCATCGCCGTCGGCATGGCAACCAACGTCCCCTCGCATAACCTGGGAGAACTGGTCGAAGCCCTGGTTTACCTGATTGACCGCTACGAGGACCTCGACGAAGTCTCCGTGGAAGACCTGATGCAGTTCATCCCCGGGCCGGATTTCCCCACCGGCGGAGTGATTGTCGGCTCGGAGGGCATCCGCCAGGCGTATGCCACCGGGCGCGGACGCATCATCCTGCGCGGGCTGGCCCACATCGAAGAGATGCGCGCCGGGCGTTACCGCATCGTCATCACCGAAATCCCTTACCAACTCAACAAAACCACGCTCATCGAACGCATCGCCGACCTGGCGCGCAGTGGCAAAATCGCCGCCATCTCCGATTTGCGGGATGAATCCGACCGGCGGGGGATGAGCATCATCGTGGAACTCAAGCGCGGCAGCCAGCCCCGCAAGGTGCTCAACCAACTTTACAAGTACACGCCCCTGCAATCCACCTTCGGGGCGCAGATGCTCGCCCTGGTCAACGGCGAGCCGCGCCTGCTGACCCTCAAGCGCGCCCTGCAAATCTACATCGAACACCGCCTGGATGTGATTACCCGCCGCACCCAGTTCGACCTGCGGAAAGCCAAAGCCCGCGCCCACATCCTCGAGGGGCTGCTGATTGCCCTCGCCAACCTGGATGCCGTCATCGAGACCATCCGCAACTCCCCGGACGTGGAAACCGCCAAAAACCGGCTGATCGAACGCTTTGCGTTGAGCGCACTCCAGGCGCAGGCCATCCTGGATATGCAGTTGCGCCGCCTCGCCGCCCTGGAACGCCAGAAAATCGAGGACGAACACCGCTCCCTGATGGAATTGATCGCCCATCTGGAAGACCTGCTGGCGCATCCCGTCAAAATCCTGGCGCTCATCAAGGAAGATTTGCTGGAAATCGCCCAAAAATACGGTGACGAGCGGCGCACCCGCATCGCCGCCGACGCCAGCGGCGACATCAACGAGGAAGACCTGGTTGCCGATGAAGCCATCCTGATCAGCATCACCGAGCGCGGCTACATCAAGCGGGTGAGCGCAAAAACCTACCGCGCCCAGCGGCGCGGCGGACGCGGCGTCAAGGGGCACACCACCCGCGATGAGGACGAGGTGGTGATGCTTTTACCGGCACGCACCCTCGATACCATCCTGTTCTTCTCCGACCGGGGCAAGGTTTACTCCGAAAAGGCGTACCAAATCCCCGATGCCGGGCGCACCGCCCGCGGCATCCCCATCGTCAACATCCTTGCCCTCGGCCCTAATGAGACCATCACCGCCGCGGTGCCCGTCCCCAACTTCCAGAACGCCAATTACTGCACGATGGCAACCCGCAACGGACGCGTCAAGCGGGTGATTCTCTCCGAGTTTGCTTCGGTGCGCCCTTCGGGGCTGATTGCCATCGGCTTGCTGGAGGGCGATTCCCTCGGCTGGGTGCGGCTCACCAGCGGGGAAGATGACATCATCCTGGTCACCGAAAACGGGCAGGCGGTGCGCTTCCCCGAATATCTGGTACGCCCGATGGGACGCCCCGCCGCAGGCGTGACCGGCATCAAACTGCGTGACGGGGACAAGGTGGTGAGCATGGAAGTGGTTGAGCCGGGCGGTGATCTGCTGGTGGTCACCACCAAGGGCTACGGCAAGCGCACCGCGCTGGAGGAGTACGCCCGTAAGGGACGCGCCATCCAGGGGGTACTGACCATTGACCGTCAGGCCATCCCCGAAGTCGGAAAAATTGCCGTCGCCCGTGTCGTCCAGGGAAAAGAGGATTACATCACCCTGATTTCCACCAACGGCATCGTGCTGCGCACCACAGCCGAGAGCGTGGCTCGTCTGAGCCGGGCGACCCGCGGCGTGCGGGTGATGCACCTGCAAGAAGGCGATGCCGTGGCCGCTATGGCGCGCTTCTCCGCTGCCGATTTGCGCAGCGTGGGCGCAGAGGATGCCGCAGAGAAGAAATAAAAACAGGGATTGGCAGAAGCCGCCCGCGGGCAACTCCTGCCAATCCCTGCCTGCAAATCATGCGGTTTTTACACTGGCAGCCAGATCGTATCGGTAATCAGCAAAAAGAACGCCCCCAAAATACAAACCATCATAAAAATCATCAGCGCAACTACAAAGCGCTGCACGGGGGTCATGCCCAAAAATTGCGGCTGCCTGACGGGAACGGGCTTGGCCTGCTCCTCGAAGTCATCGTTGTCCAGATAATCGGCATCGCTGCGCAAATCGTCAATGGTCATACGCACCTCCACAACCCAAGTTTAGCCTATTTTTCCGCACTGTCAACCGGTCGCAGACGAAATCCACCCAATGGGGGATTGGCCTGGTGGATTTCCCCAGCCTGGAGGGTGACCTGCCCCCCGGATTCATCCTGAACCCGCAAACTGCCGTCGGCCCCGAGGCCGAGCAGCCGAACCGCTTTCGGGCGGGTCACTGACCCCGGCGGATACACCCAAACCTGCTGGTCCCGAAACGCCAGGTTCGCCTCCCACGCCCGCAGAAAGTCGTCATCCATCATGCGTTCCCGCCAGGCCAGCACGTTCCGCAGCACGGCGTGAAGCAGTGCCCAGCGGTCTATCGGCGTGCCGGTTTCGGCTTCCACGCAGGTTGCAGGGAAGGGGTGCGGGTTGAGCGTATCCCAATCGGGCGGCGGCACGGATGGGGGTGCCAGGTTGATACCGATGCCCAGCACCACGGCGGACAGTTCACTGCCCAGCCAGTGTGCCTCTGCCAGCACGCCTGCCAGTTTGCGCCCGTTCACAATCACATCGTTAGGCCATTTGATCTGCGCGGGCAGGCTGTGCTGTTCCTGCAAGGCCTGGCAGACCGCCAGCGCGCCCAGCCCGTTGAGGCGGGCGGTGTTGCCTTGTGCCAGCAGTTGACGGATTGCATCCCCCGCCCGCAGCACCAGGCTGAACGCCAGTCCCGCCCCCGGCGGCGTGAACCATTTGCGTCCGGCACGCCCGCGCCCGGCGGTTTGTGCATCGGCGATGACCAGCGCAAGGTCAGGGCAGCCCTGCTTGAGCCAGGCCGCGGCTTCATCGCTGGTTGAGCCGATGCGCTCAAAATAGCGGATTCCGCCCAGGGGCAGGCCGGCAAGGCGGGTTTCGGGGGGAGGAGAGGGCATCGGATGCAGGGAACCGGCGGAGATGGGAGTGATCGGGACTTGTGCTGAAACACGCACAAAATATCACAAACCAGTGTTCAGAACAAAAAAACTGTTGATGCCGGGGCGGCCCGTTCAGTGTGGGGCGAATCCGCCGGGCAATTTACCTGTGCTAACATTTACGTTCGAGTTTTCGGATAGATGTCGGGGTTTTGCCGGAGCAAGAGTTTCGGCAGGGGTGAGCCTGCTGTTCAGTGCTGCCGCAGTTTTGTTCCGCAGGCGCGGCAGAAGCGGTCGCCGGGGGTGGCGCGTTTGCCGCACTGGTGGCAGTACACTGCCTGGTCGCTGCTTTCGGCTGCGATTTGTTCTGGTGATTTTATTGGCGGTTTGGCGCGGTGTCCGCGTTTTTGTGGGGTGTTGGCTTGTTCTTCCCGGGTCATCTGCCAATACCAGACTCCGCCGCCTGCCAGCAGTGCAGCCCCGATTCCGCCAAGAATCCACGGGAGCCAGGCCATCCAGTCGGGTGGTGGTTCCGGGGATTCTTCTGTTTGTTGGGAGGATTGAATTTGCAAACTCTCAATGCTCAGAACATCGGTATCTTTGCGGTAGGTCACTCCTACGGTTACGGTTTCACCTTTCTGCGGTGCACCGATTTCCATCGTGTAGTAGCGCATTGGGTCCGCTGGAGGCTGCATGAACCCGCCCAAATCAGGTTCCACCTGCATTTGGCTGGCGCCAAGCGGTTCCTGGATGATAATCGTCATGGCATCCACGTGATATTCGCCTTTCCAGGTGAAGGTGAACCTCCGCGACGCGTTTTCTTTCTTCAGCCGCGGATCGTAGTATTCCAACTGGATTTCCGGCATGGTTGCCATGACCGTGATGTAGGCCCACTCTCCGTTAACCTGCCGGTCGTAAACGGCATTTAGCAGATTGCCGTCCATCTGGCGGACGGCGACGGCGTTCGGTTCACCAGCGGCGGCGGGAATGAGCAGGACCACCTCGGCGGGCAGGGAAATATCTGCCGGGAGTTTGGCGTGATAGATCACCAGCATCTCCGGACGGTCGTATTCAGGCCAAAGGTCAATCTCCAGGGTGGTCAGGTGCAGCGGCGATTGGGCCTGGGCGAGGGTGCCGCTGAACAGCAGGACAAACACAGCGAGAAAAAGAAATTTTTTCATGGCTTTGTCAATCTTCGGGGTTACGCGATGGCGTGTAATGACGGGAACAAACTATCCCCGGGTAGCGTCAGTTATCGGTAGTGCGCCAGAGATAATCTGCACCTGAGTGTGGTTCAGCAAAAAACGGGTTGTTTTCCAGGGATGCAAGAAAAAGTTACAGAAATCGGGCTGCCACAGGGAAACTGCTTTTTTGCCCCTCCCTGGCTTTCCCCACCATGACGGCTCGATTGCTACAACATTTGCCTGCGCCCAACTTCGGTAATCTTACCACGACCGGCAAACAGAAATGTTAGAATGTGCTGATAGAAGTGAGTCTGATTGTACAGGATGGCGGCAAAAGCGGGCGCAAGCAAATGCGCAGTCCGGGTTTTCGCTAAACCGCAGGAAAAGGCGAGAGCCTTGCAATCTCATGTGATTTTAATGATAATTATGATAAAATTGCGTTCATGCCGTGGTTTGATGGGTGTGTACCCATCATAAGACCGCGGCTTTGTGGCAAATGGTGGTGTTTACCGCCTCCATTTTATTTGTCTGACCAAGGAGAAAAAAAGATGAAAACCAAAACAGTTCTTTTCGTACTTTCACTACTGGCAATCGGTGTGTTGTTGGCTGCCTGCGGCGGTAATGAGGCCCCCGCACCGACACAGCCAAGTCAGCCCGCGTCCGTAGCGACCGAAGTTCCCGAAGAGCAGGTTCCAGCCGATGATTCGGCAGATACACCTGCGCAGGTCCCGACACTCACGCCTTCGCAGACTGTTGCACTTGCTGAGATTGTCAATACCACCTGGAACTGGGTCGAGATGATCGAAAACAACCCGGCGGCGCAGCCCGTTGTTCCCGTACCTGAGATGTACACCATTGCCCTGTTCGATAACGGAGTTTACACTGTGCGAGCCGATTGCAAATCCGGCCAGGGCACTTACACTGTGAACGGCAATCAGATTGTGCTCAGTCCCTTTCCGGTGACAATGCAGATTTGCTCCAATGAGTCACTGGAGCCGCAGTATCTTGATTTTCTGGGGCAGGTTGCCACCTTTGGGATGCGGGATGGCAAACTGGTTCTTGGGCTGCAATCCGGGACGGGCGAGATGCGCTTCCAGGAAGGCGGCGGCGCCATTTTGTCTGCTGAGGCTTACCCAAATGTCACCGGCATCGAAATGGAAACGCTCGCCATTGAGTTTTCTGGTCCCCACCAGTTTTACCTGGTTCCTGAGATCCCTTACGACGACGCCCAAACGCCGCCTGTGGGACTGCCGCAGCATGTCCAGGCTGTTTTTGATGAAATGCTGCCCCCGGAACTTCAGCCCGGCGATCCGGTTTTCTACATTATCCCGATGGCGGCTTACAAAGAAATGTGGCAGAATGCTGGCGATTCCGGCGTGGATGACACACTGGGTTTATTGCAAATTGCCCTTTCTGAACAGCCGCTGCCTGTCCCTGCCGAGGGGATGCCTGTGCTGCCCAATGAACACGCACCAGCGTACAACGATCTTGCTGCTCAGGGCAAATACCTGAGTTTTGACCGCGGCTACGGTGTGCGCTTTGTGGCGCGATTCAACCAGACTCCTGCACCCGTCACCAACGAAGGCCTGTTTTATGTTTTCCAGGGTTTTAGTTACGATGGCAACTATTTCTATGCCTTCTTCTACCCGGTAACGACGGCCGCTCTGCCCGATACGGCTGAGGATGTCCCCGAAGACGAAATGACTCGCTTCAGCGATGATACTGCGGCCTATATGGCGGAGCGCGTTCAGATGCTGAACGGACTTTCCCCCGAAGACTGGGAGATCAATCTGGAGACTCTCGATGCCCTGGTGGTTTCTCTGGATTATTTTTCGACCTTCGACCAGCCCGCAGCGGCTCCGGAACCCGAAGCGAATCCGCTGGTGGATGTCGCTTGGCAGTGGACGGCATTCTCCGACCCCGCAGCGGGCGAGACTCCCGTTGCTGATCCTGAAAACTATGTGATTCTTTTCAACGAGGACAGCACCTTCAATCTGATTGCCGATTGCAACGTTGGCAGCGGTACCTACACCATGGATGGCAGTGCCCTCACGCTGAAAGTTGGGCAGATGACCCGTATGGCATGTGGGGAAGAATCGCTCTCTGACCGTTTTGTGGGTTATCTGGGGAATGTCGCGACCTATGTCTTTGACGATAGCGGGCGACTGGTGTTCAACCTCGCTGCGGATTCCGGAAATCTGTACTTTACCGGCGGAGCAACCATCGAGCCTCCTGCGCCGGACGAAGGCGTTCCCACGGCAACCGCCCTGGAGCCGATCAATGTATGGGCCGGCCCCGGCAAGGAGTACGGCAGTTACGGTACGGTTCCCATCGGTGCTACCGCTGAAATCGTTGGCAAGAGCGCCGATGGCAAATATTGGGTGGTTCAGGTTTCAACTGAGATCGCTCCCGACGGGCGCGGCTGGGTGATTGCCACTTACGTTCAGGCCGAAAACGTTGATAACGTGCCGGTAATTGAAGCCCCGTAAACCGGGTTCGCAAGGACTGGCAGTCCTGTCAGGACTGCCAGTCCTCGGAACAGAAAGTGAGGCACAACCTCCGGAGCCCGTTAGGCACTTTCTGTGATGCGGGCAGCAGAAAACCTGCCGTCTCCCTATCTCCCCTGCGTCCCCCTAACCCTGCGGGCAGGCTTCGCATTTCCCAGGGAAGGGGGAGCAATCGCCAAGTGGTGTGTTTCCCTTCCCCCTGAGGAGGAGGGGCTGGGGGTGGGGGCGACAGAAAAGTTCATACCAGGGTCCGGGGTGCTGTCTTGCCTGACGCAAACACCCCGCCGCAAAGGGCGGGGTGCTGTTGTTTTTGGCTGGGGACCAGGGATTCGAACCCCGACTTACGGTTCCAGAGACCGCTGTCCTACCATTAGACGAGTCCCCAACTCGCGGGCGGGATTTTACCATAAGGGGGGATTTTCCGTCAAATCCGTTTTCATTCTGGGTGCAGGCAAATGTTGTAGAAAGGCTGTCATCTGCCAACAAGTCACTGCATTTTAGTCCCCATCCCCCCTAAATCCCCCCTTCCCTCAGGAAGGGGGGATATGACTTTTCGGTGTGTGTACGGCGCACGAAGTGCGCCGTACACACACCGAAAAAACACGCTCCTCCCCAAAATTTCCGCTTTGGTTCCCCTCTCCCTGTGGGGGAGGGGTTGGGGTGGGGGCACACTTGCCCAAGGTGATATCGAACTTTGCTCAATTTCTACATCGTTTGCCTGCGCCCTTCATTCTCCGCCAGTTCCTCCAGCATGTGGATGGCGTTTTGCAGCCGTTCCAGACATTTTTCGCGCCCGATGATCTCCATGCTCTCGAAGAGCGGCGGGCTGACGCGCTGCCCGGTGACCGCCACCCGCACCACGCTGAGCAACTGCCCAACCTTGATGCCCAGTTCCCCGGCGAGGGCGCGCATCGGGACTTCGGCGGTCTCCTGGTTGATCTCCGGCAGGGCGGCGAGCACCTCGTAGGAGCGGCGGGCTGCCTCCAGGGACTGGGCGGCGGTCAGTTTTTTGGCGATCAACTCCTGGGGGTTTGGGTGGACTTCCTCCCGGAAGAAGAAGCCCGCCTTCTCCACGGCTTCATCTAGCGTGACCAGACGCACCTGCAAAAGCGGGGCAATCCGCCGCAGGGTTTCGAGATCGGCATCGAGGCCGGCTTTCCGGAAGAAGGGCTGAATGCGGCGGGCGAGGTCGTCGGTGCTCAGGGCACGGATGTGCAGCCCGTTGAAGTGATCGAGTTTCGAGAAGTTGATTGCGGCCGGGGCAGGGTTGAGTTTTTCGATGCTGAACTTCTCGATCAGGTCGTCCATGGTGAAAAACTCGGTGTGGTCGTCGTAACTCCAGCCCATCAGCGCCATCCAGTTGACCACCGCTTCGGGCAGGTAGCCGAGGTCGCGCATATCGCCCAGGAAGATAGATTTGCCGTCCTTGAGCAGGTTGGCGGAATCGCGCTTGCTCATTTTGCCCTTGCCGCCGGGCTTGAGGAACACCGAGGGGTGAATCCAGACCGGCTGCTCCCAGCCGAAAGCCTGATAGATGTGGACGTGCAGCGGGAAGGTAGAGAGCCACTCGGAGGTGCGGAAGACGTGGGTGATTTTCATCAGGTGGTCGTCAATCACCACGGCGAGATGATAGACCGGCAGCCCGTCGGTTTTGACCAGTACGTAGTCATCCAGGGTTTTGTTCTCCACGGTGATAGGGCCGCGCAGCGCATCCACCGCGGTGACGGTGCCCTCAAGGGGCATCCTGAAGCGAATGACGTACGGTTCCCCGGCTTCAACGCGGGCGCGGGTCTCCGCGGGCGGTGTATCTCGCCAGGGACAGGTGTCGCGGTGCTTGCGGGGACGTTTTTTGTCTTGCGGCACATCGCTTTGACCGCAAAAACAGTAGTATGCCGCGCCGGAATCAATCAGTTGCCGGGCGTATTTCTGGTAAATCGCCCGCCGCTCGGTCTGGCGGTAGGGGCCAAAATCGCCGCCTACGTCGGGACCTTCGTCCCATTCCAGCCCCAGCCAGCGGAGACTGTCCATCAGTTCCTGTTCCGCACCGGGGACGTAGCGTTTCTGGTCGGTATCTTCAATGCGCAGGATGAACTGCCCGCCGGTTTGACGGGCCAGGAGGTAGTTGTAAAGGGCGGTGCGTCCGCTGCCGAGGTGAGTTCTCCCGGTAGGGGAGGGGGCAAAGCGCACGCGCACGGGGTCAGTGGGGTGTTTGATGGTGGTCATATTGTGGGTTGAAATTTGCGGGTTGCCCTGATTGCTGAAGTATCCACCCAGGAGTTCCGCTCTGGCGCCCCTCTCTCCAAAAAGGGGCAGCGTTGATGGCCGGGTTGGAGCCGGAGGCAGGAGAAAACACCAAACATCGGTGCCGCGGTGCTATCCTGGACTTGGTTGGGAAGGCACCTTTTGTTTCAGGACTGGCAGTCCTGCCAGGACTGCCAGTCCTGATGTGCGTTGGTTCTCAGGTATCCCTGCCTGTTCTTGTTTATGCTTTATGCAGGTTTTGCGCTGCGATGAAGGAAAGCCCGTTTTCGGTCAGCGCCCAGGCGGTTTTGTTGAGCGCGTCGAACTTGTCCAGGAAGTTGAGTTGCAGGGCATCCCAATCGCCGGAGGCGATGATCTCATCCTTGTCGCGGAAGTAATCCAGGATGTCGGAGGGATGCTCGCGGGTGGCGTCAATCTCCGGATCGCCGCCTTCGTGCTTGGCGGAGATGTTGGCGACGTGGTCGGCGATCTCGATCAGTTCCTCGCGGCGGTTATAGGGCTGGATGACGATGCTCTTGTAGGTTTCAACGATATGATGTTCAAAGCGCACCACGTCTTCGAAGCCCCAGGCCTTGCGGAATTGGGCGGTGATTTCCATCGTTTCGTTGTTCACTGAGTTCGACCAGTTGAAGCCGATCAGTGGGGAGGTGCCGTCCTCGCGGGCGAAGAGTTTCGCTCCCAGGAGAGTCCACAGGGCGGCGTAGGGGTTATCGTTGCCCATGTAAACCGAGATTTTGAACTCGATATCCACGCCCAGACGGTGGAGCATGTACCCCAGGAAGACCGTTCCGGGGTTGATGTTGAGCACCTGTCGCACCCCGTAGTTGGTGTAGTAGTACAGAAATTCATCCAGCCATTGCAGGGCGTGACCGTTGGGCTGCCCCACCCCGCCGAAGTAGCCGGTGATGGTCTCCGGCCCGCCGAGGTGGATGTTGGAGCCGTCGGTGCCCTTGGTATCGAGCGTTTCCACGTAACTTGCGCCGACGATCTGCATTGCGGCGGCGAAGGCGGGCAGGTCGCCGTCGGCTTCCTGCTCCTTCATCTTGCGGACGCGGATGAATCGCCCGGGCATGAGCATCTCCCGCTCGATGGCGCGGCGGGCGGCTGCCATCAGGTAGGGGAAATACTGGCAGGCGCTGATCTCCAGAGTGACGGCGTAATCATCGGCGAAGGTCATTGTGTCGGCCTTGGCGCCGAGCACCTTGCGGCGGTAATCTGCCACGGAGATGAACGCGCCCTTGCCGCGCTGCTCCTCCAGCCATTTCAGGTCGTCGAGATATTCGGGCTTGATCTTGCGCACTTTTTCAAGCAAGTTTTCCATCTTGCGGGCTTCGGCGGCCTTGGCGTTGATCTCCTCCGGGGTGCCGTATTTAGCAACCACATCCAGAAAGTCGTTCATCACCCGCATGTCGGGGTCGAGCAGCACGGCGTTGATTTCATCCAGATGGTCGGCGGGGATTTTCAGGCGGTCGCGTAAATCAGTCATGGGAGGCTCCTTGTGGGGGAAGTTGAAAGATTGGTGGGTTGGTGACTGGGGAATTGGCGATTGGTAGTTGGTAAATTGGAGCAGTTGAAAAAACAGACCGGGGATTGTTCCCAATGTCCGATTTCCCATTTACCCATTCCCGGTTCCTGGAATCACAGCATCCCCATCAGTTCCTCGTACTCCTCGTCCTTGATAATAAACCAGTTTTCGCGCTGGGGGAAGGTTTTGTCGCGCACTTCCTGAGCGTACTGTTTCAGCCCGTTAAGAATCACCTCCCCGGCGTTGCCGTAAACCTTTGCCATGCGCGGCTTGAACTTGGGATACAGCCCGAACATATCGTGGTAAATCAACAGTTGACCGTGTGCATGAGGGCCTGAACCGAGCGAGAGAATCAGGCAGTTTTCGGCGCGCTCGGTGATGATTTTGCACACCCGGTCGGGAACCATTTCCAGCAGGATGGCGAAAGCCCCGGCCTGCTCCAGCAGTTTGGCGTCGTCAATGATTTTCTTTGCCAGGGCGGCGTTCTTGCCCTGAACACGGTACCCGCCCAAAGCGCTGACGCTCTGCGGAGTCAGCCCCAGATGCCCGATGGCGGGAATCCCGGCCTGGGAGATGGCGTGGATGCGGTTCGCCATCTCGCCGCCGCCTTCCAGTTTGATGGCATCACAATCGGCTTCCGCCATGAAGCGCCCGGCGTTGCGGATTGCGGTTTCATCGCTGGGCTGGTAACTCATGTAGGGCATATCTCCTACCAGGAACGGAGTCGGCGCGCCCCGCCGAACTGCCTGCGTATGGCGGATCATGTCGTCCATCGTCACCGGCAGGGTTTTGTCGTAACCCAGCATGGTCATCCCCAGACTGTCACCCACCAGGATCATGTCAATCCCGGCCTGCTCCTGGAAGTAGGCGGTGGGGTAATCGTAACAGGTCAGCCAGGTGATCGGCTCACCTGTTGCGGCCTTGTTGAACAAAGTGGTCAGGGTCACTTTCTTGCGGTTGCTCATGGTGTGCTCCTTGAGTGTGCAGATTTGCAGGATGGGAATACGGGTAAGCAGGTAACCGGCGAGCAAAAACAGGTAAGCAACTGCTCACATCAGGAACCGGTTCCGGCCCCGGTCGGCCTGTTTACTTTATTCCCCTGGATTATGGATGCGATGTAGAAAAAAGTCAACCCCGGAATGCAGTCGGGTCAGGCAAATGTTGTAGAAATTCCTATGTGTTTCCCTCGCCCCGCGCACAAGACTGGCAGTCCTGCCAGGACTGCCAGTCTTCATTTTACGAACAGGACAAGACCGAACACCCCGCCCTGCCGGGAGCAGGACGGAGACATGTGGCTGCCCAATTTCTGTATGTTTGCCTGCACCCCGCGCGGAACACATCCCGGCAAACATCCGGCTGCCATGATACAATTCCCCAAGGCTTTTACTGAAATGTGTGTACCCCCCTTCTCCGCGTTTCAGCGAACGCCCTAACAGCAGCCCGTGATGCCTTTGGGCCTGTACGCGTTTGCAGGAACTGCTCCCTTTCACGTTTGCGTTTTTATTCGCCACGCCTTCACCTATGACTTCGTTTCGCAAAACATTCCGCCGCGCCGTGCCGATCCTCGCTGTGATGCTCGCCGTCACGCTTCTGCTGGGGCGCAGCGACATTGAACCCGGCGATACTGCCCAACAGGCGCGCCGCTTTACGCGCACCATCGAGTTCGACTATGTCGGCTGGGCATGGAATGCGCTCGCGCTCAAAGCCCGGCAGGCTGCCCTGGGCGCGGTGGATTATCTGCCGGAGGAGGCACAATCCCAACTGGTGCTTGATTATCTCGATCTGGTGCTGGAAATTTACCGGACGGAGTACGAGTTAAACGAGATTTACGCCAACCCGGATGTAGACGACCCCGAAGCCGCTTCCGTGGAGGTCCGCCAGAAGTTGGAGGAACTCTACACCCGGCGGGATCACTTGCAACCCCTGGCAGAGTCCATCCTGCAAAACCAGTTGAACGCGGTTGCCGCGGAGATGGGACTCACCCTGGGCGGGCAGGCCGTCCCGCCGGTGCTGTACCATGTCACTCCCCTGCCGCTGGCGTTGATCATCTCGCCGCGCGACCATATCGAGCAAATCGCCGACATCTCCCTGCAACCGGGGATGACCGCCGCCGAGCGGGACGCTCTGGAAACCCAGGTGGACGAGACGCTGGATGTCTCATCACTGGTGGTCAATATCGGCGGGGTAGGGCTGTACCCGACGATGGTGGTGCAAACTGCGGATATCAACTGGCTGGCGGAGGTCGTCGCCCACGAATGGACGCACAATTACCTCACCCTGCGGCCGCTGGGCGCCAGTTATATGAGCAGCCCCGAACTGCGGATTATGAACGAGACGACCGCCAACATCGCCGGGAAGGAACTGGGCGCAGCCCTGATTGAACGCTACTACCCCGAATTTGTTCCGCCCCCCCCGCCCGACGAGACGGAACCTGAGACGGAACCCGCGCCCTCGGATGACCCCCCCCCCTTTGATTTCCGCGCCGAAATGTACGAGACGCGCGTCAATGTGGACAAGATGCTCGCCGAAGGGCGCATCGAGGACGCCGAAACGTATATGGAACTCCGCCGCCGTTTCTTCTGGGAGAACGGCTACCATATCCGCAAACTCAATCAGGCGTATTTTGCTTTTTACGGGGCGTATGCCGACCGGCCCGGCGGCGCAGCCGGGGCCGAAGACCCGGTTGGCACCGCAGTGCGGGCGCTGCGCGCGAACAGCGGCTCCCTGGCGGAGTTCGTCAACCGCATGTCGTGGATGTGGTCTTTTGAACAACTGCAAAAAACGGTGGAAGGCTTGGATGCCGAATAAAAAAGTTCTGACCGATGACCGCAAATGAACGCTGACGGGATGATCCTTTCGGGCAAACCCGGCAATGCAAAACAACCGCTGATTTTCTGGCAAGCCCTGAAAATCCTGTCAACAAACATTGCGCGTTTTGAAAATCTGTTCTACAATACGAATTAACGAATCGGACAGTGCAGGATTCGGCCAACACCGCAAATTGGCTGGAACATTACCCCCAGTTTGAAACTCTGTTTGGCAGGAGGAAACCAATGGATGCAATTCGTGAACAGTTTAAGAACCCGGTTGTGGCAGGTATTGCGGCTTTTATCGTGGGCCTGTTTATCGGGTTAGTAATACTGGGCTGGTGGCTATGGCCTGTTAAATGGATAGATGCCGCCGCTGCCAATTTGCGCCCGGACGCACGGGAAGATTATTTGCGCATGTCCATTGATTCGTATGCACTTACCCAGGATGCAGCAGCAGCCCAGCGGCGGTACGGGGAACTGGGTGAATATGGCGCTGCCCTGCTCGACCAGGTGGAGGGAAACCCCGATTATCAGGAACCGGGCTGGATTATGAGTTACAAGAACGCGGTAACGGCCCAATCGCCGACGGCGCCTGGGGAAACCCCTCCCAAGGAAGGCGGCTCGAATGTCACCCTTTTACTGGTAATGTGCCTGGTTACTGTGGTGCTGGCCGGTATACTGGCGGCGTATTTCTTGCTGCGCCAGCGGCCCTCGGGTGAAAAATCGGCCGCATACAAGGCACAGGAAATCACCGATTCACTCGAACGCACAGATTATGTTGCCATGGGCAAAGAAGCCCCCATGGTGCAGTTTATGACAACCTATATGCAGGGTGACGACTTGTTTGATGATTCCTTCAGCATCGATTCTCCCGCTGGTGAATTTCTTGGCGAGTGCGGGGTTGGAATTTCGGAAATCATCGGGGTCGGTGAACCCAAAAAGGTAACCGCGTTTGAAGTCTGGATGTTTGACAAAAATGATATTCAAACCGTTACCAAAGTGCTGATGAGCGAACATGCATTTATGGATGAATCCTTGCGGCAGCGGTTGGCTGCCAAGGGGGAACCATTTAGAGCCGAACCCGGTGCAGAAATTTTGCTGGAAACCGCGACATTGCACATGGTTGCCCGCGTGGTGGATATGAGTTACGGCGGCGGCGCAATGCCTGCCAACAGTTACTTTGACCGCATGACGCTTGAACTGGCCGTCTGGCAAAAAGAGCAGATGTAATTGGCAGCCCGTAAAACCGAAATCCCCTGGAATTTCCAGGGGATTTTTTTATTCCGATGGGCACGGGATTAATCGTACCGTCATTCAATCTTTGTGATTCGAAAATGGATCACCCCGCCGGGAGTCTCAACCGGCACCACGTCGCCGACGCGCTTGCCCATCAACGCCTTGCCGATGGGCGACTCGTTGGAGATGCGCCCGTTGGCCGGGTCGGCTTCCTTGCTCCCGACGATGTAGTAAATCTCCGGGGGATAATCCTCTTCCTGGATCGTAACGGTGGTGCCGAGATCCACCACATCAGAACGGCTGCCGTTATCTTCAATGATGACTGCATTCCGCAGAACGTATTTCAATTCCTGGATGCGCCCTTCGAGAAAGCCCTGCTCCTCTTTTGCCGCGATGTAATCCGCGTTCTCCGAGAGATCGCCCATCTGGATGGCCTCCCGCAGGCGGCGCGCCAGATCGGTGCGGGCGGGGCCTTCCAATTGTTCCAGTTCAGCCCGCAGGCGGGCTTCTCCTTCTTTGGTGAGGTATTGTGTTTTTTCTTCCATACTCGTTCTCTTGCTCTGTTGAGACCCTAAAGGGAGTAAGACCTTGTTTCCGGTTTACGACTGGCAGTCCTGCCAGGACTGCCAGTCGTAAAAGCAAAAACTCCAGGGTCTTTGGGCGGGGATTGGGCGCACATTTTATCACATTCCGGGCAAAGGCAAAGCGTCTTTCAAAAAATCTGTCACCCGCGGCCAAAATTCGGGGTGGGTGTTGCAGTTGCTGTGCCCCTTGCCGGGCACCACCCACAGTTGAACTTTCTGCGGGTCGCCCGCGGCGGCCAAAT
>CAZPSL010000055.1:0-5930 GCA_964589145.1 uncultured Anaerolineales bacterium
TAAACGGATGTGCCGTGGGGCGGATTGGCAAGCCGCACCACCCCGCAGGAGACCCTAAAGGTCTCGCAGACCTTTAGGGTCTTGAGGCGGTGTTACGTGCGCCTGCGGGCTTTGGCAGGCTCAGCGCGATGGAGAGAGAAAGACCATCATCGTGTCGAGCGGAGCAGAGCGCAGTCGAGACGCGCGGGAACGCGCAAGAGTGGCAGTCCTGTGAGGACTGCCACTCTTCACCCTCGGGATCGGGACGGGGGACGCAAAAGGCCCGGCTTCTCGGCGCGAATTAGGTATAATACGCCCTCACCAATCCCACACCCGAGGCTGCACTTTGACCCTGACCGATACCCTGAACCGCCCGCTGCGCGATTTGCGCATCTCTGTCACCGACCGCTGCAATTTCCGCTGCCCGTACTGCATGCCCAAGGAAATCTTCGGGCACGGGCACAAGTTTTTGCCCAAATCCGACCTGCTCACCTTCGAGGAGATCACCCGCCTGGCACGGATTTTTACGGATTTCGGGGTGCGGAAAATCCGCCTGACGGGAGGCGAGCCGCTGCTGCGCCATCAGGTGACGACCCTCGTCGGGATGCTGCGGGAACTTCCGGGGGTAGAGTTGGCGATGACCACCAATGGGTCGCTGCTCACCCCGCAGATGGCGGAATCCCTCAAAAAATCCGGCCTGGACCGCCTGACCATCAGCCTGGATTCTCTCGACGAGGCGACCTATCAGCGCATGAACGATGTCGGCTTCCCACTGGAGCGGACTCTGCAAGGCATCGCCAACGCTGAAGCGGCAGGGTTTGCGCCGCTCAAGTTCAACACGGTGGTGCGTCGCGGCTTCAACGAGGGGGATGTGCTGAGAATAGCAGCGCGTTGGCGCGGCACCGGACATATTGCCCGCTTCATCGAGTACATGGACGTGGGTACGACCAACGGATGGCGGATGGACGACGTGGTGCCCGCACAGGAGATTTTAGACACCATTGACGCGGTTTACCCGCTGGAACCGGTGAACCCGCACTACCGGGGCGAGGTCGCCCGCCGCTGGCGCTACCGCGACGGTGCGGGGGAAATTGGTGTTATCGCTTCAGTGACCCAGCCGTTCTGCGGCGATTGCACCCGCATCCGCCTCTCGGCGGTGGGCAACCTGTACACCTGCCTGTTTGCCGCTGCCGGGCACGACCTGCGTTCCCTGATTCGATTCGGAGCGGATGACAACGAAATTCGGGCGCGCATCCAGGAAATCTGGCGCGCACGGGGCGACCGTTACTCAGAGATTCGCTCGGAGGAAACGGCCAAACGCCCCAAAATCGAGATGTCGTACATCGGAGGATAGAATTTGGAAGGCAGGGGAAAGGAACAGATGGATGGATTCTCTCGAAAAATAAGCGAATCATAATCTTCGCATCATTCCCCTTTAATCTTGTAATGATAATCTAACAAAGCCGCCTCTTTGCGGATGTTTGTGTGACAAGCGCGGCCGCCGGAATCCGTCGCGATCGGTTTCGACCGATGGTTGAATTCACATCATCTGCAAACAACACCATCAGGACTTTCGCACAGAGCAAAAGTCCTAACCCTTTCACCGCACCGGAGGATAAGATGGACAAACTGAGAGAAACCGCCAACCGCAAACCTCGCCTGACCCGCTGGCTGCTCTGGTTCCTGGCAATTATTCTCACATTGGGGATGTTTGCTTACCAGGATAAGACCGGCCCGACCTACCCCCTGGAGGGAAGCCTCGATACCGAGGCGGGAGAAGTTCAGTTTAAGTTTTTGCGCAGCGAAACTATCGGAACAGATTTGCAGATCATCCTGGTTGATCCCGTTCCTGACGGGGTGAGCGGGTACGTACAGTACCGCCGCTACAAATCGGATGACGACTGGAGCACAACCCCGCTGGTGGCGGATACCTTTGCTTTCTCCCGTCATGGGCATTCGGCAACCATCTCAGGAATGGGGGCAAAATTGCCGGGTTTGCAGGAGCGCGCCGGAAAGTACGAGTATTTCGTCTTTCTGCAAATCGAAGACGGTGAGCCGTTTTCCGTCACCGGAGATCAGGCAATCTACGCCCGTTACAAGGGAGAAGTGCCGGGGCTGGTGATTGTCATTCACGTTTTTGTGATTTTCCTTTCCATGACCTTCGCCTTGCGAACGGTCTTTGAAGCCCTGATTGACGGCAACTACAAGTGGATGATCTGGGCAACGCTGATTTCTTTCCTGCTGGGAGCATTTGTCTTCGGCCCCTGGGTACAGTGGTATGCCTTTGGGGTCTGGTGGTCGGGGATTCCCTTCGGGTACGACTGGACCGATAACAAGGTGCTGCTGGAACTCGCTTTCTGGATTTGGGCAGCGATTGCCAATCGTGGCGAGCGGCGGAACCCCGTTCCGGTGTACATTGCCGGATTCGTAACCCTGCTGATTTACTTCATCCCGCACAGCATCTTCGGCTCGGAGTACGATTACCGCACCGGAACAGGGCGGGGAACGGCAGGATAAGAGACGATGCAGGAAGAAAAGGCGAGTAAATCGGGTTCTTCCTGCAACTTTTACAAGGGCGGCTCGGTGAGCCGCCCTTACTCTTAAATTTTTTACAGCATGTCAAAATATTAAGGTAAATTGGTACTTCTGGCCCTTGCAATCCTGGCTCATGCGTGCTACAATCCGTGACGCAAATCCGCCAAATGTAGGATAAGATAACCCAACAACCCCCATATATGGGGGTTCATTTTCCTTGGGGCCTATTTCTCATGCTGTGTCCTTATTGCCGATACCCGCGTTCCAAAGTTGTTGATACCACACCTGATTCTCGCGGGGGAATCCGCCGCCGCCGGGAATGTCTTTCCTGCAAGCAGCGTTTCAGCACCTATGAGCGGCCGATACTGGCAACGCCACTGCTTATCAAACAGGATGGAACCCGCGAGGAGTTCGACCGCGAAAAACTAATTCGCGGCATCCGTATTTCGTGCGCCAAGCGCCCTGTAAGTGCAGCAGACATCGACCGCCTGGTCGGCGAAATCGAGGCTGCGTTGCAAGCAATGGGGCGTGCCGAAGTCTCTTCGAGAGTGGTTGGGGACATGGTGATTGCCGGGCTGAAAGAGTTGGACCTGATTGCCTATATTCGCTATGCGATTGTCTATCTGGGGCTGGACGATTTGACGGCAATCCGCAGCGAAATTGACCGCCTGCTAGAAAACTAAACCGAAACACAACTTTTTTGGTCAGCGCGAGGGGAAATCCCCGCGGGCGTGCTGACTCACGCCCTTGAGCGTAGAGAGGAGAACAAGATGGTATTTCGTGCTGAAGAGCGGGAAAACAAAAAATCATTACTGCCCACCCCGCCGCTCCCGGAAGGCGCGCGCAAAGTCGAGTTGACAGACAACGCCCGCAAAGTATTTATACGCCGTTATGTGCGTCGCGGCCCGGACGGGGAGCCAATTGAGAGCGTGGAGGAGACGTTCTGGCGGGTGGCTTACCATGTTGCGAAAGCAGAGACCGCCTGGGGCAGTGCCGACGTGCTGGAGCGGGCACAGCAGTTTTATGATTTGCTGACCAGCAAACGCTTTTTCCCCAATTCTCCCACCTTTACCGGTGCCGGCACCCCGCTGGGACAGTTGGCGGCCTGCTTTGTGCTCCCGCTCAGCGACGACATGGGACGCTGGGACGACGGCATTTTTCAGACCTTGCGCAACGCGGCCCTGATTCAGCAAACCGGCGGCGGCAACGGGTTCAGTTTCTCCCGGCTGCGCCCGAAAGGGACGCTGGTCAAATCTTCGGCAGGGCAGGCGACCGGGCCGGTCGGATTCCTGCGGGTGTACGACAAAGCCTTCGGGGAGATTGCTCAGGGGGGCAGCCGCCGCGGGGCGAATATGGCCGTCCTGCGGGTGGATCACCCCGACATTGAGGAGTTCATCACCTGCAAGACCGACGAGAACGCCATCACCAATTTCAATATCTCCGTGGGGATCACGGATGCCTTCATGGAAGCGGTTGAAAACGATGACTGGTGGGAACTGCGCTTCCCGGATGTAGATTCGCCAAAATATAACGGCTTCAACGGGACGATGGAAGAGGCGGAGGCGGCCGGAATCCCGATCAAGGTTCACAAACGAGTGCGGGCGCGCGAACTGTTCAACAAAATTGTGGAACAATCCCACCATAACGGCGAACCGGGAGTCCTGTTTTTGGATACCGCCAACCGCGCCAATCCCGTCCCCCACCTGTACTCGCTTGAGTCAACCAACCCTTGCGGCGAGCAATTCCTGGGGCCTTACGAGAACTGCTGCCTCGGCTCGGTGAACCTGGCGCAGCACCTGGGGCCGGACGGCACGGTGGACTGGCAGAAACTCCAGGCCAGTGTGGAACTGGCGACCATCTTCCTCGACGACGTGGTGGAGGCCAATGCCTACATCCCCTCGGTGCCGCAAGTCAAGGAGGCGGCAATGCGCGCCCGCCGCATCGGGCTGGGCATCATGGGCCTGGGCGACCTGATGTATCACGCCGGGGTGCGCTACGGCTCCGAGGCCGGGCAGGAGTTTGCCTCACAGGTGATGGAATTTGTGCGCTACCATGCCATGAAAACCAGCATCGAACTGGCGAAGGAGCGCGGCGTGTTCCCCGCCATCTCCGGCAGCATCTACGACCCGGAGAACCTCGTCTGGGAGCCGCCGCAGCCCATCGAGCCGTATCAGCGGGACTGGGGACGCCCTGAGGTGGCGTGGCAAACCGTCGTTGACGGGATCCTCCAGAACGGCATCCGCAACGCCGCCCAAACAACGGTCGCGCCCACAGGGACGATTGCCACCGTCGCCGGATGCGAGGGCTACGGCTGCGAGCCGGTCTTCGCACTGGCTTATATCCGCCACGTCAACGATAACGGGAAAGATCTCCAACTCACCTACACCAGTCCGCAGTTCGAGAAGGCGATGCACACCGCCGAACTGGACGAGGCCACCCGCGAGGAAATCCTGGAGCGCGTTATCGAGCGCGGTACCTGCCAGGGCATCGAGGCCGTGCCGGAGGAAATCCGCCACGTTTTTGTAGTCTCACAAGACATCACCGCCGAGGAGCATGTGCGGATGCAGGCCGCGTTGCAGGCCTTTGTGGATAACAGCCTGTCGAAGACGGTCAATTTCCCGGCAGGCGCGCTGGAAGAAGATGTTGCCACCGCCTACCAACTGGCCTGGAAACTGGGCTGCAAGGGGCTGACGGTGTACGTCACCGGCTCCCGCCAGCAGGTGGTGCTGGAGACCAAAGCCACAGCCACGGAGAAGGGTACCCCCGAAAGTGCGGCGCAAAAAGAGCAGTTGGTGATCTGGCACGAGACCAAGAAGCCGCGCCCGCGCCGTCTGCATGGCTACACCTACAGCATCAGCACTCCGCTGGGCAAGGCGTTTGTGACCATCAACGAGAACGGCGGCAACCAGCCTTTTGAGGTCTTCATCAGCACGTCAAAAGGCGGCTCGGAGACCGCGGCGGTGGCGGAAGCCATCGGGCGGTTGATCTCCTACGTTTTGCGGCTGGCCTCACCCGTTGCGCCGCGCGAACGGCTTCAGGAGGTGATGCGCCAGTTGTCGGGCATCGGCGGCGGACGGTCGTGGGGCTTCGGCTCCGACCGGGTGCGCTCCCTGCCTGACGGGGTCTCACACGCGCTGCGCGAATATATTGAAGAGACGGACGAGCAAGAGACGGCATCCCATCCCGGCAATGGAAACGGCGGCGGGTTGAGTCTGAATCTCGGTTTGGGGCTGGGCGGCGCTGTGAGTGCACCGGTTCACCCCGTAAAACCGGTCAAATCCGCGGCGCACGCTGTCCCGGAGGAATCGGTCATCCAGAAGGTCGGCGATCTGTGCCCGGAGTGCGGGCAGGCCGCGGTGATCAATGAAGAAGGCTGCCGCAAGTGTTACGCCTGCGGGCACAGTGAGTGCTGACCC
>CAZPSL010000056.1:0-9701 GCA_964589145.1 uncultured Anaerolineales bacterium
GCAGGCAAACGATGCAGAAATCGGGCAGTCACATGTCTCTGCCCTTCCCCCGGCGGGGCGGGGTGTTCGGTGCCTGTCCTGTTCGCAAAATGAAGACTGGCAGTCCTGCCAGGACTGCCAGTCTTGTGTGCGGGGCGAGGGTAACACATGGGAATTTCACAACATTTGCCTGCACCCGGCAAAAGAGCAGTGCGAACTTTTCGTAAGAGTTCCGTTAGAAACGTCTGCGCCGCTTGACTCCGACTTTTTGACATTGTATAATCATAGCCGATGTTTTAGCACTCAAACACCGAGAGTGCTAAACAGATTGGCAAACGGAAATGCTGACTGAAAGACAAAAACTCATCCTGGCGCTGGTTGTCCGCGAATATGTTGAGTCTACCCAGCCGGTAGGCTCAAAGCGGCTTGCAGAAGCATATCAACTCACCTTCAGCCCTGCCACCATCCGCAACGAGATGGCAGCGCTGACCGAGGCGGGCTACCTGCAACAGCCGCACACTTCGGCGGGGCGCACCCCGACTGAGGAAGGCTATCGCTACTTCGTCAGCCAGTTGATGGGGCAGACTTCGCTCCCCGCCCAGGTGGAACGCACGATCGAGCATCAGTTCTACCAGGCCCGCCACGATTACGATCAATGGATGCGCCTGGCGGCCTCCATTCTGGCACGTCAGGTACAGGCGGCTTCGCTGGTGACTTCACTGCACCCGGCGCAGGCTCGTCTCAAGCATCTGGAGTTGATCGCTACCCGCGGCCGGCAGGTGCTGATGGTGCTGGTGCTGGATGGCGGCGAAGTCCGCCAACAGGTGCTGGCGCTCAACGAGCCGGTTCCGCAAGCCCGGCTCAGCCAGGTTGCCAACTACCTGAACGAGATCGCCAAAGGGCGGGACGCCGAGGGCGTGATGTCCCTGGTTTCCCAGCGCGACGACGCCCTGGAGCAGGATATCCTGCGCTTGATTGCGGATGAGATGCGCCAATCCGACAGTTTGCTGGCCGGTGAAATCTACCGTGACGGCATCTCCAACGTCCTGGCCGAGCCGGAGTTTGCCGAACCGGGGGTGGCGCACCGTGCCCTGCGTTTCTGGGAACAGCGCGCTCACCTGGAAGACCTGCTGGCGCAGACCGTGCTGGCCCCCTCCGGCGGCGACGTTCATGTTCTGATCGGCGGTGAGGGTACCTGGGAAGACCTGAGCGATTGCTCCGTTGTGCTGGCACGCTACGGCGTGCCCGGCGGGGCGACCGGCGCCATCGGCGTGCTCGGCCCGATCCGGATGCCTTACGCGCACACCATTTCTACCGTGCGCTTCATCGCCGACCTGTTGAGCGATATGGTCAGCGAAGTTTTAGTGGAGTAGCAGAATACAAAAAACAGGATTGCCAGTCCTGGATGTAACGTGGAGTAACAATGGCTAAAAAACGAAAGAAAAAGAAAATCGAGGTCACGCAGGAAGAAGAACAACTGCGGGACACGGAAACCCCTCAGGAGGAGACCCAGCCCGAAACGGAGTCCGCTGATTCCACTGAACGGGATGCGGAATCCCCCGAATCGCTGCCGGAACTCCCGGAAGAGGACAATATCCCTGCGGAGGAGAAACTGGAACTGGTGCAGGCTGCGCTGGAGGCCAGTGAATCCAAAGCGGCGGAGTATCTCGATGGATGGCAGCGTGCCCAGGCGGAGTTCACCAACTACCGCAAGCGTCAGGAACGCGAGCGCGAATTGATGCGCTTTGAATCTGTCGGGCGTATCATCAAACGCTACCTGCCGATTGTGGACGACCTGGAGCGCGCTCTGCAAAACCGCCCCACCGAGGGCGAAGGGGCAGCCTGGGCCGACGGGATCGAACTGATTTACCGCAAATTGATGGGAATCCTGGAAGCCGAGGGTGTAACTCAGATTGAAGCGGAAGGGCAGGAATTTGACCCTAACCTGCACGAGGCTGTCATGCAAACCGAAAGTGACGCGCATGAAAGCGGTACAATCATCGAAGTGCTGCAAAACGGCTATATGCTGGGCGACCGGGTACTCCGCCCGGCGATGGTGCTGGTCGCAGCGTGAAACAGCAAATCGCGGATGGCGAATAGCGGGCAGCGAAAAACATTGTCCACCGTCTGCCGTCCGCAGTCACTCTAAAATCTAAAATCTAAAATCTAAAATCAGAAATCAACAATCTCTGGAGGAAATTATCATGTCGAAAATTATCGGAATCGACTTGGGAACCACAAACTCCGTTTGCGCGGTGATGGAAGGCGGCGAGCCGACTGTGATCCCCTCGGCGGAGGGCGAGCGGCTGGTGCCCTCGGTTGTGGCAATCAACAAGAATGGAGAACGCATTGTGGGACGCCCTGCCCGCAACCAGGCAGTGGTCAACCCCGAAAACACGATCTTCTCAATCAAACGCTTTATGGGGCGCAAATACGATGACCCCGAAGTCCGGCGCGCCATGGAACTGGTGCCCTATAAAGTCGCCAAAGCCCCCAACGGGGACGTGCGCGTGATTTTGAATGGCAAGGAATACTCCCCGCCGGAAGTTTCGGCGATGATTCTCGCCAAAATCAAAGCGGATGCCGAAGCCTATCTGGGCGAGCCGGTCACCCAGGCGGTGATCACTGTTCCGGCATACTTCAACGACTCTCAGCGCAACGCAACCAAGGACGCGGGCAAGATTGCCGGTCTGGAAGTGCTGCGCATCATCAATGAGCCGACCGCTTCTTCGCTGGCTTACGGGCTGGACAAGAAGAAGAACGAGGTCATCGCAGTCTACGACCTGGGCGGCGGCACCTTCGATATCTCCATTCTGGATGTAGGCGAAGGCGTCTTCCAGGTGCGCTCGACCAGCGGTGATACCTTCCTGGGCGGAGACGACTTCGACCAGCGCGTCATTGACTACCTGGCCGATGAATTCAAAAAAGATACCGGCATTGACCTGCGGCAGGACCGCCAGGCTTTGCAGCGGCTCAAGGAAGCGGCCGAAAAGGCCAAGATCGAACTTTCCAGCCTCGGCAAGACTGAGATCAACCTGCCCTACATCACCGCCGATGCCAGCGGGCCAAAGCATCTGGTGCTGACGCTGACCCGCGCCAAACTGGAGCAGTTGACCGCTGACCTGATCGAGCGCACGCTCGGACCGGTTCAGCAGGCGCTGGATGATGCGGGCCTCAAGCCCGGCGATATTGACGAGATTGTGCTGGTCGGCGGAATGACCCGTATGCCCGCCGTGCAGGAAGCCGTCAAGAAGTTCTTCGGCGGCAAGGAGCCGCACAAGGGCGTCAACCCCGATGAGGTTGTGGCAATCGGCGCGGCGATTCAGGCCGGCGTGTTGGGCGGCGATGTCAAGGACATCCTCCTGCTGGATGTGACCCCGCTGACTCTCTCGGTGGAAACCCTGGGCGGCGTGGCAACTCCGCTCATTGAGCGCAACACCACTATCCCGGCCCGCAAGAGCCAGATCTTCTCCACCGCGGCGCACAACCAGAGCCAGGTCGAAATCAACGTCCTGCAAGGCGAGCGTCCCATGGCTGCGGATAACAAATCCCTGGGGCGGTTCATCCTGGACGGCATCCCGCCCGCGCCGCGCGGTGTTCCGCAGATCGAAGTGACCTTCGATATTGACGCCAACGGCATTCTCAAGGTCACCGCACAGGACAAGGCCACCGGACGCAGCCAGAACATCACCATTACAGCCTCCTCCGGCTTGAGTGAGGAGGAAATCGAGCGCATGAAGCGCGAGGCCGAGATGCACGCCGCAGAAGACCAGCGGCGCAAGGAACAGGTCGAGGCTCGCAACAACGCTGATAACATGGCCTACCAGGCTGAGAAAGCCCTCGAAGACCTGGGCGACAAGGTCCCGGAAGATGTACGCAGCGAAGTCACCGCCAAGGTGGAGGAGGTCAAGAAACTGCTCGAAGACCCCGACGCTTCCACCGAGGCGATTAAGCAGGCCACGGAGGAACTCACCCAGGTTGTGCAGAAGATCGGCACAGCGGCCTATCAGCAGCCTGGCGGCCCGATGCCGGGCGGTGGTATGCCCGGAAGCGAGGGCTTCACCCCGCCTCCGGGTGGCGAACAGCCTCCCAGCAGCCCCGATGATGATGTCATCGAGGGAGACTTCACCGAAGCCTAAAATCCAATAAACAAGATGAGTTTTGTGCGGGTGTCACCCGCACAAAACTCATCTCTTCGAGTCCTATGCCCCAAGATTATTACGAAACACTCGGCGTTTCCAAAAACGCGACCCAGGAAGAGATCAAAGCCGCGTTCCGCAAACTGGCCCGCCAGTATCATCCCGACGTCAGCACGGAACCGGACGCCGAGGAAAAGTTCAAACAGATCAACGAAGCCTACGCGGTGCTCTCGGACGAGGAAAAACGTGCCGCCTATGACCGCTTCGGTCATGCAGGCGTGCAAGGTGCCGGCGGCGTTCCCGACTGGACGGAGGTGGACCTCTCCGATATTTTCGGAGACCTGTTCAGCAATTTCGGTTTCGGGGGGTTCAGCGGGGCACGGCGGCGCTCCCCCAATGCCCCGCGGCGCGGCGCAGACCTGCAAAAACGCATCAGCCTGACCTTCGAGGAAGCAGTTTTCGGCACCGAGAAAGAGATCGAAATCACCCGCGACGAAACCTGCCCCCGCTGCCACGGCTCCGGCGCGGAACCCGGAACCTCGCCGACCACCTGCGCCACCTGCGGCGGGCGCGGCGAAGTCCGGCAAACGCGGCAAACCATCCTCGGCTCGATGGTACAAGTCACCACCTGCCCGACCTGCAAGGGCCGCGGCGAAGTGATTTCCACGCCCTGCCGGGAGTGCGGCGGACGCGGGCTGGTGCGCAAAACCCGCCGCAAGAAGGTCGCCATCCCCGCCGGAGTGGATACCGGCACCCAAATTCGCCTCGCGGGCGAGGGCCAGCCCGGTGTCAACGGCGGGCCGCCCGGAAACCTGTACCTGGTGATCAACGTTCAGCCGCACCGCTACTTCCGGCGGCGCGATGACGACATCCTGCTCGACCTGAACATCAACGTTGCCCAGGCCGCCCTCGGAGACGAAGTCAAAGTCCCCACCGTGGATGGGGATGTATTCCTGAAAATTCCGGCAGGAACCCAGCCGGGGCGCATCATTCGAATGCGCGGCAAGGGCGTTCCCCACCTGCGGGGCAAGGGCCGCGGCGACCAACTGGTGATCATCAACGTCGAAATCCCCAAATCGCTCACCGCCGAGCAGCGTGCTCTTTTCGAGCAACTCGGCAAGAGTTTGGGGAGCGAGGTCAAACCGCAGGAACGCGGCTTCTTCGACCGCCTGAAAGATGTCCTGGGCGGGTGAGGGCGAGTCGAGAGTTGTGAGTCGTGAGTCGAGAGTCGTGAGTCGAGAGTCGTGAGTGCGCTCGCGGCTCTCGCTTTATTCCCTCCACCCGCCACTCTCCTCCCTCCACAAACCAACAACTCCCCACTGACGACTCCCCACTAACGACTCCCGACTCCCCACTCCCGACTCTCCACTCCCGACTCCCATGAACTGGCTTGAAATCTCCCTGGAAGTGGACGGCGAAATGGCGGAAGCCGTCGCCGAGGTGCTGGCGCGCTTCGCCCCCAACGGCGTGGTCATCGAAAGCACCTCCATCGCTCCCGAAACCGAGGGCGAGGGTCGTCCCGTCGGGCCTCTGCGGGTGTGCGCCTACCTGGAATCTGACGGGCGCATCGAGGAAACCCGCCAGCGGGTCGAGGAGTCGCTCTGGCACCTGGGGCGCATCCGCCCCCTGCCGCCGCCCGTCTTCCGCACCGTCGGCGAAACCAACTGGGCCGAAAACTGGAAACAGCACTACAAACCCGTCCCCGTCGGCGAGCGGTTGATCATCGTCCCCGCCTGGATGCAGCCGCCCGACGACCGCCGCATCCCCATCCGCATTGATCCGGGGATGGCCTTCGGCACGGGGACGCACCCTACCACCCAACTTTGCCTGGAATTGCTGGAAACCTGCACCCCGCAGGGGCGCGACGTGCTGGATGTTGGGTGTGGTTCTGGCATTTTGGGGATTGCCGCTCTCAAGTTGGGCGCCGCCCGCGCCTTCGGGGTGGATGTAGAACCCGATGCTATCCCCGCCGCCCGCGAAAACGCCGCCGCCAACGGCGTGGGAGAGCATTTCACCGTTGCGCTCGGCTCCGTGCCCGAAGTGCAGCGCGGCGTTTTTGAAATCCGCCGCGCCCCGCTGGTGGTCGCCAACATCCTGGCGCACATCCTGCGCCGCCTGCTCGACGAGGGCCTCGGCGGCCTGCTCACCCCCGACGGCGTGCTGATGCTCTCCGGCATTCTGGAGGAGCAGGAAGATGCGATGCGCGCAAAACTGGCGGAACACGGCCTGAGCGTCGTTGCGCGGCATCAGATTGAGGATTGGGTAGCACTGGTCGCTGGGCGCCGCTAGCGCGTTCATACCGTGGTAAACTAATTTTGCGTTTTTCCCGTCCCAAATAACCAATCACCAGTTACCAGTTACCAGTTTTACCAATTACCAACAGAAAACGTAAAAGTCTGCCAGCCCTTTAGATTTTCCGACGAAGAAGGACTCACCCATGACCCAAAAACTTGAAATCGGACGTCTCCTGCGAGCGGGCACCACCGGATTTGTGGTTGGCTGCCGGGTTTCCCAACTGGATTCGCCCACCTTTGGCGGTCTGGTGCGGGTGCCCCTGGGCGATGACTACCAGATTTACGGCCTGATTTACGACATCCACATTGACGATGACGGGATTGTGCGCCAACTGGTCACCGCCGAGGGGGTGGATGCCGCCGTGATTGCCGATAACCGTATCAACCGCAACGTGCCGGTGGAAATCAGCGTGCTGACGGTGGGCTACCGTCAAAATGGGGCGATCCGTCACCTGCTGCCGCCCCGTCCGCCGCTGAGTTTGGACGTGATTTATCAGTGCGATGCCGACGAACTGCGGGCGTTCACCAGCGCGGGGCGGTTCGGCTACTTTCGGCACGTTTTGCGGGTGCAGGATGCTCCCCTGGGGGAACTGCTGGCCGCCCACATCGAACAGGCTGGCGCGGCGCACCGGAAGGCGGGCAATCCCCAATGGGCGCAGGATGCCACCCGCGAGTTGATCACCCTCCTGCGGGACGATTATCCCTCCCTGATGGCCGTTCTCGGCGCGCTTGGGGAAATTGAGGATTTCTGATTTTTGATTTGGGATTTAGGGTTATGATGGATAAATATGAACTGCAACGGCGAACTAAACAGTTTGGGTTACGAGTGATTCGCTTGGTGGAGGCCTTACCCCACACGCAAACGGGGCGGGTGATTGGAAATCAGCTGTTGCGCTCGGCTACTTCGGTTGGGGCAAATTATCGGGCGGCTTGTCGGGGGCGTTCCAAAGCAGAATTTGCGGCAAAAGTGGGCATTGCCATTGAAGAGGCTGACGAATCGCTATTTGGATGGAAATGCTCATTGAATCTGATATGGTTCCCGAAACCCGCTTGACCGATTTGATGCAGGAAGCCGATGAAATTGTGGCGATCCTGACTGCAACTGTAAAAACTACGCGCAAGAATCTCTCCAGGAAGTGAGCCATGACCAACCGGCAATCAGCAATCAACAATCCACAATCTGAAATTGGCAGTCGAAAACCCATCGGCTATATCATCGGCGGAGGGCTGAAGGAGAGTTTCCGCACCCGGCTGGAGGTGCCCGCCAGCGAGGTGCAGGAGGGCGCCTTCGTGGTCATCGAAGCCCTGCCGTGGCATTTTTACGGCCTGGTGACCGACCTCCAACTCGGCGCGACCGACCCGCGCTTCGCCGACGAGCAGAGCGAAGACCGCTTCCCGCCGGGGATTGCGCGCCTCCTCCACGGACAGACCCTCTACACCAACCTGGAGATTCTCCCCGCGCTGATGTACGAGGTCGGGCCGCCGCTGGATTCGCCGGAATACCCCCAATGGGCGGAATCCCGCGGGGGCGAGGGGGGGAGCGCCCGCCCGCTGCCTGTCAAAACCGTGCCGCCGCACCATTCGAAGGTTTACCTCGCCAACGAGGGCGACATCGCCGAAATCTTCGGCAGGGATGAAGCGGGCAATTTCGTCATCGGGGAGACGCGCGAGCAGGGGCATCCGGTGCGCATCAACCTGGCGAAGTTTGTCCAGCGCTCCTCGGGGATTTTCGGCGCCACGGGCACGGGCAAATCCTTCCTGACGCGCATCGTGCTGGCGGGGCTGATCCACGCCAACACCGCCTCGGTGCTGGTGTTCGACATGCACAACGAGTACGGGCTGGATGACATCGCCTCGGATACCGGGGAGCGCGTCATCGGGCTGCGGACGAAGTTCCCGGGGCGGGTGCGGGTGGTCGGCTTGGGGAGCAGGGCAAAAATCCGGGGGCAGGTTCCCGATTTCAACCTGGAAATCGCCATGCGCGACATCCGTCCGGCGGATATCGAACTGCTGAGCCGCGAACTCAACCTGCGCGAGACCACGCCCACCACCCTGGACGCGCTGGTCAAAACTTTCGATGCGGAAAACTGGTTCCGCAAGTTCAAGGCGATGAAGGTCGGCGCGTTCATCGAGGGGGATGACGGCAAGAAAATCCCCGCGCCGGACAGCGTGGCGGCATGGGCTAACCGCGAGGGCGTCAACCAGATGGCCGCCGAGGGGCTGCACAACAAACTGCGGCGGGTGTTCAACCTGCCTTATGTGGTCGAAAACCCGGCGGCGGACGGCATCGGCGAGGTGGTCAAGGCGCTGGAGAACGGGCAGCATGTCATCCTGTCCTTCGGCGAGCATGAAAGCGACCTGGATTACCTGCTGGTGAGCAACCTGCTGACGCGCAAAATCCGCGAGCGGTGGGAGCAGCGCACCAACGCGTACCGCTCTTCGGGGCGGGAGGAGCCGCGTCCGCTGGTGATTGTGGTGGAGGAGGCCCATAAACTGCTCAACCGCGAGATGGCCGGGCAGACCACCTTCAGCACCATCGCCCGCGAGTTGCGCAAGTACTACGTCACCCTGCTGATTATTGACCAGCGGCCCTCGCAGATTTACGATGAGGTCATGTCGCAACTGGGGACGCGCATCTCCGGCTGGCTGGGGGATGACGATGACATCCGGGCGGTGCTCTCCGGCCTGGCGGGACGGGAGGCGCTGCGCGGGATGCTGGCGCGGCTCCAGCCGAAGGAGGAGGTGCTGCTGCTGGGCTGGGGAGTTCCCATGCCGCTGCCGGTGCGCTCCCGCCGCTACAACGATGCTTTTTGGGCGGAACTGCTGGGCGAAAAGCGGGCGGTGGATTTTGACGAAGCGCAGACGCTGAAGGAGTTGGGGTTTTGAGGGTGTTTCTGTGTCAGGTGTTCCCGTGTTCCCGTGACACTGGAGCACTTGACAGGGTGCAGGCAAATGTTGTGGAAATCGGGCAGTCTATGGGAACTGCTTCCTTTCCCCCCTCCCCTGCCCTCCCCCCGCCGGGGGGAGGGTTGGGTGGGGGGAACACCGGCGTTCTACATCTTTTGCCTGCACCCACTCGACACGACGACTTGACACCAGCCCGCTCCCCCGCTAAAATGGCTATGTAGATGGCTATTTACCGGAGGTACCCCGATGAACAAGCGTTATTCCGTTGCCGAAGCACGCAACCGCTTCACCGCCATTTTGCGCGATGCCGAAACCAGCCCCGGCGTGACCATCACCCGACGGGGGAAGCCGGTCGCGGTGCTGGTTTCATGGAACGAGTACC
>CAZPSL010000057.1:0-4903 GCA_964589145.1 uncultured Anaerolineales bacterium
AAATCCTTCCCGCAGGTCGAAGGCACCCTCCAGGTGGACGGGCTGGACGCTCCCGTGGAGGTGTACCGCACCGAATACGGCGTGCCGCACATTTACGCCACCTCGCAGCACGACCTGTTCTTCGCACAGGGATACGTCACCGCACAAGACCGCTTCTGGCAGATGGATTTCTGGCGGCATCAGGGCGCAGGACGCCTCTCGGAACTGCTGGGGAAGAACCTGCTGGATACCGACAAGTTCATCCGCACCCTGGGGTGGGAGCGCGTCGCTCAGGAAGAACTGGACAACGCCGACCCGGAACTGGTCGCCGCCCTGGAAGCCTACGCCGAGGGAGTCAACGCCTACCTCGCCGGACGCTCCGGCGATGAAATCGCCCTCGAATACGCCTTTCTGCCGCTCCTCAACCCGAATTACGAACCCGCCCCCTGGACTCCGCTCAACACCATGACCTGGGCCAAAGCCATGTCCTGGGATTTGGGCGACAACATGCGCGCCGAAATTTTCCTTGCCAAAATGCTCCAGCACTTCACCCCGGAGCAGATTGACGAACTTTATCCGCCCTACGCTTTCGATGAGCGTCCGGTTGTTGTGCCCCACCCGCACCTGACCACCGGCACAGCCGATGCACCGTCGTCACTGACCACGCTGGCACTCGCCGCGCTCCCCGCACTGGATGAAGCCGCCGCACAGGCGGATGCGCTCAACGCCCTGACCGGCGGCGGCTTCGAGGGCATCGGCTCCAACAACTGGGCAATCTCCGGGGAGCGCACCGCTACCGGGCTGCCCCTGATCGCCAACGATATGCACCTTGGGGAGCGGATTCCCTCCATCTGGTACGAGGTCGGGCTGCACTGCGAGGGCTGCGGTTTCGACGTGATCGGCGTGGCATTCGCGGGCGCGCCGGGTATCGTGGTCGGGCACAACAACCGCATCGCCTGGGCGTTCACCAACGTCGGCCCCGATGTGCAGGACCTCTACATCGAGAAGATCAACCCCGAAAACCCGAATCAGTACGAATTTCAGGGTGAGTGGGTCGAGATGGAAACCCTCACGGAGCGGATCAACGTCGCGGGCAAGGAACCCGTCGAACTTCCCGTCCGCATCACCCGCCACGGGCCGATCATCACCGACGTCTTCGGGCTGGAAGATTTCCGCGAGGAGGCGGGAATCGATCTCCCCGAAAATTATGCCATCGCCCTGCGCTGGACGGCGCTGGAGCCGAGTTGCACCTTCTGCGCGATTTTCGGTTTCAACACCGCCCAAAACTGGGAGGAATTCCGCCAGGCAGCGACAAAATTCGCCGTCCCCGCCCAAAACCTGGTCTATGCCGACGTGGACGGCAACATCGGCTACCAGATGCCCGGCACGATCCCCATCCGCGTGGACGGCCACGACGGGCGGCTGCCGGTTCCCGGCTGGACGGGCGAATACGAGTGGCAGGGCTACATCCCCTTCGAAGAACTGCCCTACGCCTTCAATCCGCCGGAGGGCTACATCGTCAGCGCCAACAACGCCGTTGTGACCCCCGAATACCCCTACTTCATCAACTACTACTGGGCTTACGGCGCCCGCGCCGCCCGCATCGTGGAGATGATTGAGGACGCTCCCGGCCCGATTGACGCCGATTACATCAGGCAGATGCAGGGCGACAACAAGGACATCAACGCACCCGGCATTGTGGAGGTGCTGCTTTCCATCCCGCTGGACGACCCCGATTTGGAGCGGTACCGCGCCCTGTTTGAAAACTGGGATTACCAGATGGGGATGGATTCTGCGCCCGCCGCGCTGTACGCCGTTTTTTGGAAGCACCTCAACGCCGCTGCGCTGAATGATGACTACCCCGAAGATACTCCGCCCGAAGGCGGGCACCCCGCCCAGGAGTTCTTCCGCCACCTGATTGACGATCCCGATTCCCTCTGGTGGGATGATCAGACTACCCCGGAGGTGGAACGCCGCGATGATATTTTCGCCCGCGCCTTCGCCGATGCCGTCAGGGAACTGCAAAAACTCAGCGGCAAGGACCCCGCCAACTGGGCCTGGGGCGATCTGCACACCATCACCTTCCACCACGCGGTGATGACCAATTTCCCCTTCATCAACCGGGCTTTTGACCGCGGCCCCTTCCGCGTCAGCGGCGGGACTACCATCGTCAACGCCACCTCCTGGCACACGATGGAATCTTACGAGGCCTACTGGATGCCCTCCATGCGGATGGTTGTGGATTTGAGCGATTTTTCCGCCTCGTGGATGATGCACACCACCGGGCAGTCAGGGCATCCTTACCATCCCCACTACATTGACATGGCAGACCCCTGGCGGCTGATTCAGTATCACCCCTGGTATTGGGAGCGGCCTGACATCGAGGCAAATGCCGAGGCGCACCTGCAACTGGTGCCGTAAAAAATAAGTAGGGGCGTGATTCTATCACGCCCCTGCTACTACCGGCAGTCACGCCCCTGCTACTACCAGCAGATCGCGCCCCTGCCAAAAACGCAGCGGGAAAATTTTCTCTACGCTTCTGTTTCTTCCGTCTCGGGCTTGCGCATCTTCGCGGCGATGTATTCGTAGAGCATCGGCAGCAAGGAGATCAGGATGATGAGCACAATTGTGATTTCAAAATTCTCCTTGACAAAGGGGATATTGCCGAAGAAATACCCCAGCCAGACGAAAATGTTCACCCACAAGATGCCTCCAATCACATTGTAGGTGATGAATTTGCCGTAGTGCATGGTACCGATACCGGCTACAAACGGGGCGAAAGTGCGCACAATGGGGATGAAACGTGCCAGGATGATGGTCACGCCGCCGTGCTTGTCGTAGAAATCCTGGGTTTTTTCGAGATGCTCCTTTTTCAGAAAGCGGATATTGCCGCTAAACGCCTTTGGCCCGATATAGTGCCCGATCGCATAGTTAAGCGAATCACCTAAAACGGCAGCCGCGCTCATCAAAACCACCAGCCACCAGGGGCTGAGCACTCCCAGGGCGGCGAAACTCCCCGCGGCAAAGAGCAGCGAATCACCCGGCAAAAAGGGCGTGACTACAAAGCCTGTCTCCATGAAAATCACAAAAAAGAGCAGCGCATACGTCCAGACGCCGTATTGGGAGATGATCTGGGCCAGGTAATCGTCCAGATGCAAAAATAACTCAAACAGTTCAATCAGCAATTCCATCGTTTACGTTTTCCTTTTCAGGGCGGTTTAGGACTGCCAGTCCTAACAGTTTGTTGCCGAGGCACCGCCGGGGCACCCGACGGTGTTCCGCTCTTCGTATTTGGGCTGGGGTGCAAAACGGTGTTAATCGGCGGATATGAATTGTGCCAATCCTGACAGGTTGTGCGCCCCGCGCCTCAACTGTGTAAGTCCTTTTCAAAGTCAGCAGTTTCGGCAGGCTGTCGAACAGCAGGCGGCATTATAGCACGGTCAGGGGAAGGCGCATGGGGAGTTTGCGCTTCGGCAACCGATTTCCTGAAGGATGCGTTCAGCCTCAGGAGCAGAAGCAACCCAAAAATGAGCAGCGCCGCAATCACAAAAGGTGCCACATCCCCCACCAGGGCGAGAGCATCCGGGAGCGGCAGTTCATCCGTGGAAAATCCTGAAACCGCGGTCAGAATTACCATTGTGTTCCACATCCCGTGAATGAGAATTGCCAGCAGGTAAGTGCCCGCTAGCCGCAAATAACGCCTTTCCCGCCATGCCAGGGCTAATGCCCAGCCAACTAACCCGGTGGTGAGCATGTGAACAAGGCTGGTGCCCGTGCGGGCAGCGGCGGTCATCGCCCAGCCGTCCCCGCCGCCTCCTGCGCTCAGGGTGAAGTTCTCGAAGAGCGCGTACCCCGCGCCGCTGAGCAGCCCGGCAGCAAACCCTTCCGCGGCGGAGATGCCGCGCCCCGCCAGCAGCCAGACACCGATGGGTTTGAACATCTCCTCCAGCAGGGGGACGAGCAATGCCCCGAACACCAGCACCAGATAGAGCGTGCCGGGACGCATCAGGTAGGGCTCAACCAGTTTGATCAACACTTCCGGGTCGGGGGAAACCGGGCTGCTGGCAGCCGCCAGAAAGAAATCCAGAATTTCCGGGTCTTGCATCAGGTACAAAAAAACGAACATTCCCAGAATGAGCAGCACCGCGGCTTCTGAGAGCAAACTCAGCAGCGGCGCGCCGACCATCCCGATGCCGAACACACCCCAGGATCGCTGCTGCGAGCCGGTCGGCAGGCCGCGTAACCCGATCGAGAGCAGCCAGATAACCGGTATCAACGCCGCCAGAATATGGAACACCGGCAGGAAAAGGTACCCGCCTGCCACGGACCGCGAGGCGAAGTGCCCCAGCAGGATGACCAGCGGGAAGAACAGGATGATCCAACTCAGATAGCGCAGCGGAAAGTGCCGCGTGAACGGCTTCCCCAGCAGACGCATCAGGGCGTACCCCGCGGAGGGGATCAACAGCACCCCGGAGAATCCCAGCCCGGCGGCATTCAGCAGAATCGCCGTCGCCCCCAGCGTATCCCCGGAGAACGCGGCGGAGACCGTTGTCACCAGCATCAGCGCGGCAACGCCCCACAGCCCCAGGATACCGAGCACGCTCAATACCAGTTGCCAGACAGAAGGCCAGTGGACAGGAGATTTTCGGGAAGGCATCATTTTCTCAACTGCAAAGCGGGGGCAGGTGTGCAGCGTGCAAGTGGCAGAGGGGAAGGCGGGCCGGGAGACAGGTATGCAAGCGGGGCAGCAGGGAGGCACAAAATCTGAAACCCACCCCCCAATACCCAACTCCCTGTTCCCCTGCCTCCTCACCCTATTTCCTCATCGTGTTGCCGCGTCAGGCTATTTCTCTTCAATCACGATAGTAATGATTTTGTCGGGGGTTGGCAGGTCCCCGCCTTGAGCGGGATCGCGCGGGGTCAG
>CAZPSL010000058.1:0-9132 GCA_964589145.1 uncultured Anaerolineales bacterium
GCGGTGTAGCCCAGCATCTTGCGCATCACCTCGCCCTCACGGCCTGCCATCCCGCCCGTGGAGGCGCCGACGACAACTTTGGTGGGCGCAATCACCGAGCCGAGCGCGCCGCCGGAGGTCTGTGCGGCGAGGATGAACGCCACGCTGTAGCCCAGCAGTTCGGCGGTGCGCATTTGCAGGGCGGCGAACACCACGTTGGAGTTAGTGTTGCTGCCGGTCATAAACGCGCCCAGCGCGCCGATCCACGGCGAAACCAGCGGAAAAAACCGCCCCGTGCCCTGCGCCAGCCCCTGCGCCAGCGTCTCGGTCATCCCGGCGTGCTGCATCACCACCGCCATCGCCACCATCGAGGCAATCCCCACGCTGGAGGACATCACCCTGGTCACCGTCCCGTGCAGGATGCGCCGCGCCGCGCCGGGCGTGTACCATCCCGCCAGGCGGTAGATGAGATACGCGGCAGCCGAGGCGTAGAGCAAAATTGCGCCGGCGTGCCGGAAGATGGGGATTTGGCGGCCGGCCCCCGCGGGCGTGACGTACCCCAGGGCTGTGCTGACCTCCGGGAAATCCAGCGAGAAGCGCACCTGCCCGAGGGTGCCTCTCACCCCTGGGATCAACTGTATCCCCAGGGTGATGACGATCAACACCGCGTACCCAGAGAGGGCAATCCCCAATTGACGGAGGTCCAGCGCCCCGTTATCGCCCATCTTCCCGCGGAAGCGGCGCGCCAGCGGGAAGGCGACCGCCATCCCCACCAGTGAAGCCAGAAACGAGCCGACATTCCACAGCCCGGCGGCGACCGCGGCGTACAGCCCTGCGCCCATTGCCGCGCCGATGAGCAGCGCGGGGACGAGCAGGCGGCGCACCGCGCTCCAGCCCCCGGCGGCGTGCGCGACCATCAGCCCGACACCGATGCCCGCCACCCCGAGGAAAAAGGCCGCGGGCGGGCCAAGGGTCTCCGCGGGCAGGCCGGTTGCCGCCATCATGGCGTTGAAGGAGGATCCCAGCGAGCCAAACGTGACCGCCCACGAGTGCCCCACCGAGGGGATCACCACCGCCGCCAGCGGCGCGAAGCCCAGCCCGCCCATGATGGGAGCGATCACCGCCACGGGCACGCCGAAGCCGCCCACGCCCTGCAAAAACGAGGCGAACACCCAGCCGATAATCAGGGCTTGCATCCCTTTGTCGGCGGTCAGGTGGGGCAGGGCGCGCCCGATGGTGCGGATTGCCCCGGCCTCGTCGGCAACGCGGAACAGCAGGAACGCCATCCAGATGATGAAGAGAACATCGAGGGTCAGCAGCAGGGCTTTGCCATGAGCAACCGCCAGCAGTTCCGGCCCCGCGCCGAAGGCAGTCACCGCGACGAGCAGTGCGGTCAGGTAGCCGACTCCACCGGCGCGCGAGGCTCCCCAGCGAAAGCCGAGCATCAGGGCAAGGATGACGAGGATGGGGAGAAGGGCGAGGAGAAACATGGCGGGGAGCAGGGAGTCGAGAGTGGTGAGTCGGGAGCAGGGAGTCGGGAGCAGTGAGTCGCGAGTGGTGAGTCGGGAGTAGGGAGTTTTTGGTGGAAAATACACCTGATGCCCAACTCCCAACTAACGCCTCTCGACTCCCGACTAACGACTCCCGACTCCCAACTAACGACTCTTTGGTCGGAGTCGGCGGAGCAAGCCGTAAAGCATTCGGTTGATTTCAGTCAATTCGGTAACGAGTTTATCATAGGCCGGTTGTTCCAGATAGCCGATTTTGAGGGCGATGAGCAATTGGGTTTCCAGTTCAGCCGCGGAGCCAAGTGCGATGTCAACATGGTTGGCGAACGCGGCAGGCGTGTTGCGCGCTTGCCCTTCAGCGATGTTGGATGGGATGGATACCGCGGCGCGCTGAATTTGCGAGATCAGGCCGTATTTTTCGGACGATGGAAAATTACGCGTCACTTCGTAGACGGCAATCACAAATTCCACAGAACGCTGCCAGACGATCAGATCATGGTAACTCCGCATCTTTTGTCTTTCGCTCATTTCTCTCCCGACTCCCGACTCCCGACTCCCAACTCCCGCCTCACGCCACGCGCCGTTTGCTGTAAAGCCAAATCAACCCGGCCCCTACCGCCAACGCGGGGATGATGATCAGTCCGGCTTCGGGGCCGAAGGCGCCGCCGGTCCACATTTCGGGGCCGGAGACAGTGATTCGGGTGAGGGGATAGGTATCCAGCCCGCTGACGGGAAAGCCGAAGCCCACACCCTCGAAGAAGTTCCAGCCGAGGTGCAAACCGATCGGCAGCCAGAGTTGACGGGTGACGAGGTAGCCGTAAGCCAGAAAGATTCCTGCCAGCAGAATGCCCAGCGCGCTGACCCAGGTAGCGTTGGGGTTCCCCAGGTGCATCACGCCGAACACCGCCGAGGACAGAAAAACCGCCCAAAAGGTGTTCAGCCCGCTCTCCAGCGTTTGCAGGTGATAACCGCGGGAGAGCAGTTCTTCGTTCCAGGCGACGAGGGCAAACACAACGATGAAGGTTAGCACCTCGCGCAGAACCACGCTCCAGGGGTCAACCTGCCAGGCAAATCCATTAAACGTGAGCCATCCTGTTGCCCATTCGATGAGGTAAACCAGTCCCATGAGTGACCCGGCGATGACAACACCTGCCAGGATGTCCCGCCAGGTGCGGCGGCTGACGCGCAGCCCCAAACTGACAAACTTGCGCTTGTCCAGCCAGCGGCGGGCAATGTAAACCGATACAGTCGTCGCAACCAGGCCGACGATGCCCATCGCAATCAGATCAGAGTGCAAACCAGATAAAGCCGGTATCAGCGGCACCCCGATAACCATTTGCAGGATTATCCACAACAGCGTTTGCAGCAGTAACCGCCAGCCCGCCCGCAGGCGGGATTCGTGAGGGGAGAGAAAGATAAATCGAATAATGCGCATGTTGTCCTCGCTTTGCCAGTTGGAGTGCAGATAAAGAGCCGGGAGAAACACACAGGCGGGGGAGTAGAAAAGTTCATAACAGGGCCCGGCAGCGACAACAAATTTTATCATTGAACTGTTTACGGCGGAAGCACGGCATATCGAGGGGTGCAGGCAAATGTTGTAGAAATCGGGCAAAATTCAGTTACGGCAGGGACAGCGGGTTTCGGGTAGTGGTTTCTCCCAAAAGAGCGGGCTGAAAGCCTGTTGCCCCCTTCTCCTGCCCTCCCCCCGTTGGGGGGAGGGTTGGGTGGGGGGAAAGGGCCGAGTCACAAAAAGCCCAGGGCATGTGCCCTGGGCTTGGAGATGAATCCCGCGTGGGTAACGCTTATCAGCGAGGAATGTCAGTGGGCCCAACAGGGATCGAACCTGTGACCGAGCGGTTATGAGCCGCCTGCTCTGCCACTGAGCTATGGGCCCGGAAAAGAAGGCCGCCGGATGTTGTGCCCCGACGGCTTCCAGAGCGGGAGACGGGATTCGAACCCGCGAATGTCAGCTTGGAAGGCTGATGCCTTACCACTTGGCGACTCCCGCATTGCGTCCCGATTTTACCGTGAGCCGGGTTTTGGGTCAAGCAAGAGCGTCCTTCGGGAGCAGGCAAAAGAAGTAGAAAGTGGGCAGTCTATGAGAACTGCTTCCTTCCCCCCTCCCCTGCCCTCCCCCCGCCGGGGGGAGGGTTGGGTGGGGGGAACACCGGCGTTCTACAACATTTGCTTGCACCCCATCCTTCGGGAGCAGGCAAATGTTGTAGCAATTCCTATGTGTTTCCCTCGCCCCGCGCACAAGGCTGGCAGTCCTGGCAGGACTGCCAGCCTTCATTTTGCGAACAGAACAAGCACCGAACACCCCGCCCTGTCAGGAGCAGGACAGAGATATGTGGCTGCCCGATTTCTACATCTTTTGCCTGCACCCATGCGGGAGAAACCATCAGTACCGCAGCCGGAATCATGTATAATGAAGATAACGGATTCATCACTTGCATCTCTGCGGAGAACGTATGGAAACCTATCTGCTTAACCCAAACCTGGTGTATTTGTTCCTCGTCGGCGGGATGTTGCTGGCTTTTATGGCAGTGCTGGTTCCCGGTACCGGATTACTGGAACTCGGAGCGTTGTTTGTCCTGATTTTGGCAGGGTGGGGCGTTTTCCACCTTCAGGTGAATTACTGGGCGCTGATTCTTCTGGTTGCGGGCGTCTTCCCTCCGTTATGGATCACTCTCAAAACGCGCAAAAAACTCTACCTGGTGGTTTCGGTTTTATCGCTGGTCATCGGGGCCGCCTATATTCTCAAAGGAGAAGCCTGGTACACTCTGGCGGTCAACCCCGGGCTGGTTCTGGTCACTTCAGCCTTCGCGGGGGGATTGTTCTGGCTTGTAACTCAAAAATCCATCGAGGCAGTGGAAATCCCGCCTGCTCACAATCTGGATGATTTGATTGGCGTCGCAGGCGAGGCAAAATCCAACATCCATGAAGAAGGCTCCGTCCAGGTCAATGGCGAGTTGTGGTCTGCCCGAAGTGCACAGCCAATCCGGGCTGGCAGCCGAATACGGGTTGTCGGACGTGAAGGCTTCATGCTAATTGTTGAACAGGCGGAACCATAGTACGGCTACATTCCGTTTATGTACGTTTTCATAACTTCACAGGAGGTACACCATGTTACTCTCACCCGCACTACAGGCCGAAGCCGCTGCCGGTCTCATACTCTGCCTGGTGGGCATAATCACCTTCGTCGCCATTTTGATGCTCGCCAGCGCAATCAAGGTCGTCCCCGAATACCAGCGGCTGGTCATCTTCCGCCTGGGGCGTTGTGTCGGGGCAAAAGGGCCGGGAATCGTGCTGCTAATCCCGTTTATCGACAAGGGGAAACGGGTTGACTTGCGGGAGCAGGTACGAGAAATCCCGCATCAGACCGCAATCACATCCGACAACGCCAGCATCTCAATTGATTTCATCTGGTATTACAAAATTCTCGACCCGGTGGAGAGCGTGTTGCAGGTCGGGAATTTCGAGGCCGCTGCCCAGGGGATGGCAACCACTACCCTGCGGGCTGTCATCGGCGGCATCGTACTCGATGATGTGCTGGTCGAGCGCGAGCATATCAACAACATGCTGCGCACCCGCCTTGACGAAGTCACAGAGCGCTGGGGGGTTAAAGTAACCAACGTGGAAATTCGCGAAATCATCCCGCCGCGTGAAATCCTGGATGCGATGAACCGCCAGATGTCCGCCGAGCGCAACCGCCGCGCCCAGGTGACCGAATCCACCGGGCAGCGCGACGCCGCCATCAACGTCGCCGAAGGCGAAAAGCGGGCTGCCATTCTGCGTGCCGAGGGGCAAAAAGAATCCGCCATCCTCGAGGCCGAGGGTCAACGCGAGGCACAACTGCTCAAGGCAGAAGGCTACGCCTCCGCCCTGGAGCGCATCTTCGCCGTGGCGCAGAAAATTGACCAGCAGACCATGACCCTGCAATACTTCGAAACCCTCAAGGAACTGGGACAAACCGATTCCACCAAGTACATCTTCCCGATGGAATTCACCAGTTTGCTGGAAAGTTTCATCAAGGGCCAAAAGGGATAAACCGCGTGCGCGTGGATGGCCCTCCAGGCTCAATTTGACACCCAGGACAGGCAATCCTGCCCGGATTGCCTGTCCTGAACACCGCCGCCATGCCGCCGGATTCCGCTCCGTATCGCATCGAAAACGCCAACTGGCGCGATCTGGGGGACTTGCGCCGCATTGAACAGGTCTGCTTTCCAAAAGACGCCTGGCCCCTGCTCGACCTGCTCGCCGTGCTCACCTATCCAAACCTTGTGCGCCTCAAAGCCGTCCACGAAGGGCGGATGATCGGCTTTGTCGCCGGAGACCGAAAATCCGATCAACTGGCCTGGATTGCGACCATCGGGGTTTTGCCGGAATTCCGCGGACAGGGGATCGCCTCCGCCCTCCTGAAGGAATGCGAAACCCGCCTGGATGTCGCCCGCATCCGGCTGAACGTCCGCCGGGAGAACAAGGCTGCCCTCCGGCTCTATGAGGATTTCGGTTACCGCTGGATTGACACCTGGCCCCGTTACTACAATGACGGCTCCGCTGCCCTGATCTACGAAAAGGTACTGCGCTAATCCCGCGACCGGCAGTCGTACATCCCAGAAAAAGTTCGTTTTATCGGCTATAATTGCGCCATGCCTTCTGTAAAACTCCCCAAGCCGATATTCGTTGACACCCCCGGAAAACTTCGCCAGGCCGTCCAGGCGATGATGGCGGAGCCGGTCGTCGCGGTAGATACCGAATCCAACAGTTTGTTCGCCTACCATGAACGCGTCTGCCTGCTCCAGTTTTCGATCCCCGAACAGGATTTTCTGGTAGACCCGATTGTTTTAGATGATCTCTCCCCGTTGGAGCCTCTGTTCAGCGCCCCCGACATCGAAAAGATCTTCCACGCCGCCGAATACGACCTGATCATGCTCGATCAGGATTTCGGTTTCACTTTCGACAACCTGTTCGACACCATGGCCGGTGCCCGCATCCTGGGGTGGAAAGCCGTCGGGCTGGGCTCGTTGCTGCAAACACATTTCGGTATCAAGGTAGAGAAAAAGTACCAGCGCGCCAACTGGGGAAAACGTCCCATTTCCCCAGAAATGCTGACCTACGCCCAACTGGATACGCACTACCTGATCCCCCTCCGCAACACCATCAAGGCGGAACTGGAGCGCACCGGACGCTGGGCAATCGCCGAAGAGGATTTCCGCCGCGCCTGTCAGGTACACGCCCATCAAGTGCGTGACGGCGCGGACTGCTGGCACATCAACGGCGCGCGTGAACTCTCCCCGCAGCAGCAGGCTGTCTTGCAAGAGATTTGCCGCTACCGCGACCAGAAAGCCCGTACCCTCGATCGCCCGCTGTTCAAGGTCATCAGTAACGGCGCTTTGCTCAAAATTGCCGAAACCTGTCCCCGCTCAATCCGAGAATTGGAATCCATCCAGGGAATTTCGTCCAGGCAGGCCCGCTGGCTTGGAAACGGGATGTTGCGCGCCGTGGAACGCGGCCTGCGTGCCGAACCGCCAAAACTGCCGCGCAAACCGCGTCCCGACGACGATTTTCTGCAACGGGTGGAGAACCTGCGCCAGTGGCGCAAGCGCACCGCCCAAACGATGGGCGTCGAGTCAGACGTGGTGCTGCCAAAGAGCCTGCTCCACGAAATCGCCGAAACCAACCCGCAAAACCGCGGTCAACTCGCCGAAATCATGGCCCCCACTCCCTGGCGGCTGGAACAATACGGAGATGAAATTCTCAATGTCATTCAGCGCAACACAGCAAAACCCGCCTGGAGAAGACAACATTCATGAATCTTTATGGTGGTATCGAAGCAGGGGGAACGAAATTTGTCTGTGCGGCAGGCAGCAGGCCGGATGACATTCTTGCCCTGGAACGTTTCCCGACAGTCACCCCCGCAGAAACCCTGAAGCAGGTCACTCGTTTTTTCAGCAACCTGCCGGTCCCCGTACAGGCCATTGGAATCGGGTCGTTCGGACCGGTGGACCCCAACCCGGATTCCCCGACCTACGGCCAAATCACAACCACCCCGAAACCCGGCTGGGCACATTTTGACTTGCTGGGCGCAGTGCAGTCATCTCTGGGCGTCCCCGTTGTCTTTGATACGGACGTCAACGCCGCCGCTTTGGGGGAACACCGCTGGGGAGCAGCACAAGGGCTGGAGACTTTCGTGTACCTGACCGTTGGAACCGGAATCGGCGGCGGGGCAATTCTGGAGGGGCACCTCCTCCATGGGCTGCTCCACCCGGAAATGGGGCACATCCGCTTACCCCACGATTGGGAGCGCGATCCCTTTCGCGGAACCTGCCCCTTTCACGGAGACTGCCTGGAAGGACTGGCCTCAGGCCCGGCAATAGAAGCCCGCTGGGGACAGCGCGCCGAAGCGCTTCCACCCGGTCACCCCGCCTGGGAACTGGAAGCCCATTACCTGGCAATGGGGCTGGTTAATCTCATCACAACGCTTTCGCCGCAGCGAATCATCATGGGGGGCGGCGTAATGGATGCGCCAGGGCTGTTCCCGCTCATACGCACAGAAGTGCAAACTCTGCTAAACAGTTACATCCAGGCCGCAGAAATTCTGGAACACATCGAGACATACATTGTCCCGCCAAAACTGGGGCCGCGGGCCGGTGTGCTTGGGGCAATTGCACTGGCCGAACAGGGAACATAACAACACCGCCGCGCAGGCGGGTTCAACCCGCTGTCCTAGAGGCTGCTATGCACTTTCTGTGATGCAGATAGAGAAACCCTGCTGTCCCCCTATCCATCCTGTGTCCCCCCTCACCCTTCGGGCAGGCTTCGCACTCCTCAGGGATGGGGGAATTGGAGGGTGCAAGCAAATGTTGTAGAAACGCCGGTGTTCCCCCCTCCCCTGCCCTCCCCCCGGCGGGGGGAGGGTTGGGGAGGGGGAAGGGATGGGGGCGATAGAAAAACAGGGGCTATGGCGAGGGGATGGTCATTCCGGCGGTCTGTTCACCATCATTGACAGAGATAGTGTACTGACCTGCTGGCAAATCCGCCAACGGAACGAAGGTGGCAAACGGCTCCAGCACCTGAATGCACATCACGCCGGGATCAGAGACGGTATAGGCGGTGACTTCAATGTTCCCCTCCCTGTCAGGCTCAGAAACGGCAATTCTCAACCGATTGCAAGGTGTGGGCAGATAACCAGCAATCAACAAGCCCTGCCCTGCAACCAGGGTATTGGCTGTATTCGATTCATCTGCTTGCACAATGGCTTCAATACTGTCAATAAAAACCTCTCCGGGAGTAAGCGTTTTATCTTCAGGCTTCGGGGCTGTATCCTCGAATTTTACAATGTTTTCAGGTTTGATGTTCGCGGGGAGAGCATTCATGCTTGGCACAGGATAAGAAGTATCACCAATGGACGGAAGCGCAATCGGTTCATCCGGGGGCGCCGGATATGCACTTGTGTCATTGCCGCTGGTGACGGGGATGTAAATATCCGTTTCCCTGTCCGGAGCAGGATACACGGTATCGGCATCTGTTTCTTCAGGGAAAGGGGTTGCTTCCGGGTACGGGGTTGGTTCATCGGTAGGGGAGACACGCTCCGTTGGGGCTGGAGGAAGTTTCTCGGCGGGCGCGCAAGCGGCGAGGATCA
>CAZPSL010000059.1:0-14401 GCA_964589145.1 uncultured Anaerolineales bacterium
CAGGCCTCATGCCGTTGAGGGCAAAGCAGGGGGATGAAGCCATCATAGCCCTATTGTAGAGAAGAAAGGTGGTGGAGTCAAGCGGCGCATATTGAACCAGACAATTCAAGATAAGGAAAAGGGAGGCAATCGCTCGCTACCGGGGAGGAAAGGAAACCTGGGGGGTGCGCCGCCAAGCAAGGTGACGAGTTCTTCGATGTGCAAAACAGCATAGGCCGCATCAGCAAACAATGTCTCTGCCGCTGCACTCAACCCCACCGCTTCTACAAAAGGCAAGACAGCCAATGTGCGCAGCAGCAGTTCATCCGGTATCCCCGCTCGCTGCCGTCTGACCCGGATCTGCTTTACGGCATCCAACACCCCCAATTCCCATGCCAGGTGGGCCAGTGTAGCCAGCGCACTTTCCCTTGACGTCAAGATGGCATCATATTCTCCCTTTTGTAACGCTTTCTCCACCTTCTCCCGATTATGTTCTCGCCATTCCCAGCTCATACTTTTGCTCATCCTTCTCCTTCTGCTACTTTATGTCTATATTCTATCTCTTATCTCAAATTGTCTGCCAGTTGGGCAGTTTCGTTGGATGGGCGCAAATTCGTTGTATAATGGTTGGTATGAACAAAACTCCTGTCATGCTCCAAGACATTCTAACCCGGCTCAAAGCCATGCTTCCACAACTGCAAGAGATGTATCATGTGCGCACGCTGGAAGTGTTTGGGTCGTATGTGCGCGGAGAAGAGGGGATGGAAAGTGATCTGGATTTGTTGGTCACGTTCGAAGAAGTTCCGACGCTGTTTCAATTTGTCGCGCTCGAAAACTTCTTGAGCGATGATCTGGGGGTGAAGGTAGACTTGGTGATGAAGGATAGTTTGAAGCCAGCCATTGGAAAATATATACTGGAAGAGGCCCAAAAGATATGAGCAGGGAGCGGGTGTATCTGGACTATGTTCGGGATATGTTAGAGAGTGCCGAGAAAGCACTTGAATTTGTCGACGGAATGGGATATGCTGAATTCGTATGGGAACAACAATAGATTGAAATCCTAAGTCGCTCAATTCGGCAGTAGATGCGCAAATGGACTTCAAAGAGACAAAACAACGTGCTTTATGCAGAGTAAATAATCTGGTAGTTGATAGGGAATCTCGCCGTGTCTGGGTGGAGAACCGCGAGATAAATTTGTCTTGCTTGGAGTTTGATTTGCTGGATTACCTCATGACAGTACCTGGAAAGGCATTCTCGTTTGATGAAATTCTTCACAACGTTTGGGGATGCAATAGCGGACAAGGGGGAACTCGCGGGCAAGTTAAAAGTCTGGTAAGAAGATTGAGACACAAGTTAGGAATAAAGCGTGATAAACCTGGGTATATTGTCTCGGTTCGTGGTTATGGTTTTCGATTGCGTAATCTGTTCTAGCAGAAACTGGAATCTGCTACACGGTTGTACATTTGTTTTTTTGTAAATTCGGGGTGCCGCCCGCACTTTACAGGAAATTCTTGACATTACCCTGTTACATCATACAAATTGATTGGTACCATTCCTCCATTGACGCCAATTTGTCGCCATTTTATACCCATTTTGTTTCTGCTTTTTACAAAAGGAAGGTTATACTCTTGTTGTGTTTGGATAGAACTCTGTAGCACCTACACTGCTCAAAAATACATCACAAACACACAGGAGGTTTTCAGATTATGAAAAAGATAATAGTACCAATCACTGCAATGCTATTCTTGGTAGGCGTTTTAGGGAGCGTTGCCCTTGTCAGTGGAAACGCGAACTTAACGCATGCCCAAGAATCACTGGAAGAAAATCTATTAATCGCTGCCCAAAACACCGGACAAACGGAAGATGCGGCTCAAATTGAGGATGAATTAGTACTTGATTTTAAGGAGCAGAGAGAAGACCTTGCACAAGAAGTCCAATCGCTAAATGAGCAATGGGCTGCTGCCAATGCAAAACCTGGTTGGATTCATATCGTTTCTCAATGGCAAGAGGATTACGACGAAATTGGAGTGTTGCCAGATGGCAAGGTCATGGAAAAAGAATACATCATGGACGAATGGTACTTATTGAATGAACACAGACAAATAATTGAAGGAGTATTCATTCGACGTGATCTGAACGGTCTTACAACCCAGGTATCCGTTCTTCGGGATAACGCTTGGTACAACTTAACCTATAATGATGTAATTCCCGTGCCAGAAGACGCCTTGCCCCTAGATTTCGTCTGGGATTTCGGATTTCTTGGGGAGGTCACTCGTCTCGTTGATAGTCTGGAGAAGGGTGAGACAACATGGGATGGGCAACCTGTAATTCTCTATACCATAACGGAGAGATTTGCATCTCCGATAAATTTCTCCGAATACAATGAAGCGGTCACTGCTATCAAGACGAGAGCCTATTATGAACCAGAAAGCGGGAAATTGCTTTTTTCCGAGCAATTGATGATTATGTCAGGTGGTGAAGAGCGGACGCGCACATCAGTAAGACTGGTAAGTTGGGATGCGGAAGAACAACCACTGGATGAAGTGTTAGATTTTCTTGAGGCTACCTACAAAGACACTTTTCACAATCCGGCAGAGACAACCAATTCTGTTGAACAAGAGGTGATGCCATGAGGAACTTTATTTTCAAAATAACGCTGGGCGCAATCACAATTCTTGTACTGGGTTTGTTGGCAACTGTAGCCAAAGCCGGATCTCAATGCTATCCCAGCAGCGATAACTGTCTCACTTCGGCACGGTACTACCACACTGTATGGGACCATTCCGGCTCTTATTGGGACGCGGGGGTGAAAAGTTATACGGCAAATCCAACATGATTGTACTTTTGGGGATTTTTTGCTGGATTTCAGGCTTGTCATGATGATTTTCAGACCAATTTACAGCAAACAAGTCTTCATCTGGCATTGTTCATGGTTATTTTTCGCGACAAAGAGAACCAAATGTGGTACGAAAGCGCATTTTCCCGGCAAAATCGGAATGGATACACCATTCTGATGCACCGGAAGCATTTTGGGGCAAACGAAAAGATGGTTTGGGTTACACCTTTTTCAGGGTGCAGGCAAATGTTGTAGAAAGTGGGCAGTCGTCTGGGCCTCCTCCTACCCAACCCCTCCCCGCCGGGGGGAGGGCAGGGGAGGGGGGAGCATCGTCATCTGCAACATTTACGGGCCCTCGCTGGCATCAACCGCGTGACGAAATTCGAAAGAAGCAGTTCCCCACAAGCGCACTGCCCTGTTTTTTATCAGAATCACTGTTCAAAAATTGGTTCTGGCCTGCCGAGTACAGGAGATGGATGGATAATGTGAATTTCCCACAGGGCAACCACTGTTGCCGCCAACTCGCGCAGATTCCAGTAGATGCGGTCCCGCTTCAAAAAATAATGGTTTTTTGCGGGCACCCCGATGGCATCCACGCCAAGGCGGTTGCAGGTGTAAAGTGCCCGCGGCAGGTGAAAGTTTTGCGTTACCAGAATGGCCCGCTTTGCCTGAAAGATAGCGTTTGCCCGGTAGCAGGTGTCGTAGGTGCGCCGCCCGGCGTAATCCAGAACGATGGCATTTTCGGGAATACCCAGTTCGATGGCGTAGTTTTTCATTGCCTGAGGTTCGTTGTAATCTGTAAAACGGTTATCTCCGCTCATCAGCAGGATTTGGGTTTTTCCGGCGAAGTAGAGATCCGCCGCGGTTTCCACGCGGTCCTGCAACACGCGGGTCGGATGCCCCTCGCGGGTTAACCCTGCACCGAAGACAATTGTCACCGGGCGGGCAGGGACATTGGCGGCGGTGCAGGTGCGGGGATTGGCGTATAACACAGTAAAAACTCTTGACAGCAGTATCAGGGCAACCCCGACTCCGCTTGGAGCAAATAGTGCGCACCACAAGCCGCATTTAGGAAGCCTGGTGGAACTCTGTTTTTTCCAACGGCAAAAAAAAGGCATAGTTGTTTTTTCCCTCTTGTTTGACGTGGTACATAGCCGCATCTGCCCGCTGGAGCAGGGCGTCTACTGTGTCGCCGTCTTCAGGGTAGATGCTGATGCCGATGCTTACGGTAAGCGTGATGTCGTTCCCCTGGATGCGATAAGGCGGCGCACAGGCCGCGAGGATCTTTCGGGCGATGGTTGCCGCATCTCGCCGGGTACGGATACCTTCGCAGATCAGCGCAAACTCGTCTCCGGAAAGACGGGCCGCAATATCAGACTGTCGAAGCGCACCACTTACCCTTCGGGTGAATTCAGAAAGTAATTGGTCTCCCGTATGATGCCCATACGTGTCATTGATATCCTTGAAACCGTCCAGATCGGCAAACAAAACCGCCAGCCGTTCTTGCCGGCGTGCAGCGGTTTTGATCGCCTGCTCAAGACGAGTGCAGAACAATGTGCGGTTGGGCAGGCCGGTCAGGGCATCGTGGGTAGCGGCATGTTGCAGTTGCTGCTCGATCTGTACCTGGTGTGTGATGTCGTGAAAAATGCCCTGGGCAAAAACAGGCCGTTCTTTTGTGCAGTAACAGCGCAGATTTCCGGTTAGCACAACGATGCCGCCATCCTTGCGGATAAAGCGCACACGCACCAGGTCGATTGCGTTGCCCTCCAGCAGTCGTACAAATTTCTCTTTGCAGTCTGCTTTGTCGTCGGGGTGGATTACATCAAAAATGGATAGGCCCTCCAGGTCGGCTTCGCTGTATCCCAGTGTGGTTTTCCAGGCCGGATTGACATAAATGAGCCCGCCGTCTTCAGAAATTACCTGAATCAGATCACTGGTGTTTTCGAACAGGTCGCGATAACGTGCTTCGCTGTCTGCCAGCGATTTCTCTGCCAGCACCCGCGCCGTAACTTCTTGCGCAATACCTTCCACAAAAGTGGGGTTGCCGTGTTTGTCCCGTAAAACATACTGTTCAACCTGAAGGTAGTGCACTGTTCCGTCAGGGTGTTGATAGGCCAAAATCAACTCGTCAATTTGATGTTGTCGCCGGTTGGAGAGCGTTTCTTTTTGAGCCTGGGTGCTGCGCCGAATCGCCCCGGGCAGCCATTCAACAATGTCTTTCCAATGGCGGGAGATCAATTGTTCCGGCGGAATGCCCAAAATATCCTCCACCCCGGGGCTGAGATACGTAAAATGTCCGTCCATTGTGCGAGTAAAAAAAACTGCCCGTTTCCCCAGCCGCTCCTCCAGCCGCCGGTAACGTTCCTCGCTGTTTTGCAAGGCTGCTTCTGCCCGTTGACGCCAGACCATATCTTGCTCATGTTCACCAATCAGGCGGCGGTTCATCATTAAAAACAGCAAAAACGTCAACAAAACGAACAGCGTTTGATGCAAAATAAGCGTTGCGGCATCTACGCTGTTGGAACGGGAGAAATCCTGCCGAATGAAAAAGCAGGTGTTACCGGCGCCGTAGGCAATGGTTATCAGGATGTAAGCAATGAAAATGTACCCAATCCCCCGCGAAAATGGCGAACGATCTTTCGGCGGGATTTTTACAAACACCAGCCAGATAATCTGACCGTAAATCGCCACCAAAGTTATCAAAAAAGCGAGGCTGCGTACCAGCCAGTTGGGGTAAAGGAACGTGAAAACAAGTTCAACAACAGCCAATGCGCCTGCCAGGGCGTAATTATGTTTTTGCGAAATTGACTGTTCTGTCAGGTGCGATACCCCGTCATAAAGCAAAATCGTACTCAAAACAAATAGTGGGGCTTCCAGAAACACCGAATTCATGCGCTGACCGGAAAACAGCGTCAGCACACCGGCTCCAATCGCCACCAGATAACTGATCAGGAAAAAACTCAGCCATTTTTGATGCGCGCGATTCTGACGCCACAAGGTCGTCAGCATCACAATACCAGCGGCAAAAATTAAAGCATAACTAAAGATGGCTGTGGTCAGATCAAACATGCCGCGCATCTTGGTGGATAGATTTTATCCCAAATCACTCGGATGCAAGCCCGCAGAACAATGTTGTACATAACCACCGAAAGGCCCTCGCAGGCCCGTCAATCTGCAAAAAAACAAGACCGTGATTCCTTTTCGGTTCCTCCGCCCGGAGCGATGGCTTGTGGCACTTTGCGTGTGCTTTGCGCAAAACGTCACTTTCCCCTGCCCGTTTTCTGTGTCTTTTGCCTGCACCCTGTTGACAAGGGAACATTCGCAACATGCAGATGTCTTGATAGACTCTATCCGAAAAATCCTTTCGCAACAGTACAATCCCATTGCAATCTCGTTTTGATGCTTCTGATTGTACTCAGAATTTGCGTTCTGGGCGAGGGCCTGTGGTGTTGTATGCGCCGAAGCGCACAAAAAATCCTTCCCCCTGCCAAACACCCCTCTCTGTCTGCCCTCTTGCGTTGTCTCCGGCGAGCGGTTACAATCCCGCTATGACCACCTCCCCAGAATGCCAGGCCGCGCTGGACTACATCTACAGTTTTGTAGATTACAGCCGCACCCACCAGCAAAATCTGGCCCCCGAAAATTTCGATCTCCGCCGGATGCGGGCGCTGCTGGAGCGTCTCGGCAACCCGCAGGACCGGTACAAAACCATCCACATCGCCGGTACCAAAGGGAAAGGTTCGGTGAGCGCCTTCTGCGCCACCGCCTTGCAGGAAGCAGGTTACAAAACCGGCCTTTACACCTCCCCCCACCTCAGGGACTTCACCGAGCGCATCCAGATTGACCATGCGCCCATCCCCGAAGACGCGCTGGCCGCGCTGGTGGAGGAAATCAAGCCCCACGTTGCCGCCATCCCGCGGCTGACCACCTTCGAAATCACCACCGCGCTGGCTTTCTGGTACTTCGCCCGCCAGAGGGTGGAGGCCGCCGTCATCGAAGTCGGCCTGGGGGGACGGCTGGACGCCACCAACCTGATCACCCCCCAGGTTTCGGTGATTACCTCCATCTCGAAGGATCACACCTGCGTTTTGGGTGACACCCTCGGAGAGATCGCCGCCGAAAAGGGCGGGATCATCAAACCCGGCGTGCCGGTGGTTCTCGCCCCGCAGCGCTCCGAGCCCCGCGAGATACTCCGTCAAATCGCTGCCGAGCGCGGCTGCCCGCTCACCCAGGTCGGCGCGGATTACAAATTCAGCATCAAATCCCGCGCCCTGGACGGGCAGGTGGTCTCCATCTGGAGGCCCAACGGCGCCCCCGGCGAACCTGTGCTGCTCAAAATCGGCCTGCTGGGCGATCATCAGGCCGAAAACGCTGCCACCGCTTACGCTGCATTGCACGTGGCGGGCGAAACCGGCCTGTCTCTCAGCGAGCGCGACATCCGCCGCGGGCTGGAAGAAACCGCCTGGCCCGGACGATTCGAAGTGCTGGAAAGCAGGCCGGTGCCGCTCATCGTGGATGCGGCACACAATCCCTATTCTGCTAACGCTCTGCGCAACGCGCTCGACCAGTACTTCCCTGCCCGCCCGCTGGTGCTGATTGTAGGCTTTTCTGCCGACAAGGATGTGCCTGCCATGCTGAACGCCTGGCTGCCGCACGCCAGACAGGTCATCGCTACCCAATCCGGCCACCCGCGGGCCATGCCGCCCGGCGAAATCGCCGCCGTTGTTCGGAAGATCAGTGATTTGCCTGTTACCACCGCACCGGATGCTGCCGCCGCGCTTGCCGAGGCCCGCCGTCTTGCCAGCGAAGACGATCTCATTCTGGGTACAGGCAGCATCTTTCTCGCCGCCAGCGTGCGCATTGCCGCTTTAGACCCTCAATAATCAATCATCACTCATTCCATGGATAAATACGACTGGGACCCTTTTGACGAAACCGAATTCGCCGATGCCATGCAGCGGCGCACCGAGGAACTCTACCACATCAAAGACCTGATCCCTGATGAGAACGGGCTGGTCGAAGGCCCGGTGCTGCCCATGCGCGATATTGTGATCTACCCGCACATGGTATCGCCGCTCTTTGTGGGGCGCGAGCGTACCCTCTGGGCTATTGAAGATGCCCACGACCAGAACCAAACCGTGATTGCCCTCATCCAGCGCGACTCTTCGGTGGAAAACCCCGGCCCTGACGATTTCTTCCCCATCGGGGTTGAAATGGCCGTCGGGCGGCTGCTCAACATGCCGGATGGTTCGTACTCCGCGCTGGTGCAGGCCCGCCGCCGGGTGGAACTGATCGAGTTCACCCAAATCGAGCCGTACCTTCGGGTGCGTGTCCGCCCGCTTTACGAAAGCGTGCGCGTTGACCGCGAAGTAGATGCCAAAATGCGCACCACCGTAGAACTCTTCAACCGCTGCATCCAGCTCAACCGCAGCCTCCCCGAAGAAGCCCACCTGTTTGCCCTCAACATCGAGGAACCCGGCTGGCTGGCCGATATGGTCTCCACATCGATCTCCCCCAGCCTCGAAGAGCGTCTCAAACTGCTGGCGATGACCGACCCCCGTCAACGGCTTGACCACGTGATCACCCTCCTCGCTCAGGAAGTGGATGTCCTCGAACTGGAAGATGAAATCCAGTCGCGCACCAAATCGGAGGTTGATCGCAGCCAGCGCGAGTACTACCTGCGGGAGCAGATGAAGGTCATCCAGACCGAACTGGGAGAGGACGACCCCTGGACGGCGGAACTCAACGAGTTGCGTACCCGCATCGAGCACGCCAACCTTCCCGAAGAGGCAGAGATACGCGCCCTCAAGGAGATCAACCGCCTTTCCCGGATGCCGCCGGTCTCCCCGGAGGTTGGTATCATCCGCGGATACATTGACTGGATACTCGAACTCCCCTGGGATCACCTCACTCCCGACAATCTGGATGTCGCCAACGCTGCCAAAATCCTGGAAGCGCACCACTATGGTCTGCCCAAGGCCAAAGAGCGCATCCTGGAATACATCGCCATCCAGAAACTGCACCCAAAAAAGATGCGCCAGCCGATTTTGTGCTTCGTCGGCCCGCCGGGCACGGGCAAGACCTCGCTGGGACGCTCCATCGCCGAGGCTTTGGGGCGCAGGTTCGTGCGCCTTTCGCTGGGCGGCGTGCGCGACGAAGCCGAAATCCGCGGCCACCGCCGGACGTACATCGGCGCGCTGCCGGGGCGCATCTTGCAGACCATGCGCCGCGCCGAAAGCAGCAACCCGCTTTTCATGCTTGACGAGATTGACAAACTGGGCGTGGATTTCCGCGGCGACCCGGCCTCCGCCCTGCTGGAAGTGCTCGACCCGGAGCAGAACAACGCCTTTTCCGACCACTACCTGGAACTGGCCTTCGACCTTTCAAAGGTGATGTTCATCACCACCGCCAACACGGAAGCCGCCATCCCGCCCGCCCTGCTCGACCGCATGGAGGTGATCGAGTTCCCCGGCTACATCGAGGAGGAGAAACTGGAAATCGCCCGCCGTTTCCTGATCCCCCGTCAACTGGAGGAAACCGGCATCGACGAGGACGGCATCCGCTTCTCCGACCAGGCGCTCAAGCGCATCATCCGCGAATACACCTACGAAGCCGGAGTCCGTAACCTGGAGCGGGAAATCGGGCGTGTGTGCCGCAAACTGGCGCGGCTCAAAGCCGAGGGCAAGCCCTTCCCCGCAAAAATCGGGGCGACCTCCATCGAGAAATTTCTCGGCCCGCCGCAGTTTTTCAACGCCGAGGCGGAACGCGAGGACGAGGTGGGCGTTGCCACTGCCCTGGCGTGGACGGCCAACGGCGGCGAGATTATGCCCGTGGAGGTGCTGCTGATTGAGGGCAAAGGCAACCTGCAACTCACCGGCCAACTCGGCGACGTAATGCAGGAATCCGTGCAGGCCGCGCTCTCGTATCTCAAATCCCGCGCCCGCGATTTCGGCATCAACCCGGAGGCCTTCGAGAACACCGACATCCACCTCCACATCCCGGAGGGCGCCATCCCCAAGGACGGGCCGAGCGCGGGCATCACCGTCGCCACCGCGTTGACCTCGGCCTTCAGCGAACGCCCCGTACATCACGATGTCGCCATGACCGGCGAAATCACCCTGCGCGGGCGCGTCCTGCCGGTCGGCGGCGTGCGCGAGAAGGTGCTGGCCGCCCACCGTGCCGGCATCAAAACCGTGATCATCCCCAAACGCAACACCAAAGATTTGGTGGACCTGCCCAAGAAGGCCCGCCACGACCTCGACATCCGCCCTGTGGAACATCTCAACCAGGTGCTGGAGATCGCACTGATGGAGAAGACGGAGCGGCAGCCGGCAGACACAAAGTGACAATCAACCAGGTCACGCCGTGACATCCGCACCTCCCGCCTCCTTCATTCTCTGCGACAACCTGGTGAAAATCTACCGGGTTGCCGGGCATGACGTAGTTGCCCTGCAAGGGCTGGATATGGTAGTCTCCCCCGGCGAGTTGCTGGGCGTGGTCGGCGTGAGCGGCAGCGGCAAATCCACGCTGATGAACATCCTCGGCGGCCTCGACCGCCCGACCGCCGGGCGCGTCTGGGTGGATGGGCGCGACCTGCTGAAACTCTCCAGCGCCGCTCTCGACCGCTACCGCCTGACCACGGTCGGCTTCGTCTGGCAGCAGACCTCCCGCAACCTGATCCCTTACCTGAGCGCGGTCAAAAACGTGGAGATGCCGATGATCCTGGCGGGCGAAACCGGCAAACGCCGCCGAGCGGAAGAACTGCTCGAAAGGGTCGGGCTTGCCGACCGCCGCCACCACAAACTTTCGGAGATGTCGGGCGGCGAGCAGCAGCGGGTCGCCATCGCGGTTGCGCTGGTCAACCGCCCCAAACTGCTCCTGGCCGACGAGCCGACCGGCGAGGTGGATGACGCCAACGCCGGGAGGATCTACCGGATTTTCAAGGATTTGAACGCCGAACTCAACCTGACCACAATCATCGTCAGCCACGACCCCGGATTGGCGAACCACGTTGACCGGGTGATCGCCATCCGGGACGGGAAAATCGCCACCGAGACGTTGCGCCGCACCCCCAAAGCGGAGCCTCGGACGGATGCCGGGGAGGAACCCGCCCCCGAGGAGGAGCACACCTTCACGGAGTTGACCGTACTCGACTCCGCCGGGCGGCTGCAAATCCCCAAGGAATACCGGGAGCACTTCCAAATCCGGCGGCGCGTCCAACTGGAATTGCAGGAAGACGGCATCCTGATCCGTCCCGTCAACCCCGCGGCGGACAAATCCGAGGATGCCGAATCCCTGGTCAGCGAGATGACGGAGGCCGAAAAGACGAGACGGTTCTCCGGTTTTGGCAAAACCCTGGGGGCGAAACTCTCCGGTGTGCTGCGGCGCAAGCGCGCATAAGGGCGAAGGTCACGAATGACACCTGCTTCAACGTTTTCTGAAACGGCTGCCTCGGGGGAGATGGGGCAGAACGCCATCCATGCCGCGGGCCTGTGGCGCATCTACCGCCAGGGGACGCATCAGGAGGTGCGGGCGCTGCGCGGCGTGAACCTGGATGTGCCTGCCGGTCGCTGCCTGGCGCTCAAGGGACGCTCCGGCAGCGGCAAGACCACCCTGCTGAACTGCATCGGCGGGCTGGACCGCCCGACGCGCGGCACCGTGCAGGTTTTTGGCATCGAACTGGAGACATTGAGCGACAAGGAACTGACCCGCTTTTACCGCGAAAACGTGGCCTTCATCTTCCAGGCGTTTGGTCTTTCCCCGATTTACACCGCGCTGGAGAACGTGGAAATCGTGATGCAGATTGCCGGGAAGCCGCGGCGGGCGCGCCGCGAACGGGCGGAATACTGCCTGGAGCGGGTTGGCCTGACCAGGTGGAAGAACCACCGCATTTACGAACTCTCCGGGGGACAGCAGCAGCGCATCGCCATCGCCCGCGCGCTGGCAAACGAACCCCGCCTGATCCTCGCTGACGAGCCGACCGGCAAACTGGATACCGCCACCGCCCGCGAAATTTTCACCCTGTTCCGTGAAATTGTTGCGGAGGACGGAGTCACCGTGCTGATGGCTGCCCACGACCCCCTGGTGGATGAGTATGCGGACGAGGTGCTTACCCTGCATGACGGGCAAATCGTCAGGGCGGGGTGAGCAGGGCGCATATCGGGTCAGCGGTACACTTCCGGGCGCAGTTCCGCCACATAGGGCAGGGTGCGGTGGCGGTCAGCGTAATCCAGCCCGTAGCCGACCACCCAGACATCGGGAATCTCAAAACCCAGGTAATCCACGGGCACATCCAACTGCTTGCGCACCTTGCGGGAGAACACGCAGGTTCGGATGGATGCCGGATTGCGCCCCTTCAGGGTGTGGATCAGGTAATCGAGGGTGCTCCCCGTATCCACGATGTCTTCCACCAGAATGACGTGCTCGCCCTCGATCGGTTCCCGCAAATCCAGCACCAGCCGCACAGCCCCGGAGGAGGTCGCCGATTTGCCGTAACTTGAGACGGCCATAAAATCCACAATATGGGGGATTTGCAACGCCCGTGCCAGGTCTGCCATGAAGATGAAAGCGCCTTTGAGAATCCCCACCAGGATGATGCGCTCCACGCCCGCGTAATCGGCTTCGATTTCCCAGGCCAGACCGGTGATGCGGTTTTTGATCTCTTCCTCAGAGACGATGACTCTTGCTAAATCAGGGTGTAATTTTGTCATGGTAAATTTGTCCGTGACCGAAACGGAAACTACGAGTTGGATATGGTTGCATACGCCGCTGCGGAACGTCCCGCCAGCCAGCCGGTGGAAAAGGCGGCCTGTAAATTATACCCGCCCGTGTCTGCATCCAGATCGAGCACTTCCCCGGCGAGGTATAACCCCGGTGTCAGACGGGAGGCCATTGTGCGCGGGTCTACCTCGTTGAGGGCCACGCCGCCCGCGGTGACGATGGCCTGACGATACCCTCGGTGCCCTGTCACCGTCAGGCGGAAATCCTTAAGCCAGGTTCGCAGGCGTTTGCGCTCTGCGGCGGTGATCTGGTTGCAGACTTTCTCCGCCGGGATGGCGATTTGCTCCATGCAGACCGGGATCAACTTTTGGGGCAGCAGTCCCTTGAGCAGGGTGTGGAACTGTTTTTTGCCGTTGGCGTCCAGATCGCGGCGCAGGCGGGCGTCCAGTTTTTTCTCATCCAGGGCGGGTTTCAGATCAATCGAAATCTGGACGCGCTTTTGGGCGTGCAGTGCATCTACCACGCCGCGGCTCAGCGTCAGGATAATCGGCCCCGAAACGCCGAAATGGGTGAACAGCATTTCCCCGAAGGCGGATTCGCTCTTTTGCCCGTCAAGCCACACCGTGACGCGCACATTTCGCAGACTCAACCCCTGGCATTTTTGCGCTGCATCTCCGGCGGTGACGAGCGGCACCAGTGCTGGGCGTGTGGGCACGACCGTGTGCCCGGCCTCCCGCGCCAGACGGTAGCCATCGCCTGTGGAGCCGGTTCCGGGGTAAGAAGCGCCGCCAGTGGTCAGCACCGCTGCCCGCGCGGGCAGAATCCCCTCCGGAGTACGAACGCCCGTCAAAACCCCGTCGGTGACTCGTAATTGTTCAACCGGCATCCGGGTACGGATTTCCACTCCGGTGCGGCGGGCCCAGCCCACCAGGGCGTTGACCACATCGGCTGCGCTTTCGCTGGCGGGGAACACCCGTCCGCCGCGCTCGGTGACGGTATCCACGCCCAGCGCGTCCAGAAAGGCCAGCAGATCATCGCTGAAATAGCGGTGAAAGGCGGAGTACAGAAAACGTCCGTTTGATCCGAAATGGCCGACAAACTCCTTGACGGGGGCGATATTGGTGATGTTGCAGCGTCCCTTGCCGGAAATCAGCAGTTTGCGCCCCGGCGTGGACATTTTCTCCAGCAGCAGGGTGCGGGCCCCCGATGCAGCGGCCTGCCCGGCGGCCATCAGCCCCGCCGCGCCGCCGCCAATTATGATCACGTCGTATCCCGATTTGAGAACAGCGGTAAGATGCGCTGTTTGAGATGATTTCTTCATCGTTGCCGAAGCCATGTCAAATTCACCACGAAGACACCAAGACACCAAGAGTTGTTTTTTCTTCGTGCCTTTGAGCCTTGGTGGTAGAAATTCCTCCCCCCTCCTTCTCCGCCCCTCCGTGGTGAGCCTCCCATGAAAATCGCCCTCATCGCCCCCACGCATCTCCCCGCCCGCCGCGCCAACACCATCCAGGTGATGAAGATGGCGCAGGCGTTCACCGCGCTGGGGCACGCGGTCACCGTGCTTGTGCCCGGACGGGCGCCCGCGCCCCCCGTGTGGGACGGCCTCGCCCGTCACTACGGACTGCGGTACCGCTTCGCGGTCGAATGGCTGTCCCGCCGCGCCCGCCTGCGAAGTTACGATTACGCCCTCGCCGCCCTGCACCGCGCCCACTCCCTGCGCGCCGACCTGGTGTACACCCGATTGCCTCAGGCCGCCGCGCTCGCCAGCGTTTTGGGGATGCCGGTGATTTTCGAGATCCACGACTTTCCGCAGGGGACTCTCGCCCCCTGGCTGCTGACCCGTTTCCTGAAGGGGCGCGGCGC
>CAZPSL010000060.1:0-15748 GCA_964589145.1 uncultured Anaerolineales bacterium
TTCAAGCCGATTGCCTTCATCGAGGATGCCGCCGTCCCTGTGGAGCATCTTTCGGGCTACATCCGCAAACTGGAGGCGTTTTGCCGTGACATCGGCACGCCCATCGCCTACTACGCCCACGCCAGCGCGGGATGCCTGCACGTCCGCCCGATGGTGAACACCAAAAAAGCGGAGGAGATCGCCAAACTGCCCCAAATTGTGGATTTCGCCGTGGATCTGCTGCGCGGCTACGGGGGCGCGCTCTCCAGCGAGCACGGGGACGGGCGCACCCGCTCCTGGGCCAACGAGAAATTCTTCGGGCCCGACCTGTACCGCGTCTACCGCGAAGTCAAGGCCGCCTTCGACCCGCAGAATCTCCTCAACCCCGGCAATATCGTGAACGCGCCCGCGATGACCGAAAATCTGCGCTACGGAGCCGACTACCGCACCCTCGATCTGAAACTGCACCTCGATTTCAGCGATTACGGCGCGGGCGGCGCGGGGTTCGCCCGCGCGGTGGAGCAGTGCAACGGCGCGGGGGTCTGCCGCAAGGAGGGCACGGGGACGATGTGCCCCAGTTACATGGCAACCCGCGACGAGGCCTACAGCACGCGTGCCCGCGCCAACGCCCTGCGGGCGGCGCTCTCCGGGGTGCTGCCGCCCGAAGCCCTGACCAGCGAGCGCATGTACGAGATCATGGATTTGTGCGTTTCGTGCAAATCGTGCAAGGCGGAATGCCCCTCGGCGGTGGATATGGCGCGCCTGAAGTTCGAGTTTTTGGCGCACTACTACGAAAAGCACGGCATCCCCCTGCGGGCGCGGCTGTTCGCCAACATCCATCGCATCAGCCGCATCGCCAGCGGGCCGTGGGCGCCGCTGGTCAACGCGCTGATGGCGAGCCGCCCGATGCGCGCCCTGCTGGAGGCCGCGCTGGGCATCAGCAAACAGCGCGTGATGCCGCCCTTCGCCCGCCAGCCATTCACCCGCTGGTTCAGCACGCGTTCCCGCGGAAAGACCCTAAAGGTCTCGGAGACCTTTAGGGTCTCTGACGAGGTGGCATCCAGCGAGGCGGATAAAGGCGCACTCTCCCGCCCGGACTCCCCTCTCCCTGTAGGGAGAGGGGCTGGGGGTGAGGGAAAACGCCAACTCGTCCTCTTCAACGATACCTTCAACACCTATAACACCCCCGAAGTCGCCATCGCCGCCACGGAGGTGTTTGAAGCCGCGGGGTTCGAGGTCATCTTGCCCGGGCACAAATGCTGCGGGCGTCCCGCCATCTCCAAAGGGCTGGTGGAACTGGCGCGCTCGCTGGCGCAGGATACCGTCGAGCGGCTGTACCCCTTCGCTGAGCAGGGACTCCCCATCGTCGGGCTGGAACCCTCCTGCCTGCTGACCCTGCGGGATGAGTATTTCCACCTGCTGCCGGATGACCCGCGCGTCCCCGTGGTGGCGGAACACTGCTACACCTTCGAGGAGTTCATCGCCAAACTGGAGGCCGCGGGCGAACTGAATCTGCCGCTAAAACGCCCCGCGGCGCATTTTCTGCACCACGGACACTGCCACCAGAAAGCCCTGGTGGGCACCGCGCCGGGTGTGCAGACCCTGAACCTGATCCCCGGCGCCGAGGTGGAAGACACCGACGCCGGCTGCTGCGGGATGGCGGGCGCCTTCGGATACGAGGCCGAACACTACGAGATTTCGATGAAAATGGGCGAACAGCGGCTGTTCCCCGCGGTGCGCGCCGCGGATGATGACACGATCATCGTCGCCGCGGGGACGAGTTGCCGCCACCAGATCGCCGACGGCACCGGCAAGCGGGCGCTGCACCCCGCCGAGGTGCTGCGCCGCGCCCTGCCCCAGTAGAGCGGATTGGCAATCCGCTCCACTGATTGCCCGCTTTACACCAGGATCAATTGCCAATCCGCTTGACACACCACGGCTTCAAACTTTCACTTCAGGAGGCAACCATGCTTACCACGCAAGATTACATCCAGATTGATGAGCAGTACAACGCCCACAACTACAAGCCGCTCGATGTGGTCATCCACCGCGCCGAGGGCGTCTGGGTGTGGGATGTGGAAGGGAAAAAGTACCTCGATTTTCTCTCCGCCTACTCCGCTGTCAACCAGGGGCATTGCCACCCGCGCATCGTCAAAGCCATGCGGGAGCAGATGGAGCGCGTGGCACTGACCTCGCGGGCCTTCCGCAACGACCAGTTGCCGCTTTTCGCCCGCGAACTCTGCGAACTGACCGGCTACGAGATGATGCTGCCGATGAACACCGGCGCCGAGGCGGTGGAAACCGCGCTCAAGGCCAGCCGCAAATGGGGCTACAAGGTCAAGGGCATCCCCGAAGGGCAGGCGGAAATCATCGTCTGCGAGGGGAATTTCCACGGGCGCACTACCACCATCGTCGGGTTCTCCTCCGAGGCGCAGTACCGGGATGGGTTCGGGCCTTTCACGCCGGGCTTTGTCGAGATTCCCTACGGGGACGCGGAAACCCTGGAGCGGGCAATCACCCCCAACACCGCCGCGTTTCTCTTTGAACCCATCCAGGGCGAAGGGGGCGTACTCGTCCCGCCGGATGGCTTCCTCCAAAAAGCCCGCCAAATCTGCACCCGGCATAACGTCCTGATGGTCGCCGACGAAATCCAGACCGGCCTGGGGCGCACGGGCAGGATGCTGGCCTGCGAGCATGAGAACGTGCGCCCGGATGTGGTGATTTTGGGCAAGGCGCTTTCGGGCGGGATGTACCCGGTTTCGGCGGTGCTGGCTTCCCGCGGGGTGCTGGGCGTGTTCAACCCCGGCGATCACGGCTCGACCTTCGGCGGCAACCCGCTGGGCAGCGCCATCGCCCGCGAGGCTTTGCGGGTGATTGTGGAGGAAGACCTTCCCCGCCGCGCTGCGGAACTGGGCGATTATGTGATCTCCCGCCTGCGGGAAATCAACAGCCCCTATGTGGATCACTACCGGGGGCGCGGCCTGCTGATCGGGATCGTGCTCAAGCCGGAAGCCGGGGGCGCCCGCCGTTTTTGCGAGGCCCTGCAAGCCCGCGGCATTCTCGCCAAGGAGACTCACGAAGTGGTCATCCGCCTGGCGCCGCCGCTGGTGATCACCCGCGAGGAACTGGACTGGGCCTTGCAACAGGTGGCCGAAGTGCTCACCGAGAGCGCGTGATTTGGGGTAAAATCTAACCCTGACATCCTACCCCCCCGAGGTGCTTATGGAAACCGCACAAAAAATCTTTGATGAAACCCACCCTGCCAACGCAGCGCTCAGGAAATTTCAAGAGAACGAGCGCGTGGTCAGCGTGCGGCTGATTGTATCCGCCGACAGTTGCCCGGTGTGTGCCGCGCACGCTGGAACGTATGATAAATTCGAGGCTCCGCCCCTGCCCATTGAGGGCTGCTCGCATCCGCAGGGCTGCCGCTGCTTTTACGAGCCGATGTTCGCCACGATTTACCCATAACCTGGGCCGCGGATAAGAAATCTCACTGCCGGGTTGTTATTGCCGAAAAAGCAGCCCGGTTTCTCCACAGGCATTTCCGGGCAGCATCCGCCAATACGCTCGATTCGAAGGCTGGCATCTGTACGAGTCTGTCTGTTTCGGCTTTCAACCCAGGTTCAACTGTCAACACGCCTTATATCCATGCCCGATACCACCGACCGCCCTCTTCGAGTCTTTTTGTGCCACGCATCGGATGACAAAAATGCCGCCCGCGACCTGTACCAACGCTTGCGCTCGCACGGTTTTGATCCCTGGCTGGACGAGGAGAAAATCCTGCCGGGCCAGAACTGGCAGCGTGAAATTCGCAAAGCCGTACGGGATGCTGATGCGGTTATTGTTTTTTTATCGCACAATTCCATCACCAAGGATGGGTATGTCCAGAAGGAAGTCCGCTTCGCGCTGGACGTGGCCGACGAAAAACCAGAGGGTGCAATCTACCTGATTCCTGCGCGGCTGGACGATTGTGAGGTGCCAGAGCGGTTAAGTGACTGGCAATGGGTGGATCTGCATCGAGAAGGCGGTTTTGACAGGTTGCTGCGCAGTTTGAACCATCGCGCCGGAAAGTCGGACCGCGTCAGAAGCAGCAGGCCGGGCACAACTGGCACACCGGATCGTGCCGAAGTTTTGAAACCGATTTTCTCTCTGCTGTCTCCTGATTCCCGACGCATACCGGTATACAAGGCGGGCCGGTTGAAATTTGTAAAGGTTCCTGCCGGGGAGTTCATTATGGGCAGCGGCGAGAACGATAAACAGGCCAAAGACAACGAAAAGCCCCGGCACGTCCTGAATATCCCCTACGATTACTGGATCAGCAGATTCCCGGTCACCAATGCACAATACAATGAATTTGTGCAGGCACACGGGAAAAGGCATCCAGTGGAAAACTGGCAGAAAAAGCCAAATCACCCGGTCGTATTCGTGACTTGGTATGATGCCCTGGCCTATTCCCACTGGATGACAGAGAAGATCTGGCATGAAACCAGCAGGGATTTCATCATCCGCCTGCCAACCGAGGCGGAATGGGGAAAAGCCGCCTGCGGCGGGGTTGCTATGAGCAATGCGTCATCCGGCAATGAGGCGGGCGGGGCGCATGGCAGCAATCGTATTTACCCCTGGGGAGACCAATGGGACGAGAGTAAATGCAATTCGCTGGAAAGCGGCATAGGCCGCACGACACCGGTCGGGCAATACTCTCCGGCAGGAGACAGCCCTTATGGGTGTGCAGACATGGCAGGAAATGTCTGGGAATGGACGGGCAGTATTTTCAAGCCATATCCGTACGATCCCGGTGACGGACGCGAGGATTTAAGCGCGTCAAACGAGGTTCATCGTGTTGTTCGCGGGGGTTCCTTCGGGGTTAATCATCGGGGAGTGCGCTGCGCTGCCCGCTACGGATATTCTCCGCGCAGGAAAGGCAGGTTTTACGGATTTCGGGTAGTGCTTTCGCCCGCCAGCCGCGGTTGAGCTCTGCCGGTTTTCAGGAAACCCCAAAAAGCAAAAAACAGCCCCTAAAGGTCTGTGAGACCTTTAGGGGCTGTTATGCACTTTCTGTGATGCAGACAGCAGAAAACCCGCTGTTTCCCCATCTCCCTGTGCCCATCCTCACCCTTCAGGCAGGCTTCGCACTTCCCAGAAAAAGGGGGAACAATCGCTAAGTGGTGTATTGGCGGGCACGAAGTGCCCGCCAATACACCACAAGGCGATACCCCTCCCCCTCAGGGGGTGGGGGTGGGGGTGGGGGAGATAGAAAACTTCATAACAGGGTTTAGGCCTTGCTTTTGTGATGCGGCTCCGCTCAGAACATCATCGCGTTCAACTCGGCGATGGTCTCTTCGGGCGGGCGGAGTTTGTCTTCCGTCAGGCGGTTGAGCGGTTCATCTACGAGGTTGTAGAAATCGAAGAGTGATTTCTGCTCCGGGTTGATGTAGATCAGCCCGGTAACCAGTTCGCTGCGTTTGTTCGCCTCCTCCAGCATACACAGAGTCCCGGCACGGTCTGTCGGGTCGTAGTCCCGATCCAGTTTGCGCAGGAAGATGTGCGAGCCATCGTGCATCTCGACCTCGATGGCCTCGCCCTCCTCGTAATCCACAGTGATGTCCTTGGCGGGCGGGACGTAGTCCAGTTCGTGCAGCGGAGCCTCGTGTTCCTTGCCCCAGGCATAGGAGTGGTGTGAAATATCCTGGTTATTGAAGGTTACACAGGGGCTGATGATATCGAGAATAGCGATCCCATTGTGGCTCATGGCCGCCTTGATGAGCGCCTTGACCTGCTTGGGGTCACCGGCGAAGGAGCGGGCCACGAAAGACGCGTTCGCGACGACCGCTTCCCAAACGATGTCAACCGGCATGTAGGGGTTTTGTCCCTGCTTTTTGAGGGTCAACCCGGCTTCAGCGGTTGCGGAGAATTGCCCTTTGGTCAGGCCGTAGACGCCGTTGTTTTCCACGATGTAAACCATGGGAACATTGCGGCGCATGACGTGCTTGAACTGCCCCATGCCGATGCTGGCAGTATCCCCGTCACCGCTGACGCCGATGCCCTTCAGGGACGTATCCGCAAAGAGGGCGCCGGTTGCCAGGGAGGGCATCCGCCCGTGCAGGCCGTTGAACCCGAAGGAACGGCTCAGGAAATAGGTTGGGCTTTTGCTGGAGCAGCCAATCCCGGAGAATTTGACCACGTTTTCAGGGACGATATTGAGTTCGTAGCAGGCGGCGATGATCTGGCTGGCGATGGAGTTGTGCCCGCAGCCCTGGCAGAGCGTTGACTTGGCCCCGCGGTAATCCGCCTTGCTCAGATTGACTAAGTTCACTTGTACTTGACGAGCCATTATTTGTTCTCCTCCTCGAGGATCGCCTTCCTGACCCAGTTGGCCGTGATCGGCAGGCCGTCGTTATGGGTCAGGGAGAGCAGTTTGGTGCAGTATTCGGGCAATTCCAGGCGCAAAATCTGGTGGAGTTGCCCGTCACGGTTCATCTCGACCACATAGATGCGCTCATGGTTTTCGACAAACTCGCGCACATCGCCATTGATGGGCAAAGCGCGCAGCCGCAGGTAGTCCGCCGGGAGGCCCTCGGCTTCCAGATAGTCGCAGGCTTCGCGGACTGCCGGGTCGGTAGAGCCGAAGGCGATGATGCCGATTTTGGCCCCGTCACGGGGGAAAATCTCCGGCGCGGGGACGATCGCGCGGGCGGTCTCAAACTTGACGTTGAGCCGTTCCATGTTCTTCGACCAAACTTCAGGGTCTTCGCTGTAGTTGGCGTACTCATCGTGGCCGGTGCCGCGGGTGAAATAGGCACTCTTGGGGTGACGGTTGCCCGTCACGGTGCGGTAGGGGATGCCATCCCCGTCAATGTCGAGGTAACGTCCCCAGGGGAGCGGTTTATCCCAGTTTTCCAGATCGTCCTCCCACAGGATTTTGCCGCGGTCCATCGGCTGATCGGGATACTCAAAGGGTTTGGTCATCCACTGGTTCATCCCGAAATCCAAATCGGAGAGCACGAAAACCGGGGTTTGCAGGTGTTCGGCAATATCAAAGGCTTTCCAGCCAAATTCAAAGCATTCCGTAACCGATCCGGGGAACAGGACGGGATGTTTGGTATCGCCGTGCCCCAGGTAGTAGCACAGGTTGACATCGCCCTGCGAGGTGCGGGTGGGCAGACCGGTGCTCGGCCCCATGCGCTGGACGTTCCAGACCACGATGGGCACTTCGGCGTAATATGCCAGACTGGTGTACTCTGTCATCAGGCTGATGCCCGGCCCGGAGGTGGCAGTCATGGAACGCAGCCCGGCCCACCCGGCGCCGATAATCATGCCGATGGCCGCCAGTTCATCTTCCGCCTGGACGACGGCGTAAGTGGCCTTGCCTTCGGGGGTGGTGCGCAGTTTGGGGAGATAGGCGTTGATCTCTTCAGGGACGCTGGTCGCCGGGGTAATCGGATACCAGCCCACGAACTGCACCCCGCCGTAGATTGTGCCCAGCGCGGCGGCGGTGTTTCCGTCCGCCATGATGTAGCCATCGGTGGCATCCATCGGTTCAACCCGGTAAGGGTCGGTTTTGGTCAGGTTCTCCGCAGCCCAGTCGTGCGCCATCTGGATGACCTGCATGTTCAGGGCAATCGGTTTTTCTTTGCCGTTGAAGTGGAATTCCAGCGCCTGACGAAGTTTTTCCAGGTCAATGCCCAGCAGTTGCGCCAGCACGCCGACGTAAACCATATTGGCAATGTAGCCGCGCAATTTTGGCGCCGCGTCCGACTGGTTGGTGATGGTTTTGACCGGAATGGGGTAAACCGAGATGTCTTCGCGGGTGATGGCCTGTTTGATGCTTTCATCGTAGATGAAAACGCCGCCCGGCAAACAATCGGCCAGATCGCGCGAGAACGAGGCCGGATTCATGGCGATCACGATTTCGTGCTCGTCCCGGCGGGCCAGGTAGCCATCTTTGCTGACGCGGATGGTGTACCAGGTCGGCAGCCCCTGGATGTTGGAGGGGAACAGGTTTTTCCCGGAGACGGGAATCCCCATCTTGAACAAAGCCCTCAAAATGGTCAGGTTGGAGGTCTGGCTCCCGGAGCCGTTGACCGTCCCCACGGTGATCGAAAAATCGTTCACCACGGGGTCGCGTTGTGGTGTGGGTTCTTCAGGCATAAAACTCCTCATTCTTTTTCGGGCGAGGGGATTCCCCCTGGCCTGTGATGTAGTAAATCGGTGTGCTCGCGCAGGGCTTGGTAGCCTGCGTCAAAATCACCGGCGATGACGGCTTCGACCATCCGCCGGTGGTATTGCCAGACTTCTTGCAGGTAGTTGTAATCGGCGTAAAGGTTCAACCCCTCCATCTCGTAAGCATCCCAGTAAGATTCGATGATGCCGAGAACGAAGGGGTTTTTCAGGCGTTTGTAAATTGCGAGGTGGAACTGGCGATGTTCTTCGTGCGGAATGCGGATCGGCGTGCCGTTGAGTTTGGCGCAGGCCTGCTCCACCAGCGACAGCAACTGCTGCTGATCTTCCGGGGTAAGCAACTGCACGGCCTGATGCCAGAAACTCAACTCCACCTGACGGCGCAGCATGGCATAAGGCTGAAACAGCGAGGGGTCAATCCGCAACGCATACGATAAACTGTGCCAGACCGCCGGGGCAAAACTGTAGGGCAGGCGGCGAATTCCGGTGCGGGGGCGGACTTCCACGAGACCCAGCGCTTTGGCGACCTCCAGTTGTTCCCGCAGGCGGGCGACACTGACACCTAATTCCCGGCTGATGGCACTGAGCGAGGGCAAGCGATCGCTCTCGCTGTCGCCGTTTGTGGCCGAAGCACTCAGATAATCAATGAAATCAGATGCGTTATTTTGGTTGACCATGTGGTTTTCGGGGAACAGGTGCAGTCCCGCATCTTGAACACGCAACAACCCGAAATCGCACTTTTTTGGTGTGATAATTCGGATTAATCGTATTATTCAGCGCGGGGATTTTACCATGTCCGCTGAAGTTTGGGTAGAGAAATCTGCGCCCAGGGTGTACGCAAATGTTGTAGAAAGTGGGCAGTCCATGAGAACTGCTACTGCTTCCTTCTCCCCTCCCTAACCCTCCCCCCGGCGAGGGGAGGGCAGGGGAGGGGGAACACCGGCGTTCTACATCTTTTGCTTGCACCCTTGCCGAGGGGGGCAGGCAAAACAAGTATGCCCTCACCCCCGACCCACCCCCCTGTGGGAGAGGGGAACCAAAGCGGAAATTTTGGGGAGGGGCATGTTCGTCAGGTGTGTGTGCGGCGCACTTTGTGCGCCGCACACACACCGAAAAGTCATATCCCACCTTCCCCTGCCCTCGCCCCGCGCACAAGACTGGCAGTCCTGGCAGGACTGCCAGTCTTCATTTTGCGAACAGGACAGGCACCAACACCCCGCCCCGCCGGGGGAAGGGCAGAGACATGCGGCTGTCCGATTTCTACATCTTTTGCCTGCCCCCCTTTGGAGAGTTTGTCTGCCCATGGACATCGCCCGCTAAAAAATCAAGAAAATCCGGATCATCCGTACCGGAAAAGATTGGTCGGCTCGTCAGGTATTCTCGTTGAGTTCGCGGTAGCGACGATTGCCCAACAAATAGCGCAGTTCCTCGGCAAAGGTTTCTGTCAGCGGAGTCCGGGTATCCGCGGGGCGCAGGCAACTACCCGGTTCGTCTAGCAGGAGGGCAGTTTCGTCAAGGGTGATGCATCCCTGTTCGTCCAGATCCAGTGGGTGCAGAATGCAATAAAAGGGTTTGAACCGCCAGGGATGCAGCCCCGATTCCCGGGCCGCGACCTGGAGAGCACATTTGTAATCAGAACGCAAAAAAATGCAGGCTGTCCCCCCGTAATGATCAGCAGCAGGCACAACACGGGTGTGCCCGACCTGCCCGCTGAGTGCGTATTCATCCGCTTCTTGCCGTTCATCAAACCAGTCTTCCGGCGTGCGGGCAGTTTCCGGCATGTACGGAAGTATCAAGTCAGCGTGCGCCAGAATATCCCGAATCTCAGTCAGGTCAACCCACACACCATGCAGGCAGCAGGCGGCATGGCACTGATCAAGCGCACAGCGGCGCATGGGTTCGGATTTCAGCAAGCGGGGGTTAACGCAATGGGATGAAAAACGGTATGTCATGGCTATAAGCAAAAACTGCGGGGAACATTCCTCGGGCGATATTGATTTTATCAGAGCCTATCCGCAAAACCGCTATGCAGCAAACCAGGGGCGCAAGCCAATGTTGTAGAAACGCCTGGGTTCCCCCACCCAACCATCCCCCCGGTGGGGGGGAGGGTAAGGGAGGAGGGAAGAAGCAATGTCCTTGTGACTGCCCGATTTCTACATCTTTTGCCTGCACCTGCGGGCAGAATTGATTTCGTATTTCTGGCAAAATTTGGTAAGATTAACAAGCATCCGCAAATCCCATAAAAAACTGTTTGCCCTGCCCTCCCCCGCCAGTCGGGGGGAGAGCCGGGCAGGGGTAAACTACAAAAACAATAGACTGGTGAACCAATGACCACTCAATCGAATTTTGAACAGGGATGGCGGCAGGTCGCCACTGAATTTCACAACAAAAACGACCGGGCAACCGCAATTTTAGGCGTGGCGTTTTTGGAAGCGCACCTGGGGCAGTTGCTCGACAGTTTTTTTGTGAAAGATTGTGAAGATGCCTCTTCCTTGCTAAAGGCCGACCGCCCGCTGGGTACGCTTCGTGCACGCACACAAGCCGCTTATTGTCTGGGCTTGATCAGTCAGATTGAATATCACGATCTGAGCCTGATTGCACAAATTCAGCACGGATTCGCCGACCGGATTTATGGGGCGGCCTTTACAGATAACGGCATCCGCGACAAGTGCTTTCAACTGCGTCTGCCGCGCGAGGTGCAACTGCCCGGAGAGACGCGCATTCCCCGCCAACTCTTCATCTTTGCGACGGCCATGCTCACCCAGCATCTCGCCTGGCGAACGGCACAGGCCGAAAAAAACCGCCGCCAGATTCCCGAAACCCTGATGCTGATTGACGTTGACGAAGAATAGCAGTGCGGGGTTTTGCTGAAACGCAGGGGAAAGCGGTGTTTCCACACCACAAACCACCACACAGAGCAAAACTCCTGTTGTTAGTGTGCCGGGGCAGATTTCCGCGGCGCGTTTCTCCGCCCCAACTGTCAATGCTCGATTCGGCCTGCCAACGCCGCCGCACCGCCATAGAAGGCATAGGCAATCCCGATAAAAATTAGCACAAACTTTGGAACAGCACACCAGCGGGCCAGCGCAGGCCAGGGGTCTGTCAGTGTCCCCCAAAGCAGAATCAGCAAAGCAGCGTTTTCAACAGCATCCAGCAGGGCAGCAAGCACTACCCCGCGGGTGAGAAGGCCGCCCCAGCGGGCAAACGGCCATCCGGCACGGTACAATGATCGGGCGGCCATGCTGATTCCAAGGGCAATTGTGCTGGCATACACTACCATAAACAGATAATCCAGTCCCAGCCCGAAGGCGGCACGCAACCGGGCTTCCGCATTCCAGCCAGCAAGGATGCGCTGCGCATTTTCCGGCGTTCCCGCCAATTCAAAAGAGACCACACCGTAGGGGGCATCGTCCGTTACCAACGGCGCACCGGTCACGGCAAATACCCCCAAGAGCAGAATTGCAACCCCCAGCAGCAACCCGAAAACGCGCTTGTGATGCGCAAAAGAAATGATTTTCAGGTGTTTCTTCCATCGCTCAACCGCCACCCCGGCAGAGCGGGCGTTGTCTACCGCCCCCGGCTTCTCTACCCGCACCTGAACGCCCTGTACCAGCGGCATCTCCAGGCAGAGCGCGGCGATGTCAGCGGACAGGGCCTCCACCGTCTGCCGCCGGGAACGCTCCACGAGCGCGGTAATCTGTTGGGCAAGGGCATCGTAGTCCACACAGTCGCGCAAGGTATCGCTCCGGGCGGCGGCCGCGGTGTCAGTGAAGATGACCAGGTTGAGCACAATCTCGCGAGGCTGGCCGCGTTCCCAGTCGTAAACGCCAAGAATGCCGCGGGCGTGCAAATCCTTGATGATGATTTTGTCCATTGAGGTTGCAGATTGCAGGTCGAAAGTTCTCTCAACTTGCGGATTTCAACTTTTTCCCCAACGCCCAAAGCGAGATTGCCAACACCAGCCAGGCGAGAATCTGGATGAGGCGAATCCCGTTGGGGAGGGTAAGACTGTCGCCGCGGAAACCTTCGATGAAGAGCAGCGCACCGGAACTCAGGGCTGCGAATCCCAGAAAGGTAACGCCGGGCAACCTGAGGGCGGAGTCCGCATCTCCGCTGCGGGGCCAGAGAATCCCCAGGATGAGGAGGCCCGCCAAAGAGATGTAAATCTGTGTGGGATGGCGGGTCGCTCCCCAGAGATCAATTCCCCAGGGGAGTGTGGTCTCCATCCCGAAGGCTTTTCCGGAGGCCAGGGTACTCAATCCGACGGCGGTCATCATCACCGCGAACAGGCCGCTGAGCGCGTCCATCATCGTCCAGGAGAGGCTGTTCTTGCGGCTGCCGTAAACCCAGGCCGCGAGCAGGGCGATAGCCAGCCCGCCGAGCGGATCGAGCAGGCCGGGGTTGAGCGAAAACAAACTGAGCGGGCTGGCGAGGAAAACGGGCAGGTTTTGCAGGGCATACGAAAGCCGCGCCCCGATTATCCCCGCAATGAGAGCGATGAAAACCAGGTTGTACATCTGGTTGATTGAGACTTTGAAGTGCCTGGCCCACTTTTCAGAGACGGTAAGCCCCAGCCAAAGGCCGAGCATCAGCAGCAGGCCGGGGGCTTGCAGGGCGAGGGGGCCAATCTGGATGACAGGGAACATCAGCGGTCCGCCTCCGAAAGCAGGGTTTCAACGCGGGTCCGCAGCAACGCCTCCGACATCGGCCCGCCGATCACCACCTCGTCAATGATGCCGTCCGCACCGATGAAGAACGAGGTCGGCAGGGAGCGGGTCCGGTAAAGCGCGGAGACCGTGCCGCTGGTGTCGAGCAAAATCGGGAAGGTCAGCCCCTGTTCGCTGACGAACCGGCGGGCGGCATCTGGGCTGTCTTGCTGGGTGGCGTTGACCGCCAGGATGACAAAGCCCCGATCGGCATAATCCTGATAGACGCGTTCCATTGCCGGCATTTCCGAGCGGCAGGGCGGGCACCAACTGGCCCAGAAGTTGAGCAGCACCACCTTCCCGCGAAAATCGGCGAGGGAGACGGGTTCCCCCTCCAGCGTGGTGAGGCTGAAATCGGGCGCCAGAAAATTCTCTGCGGGCGCGGGAATCGCACCGCCGGTGGTGCTCCCCGGCGGTGCAGCACTGATCCAAATCCAGCCTGCGGCGAGGACGAGGGTAACGAGCGTGAGAGTGTTCCAGTGTTTGCTCATGGGCGGAGTGAAATGTGAAACGGACGGCAGAAGTGTAAAATTGTTTGGACGCGGTGTCAAGGAGAGGAAAGCAGAGGGTGCAAGCAAAAGATGTAGAAATCGGGCAGCCACATGGCTCTGTCCTGCTCCCGGCAGGGCGGGGTGTCGGTGCTTGTCCTGTTCGCAAATTGAAGACTGGCAGTCCTGGCAGGACTGCCAGTCTTGTGCGCGGGGCGAGGGAAACACACAGGAATTTCTACAACATTTGGCTGCACCCAAAGCAGACGGGTGCAGCCAAAGCAGAAAGATGCCGCAAGGCTGGTATAATCATGGAGATGCAACCAAGCGTCAGGCCAGGACGTTTTTTGTTTTCCACTCCCCCTCCTCAACCCCAAATTCCCCAAAAGACGAAAAATTATGTCCAAAAACACCACTCTCCCCTCCCGTTCGGAAGTTCCGGTTGAGCAAACCTGGAACCTGGAAAGTATCTACCCCAATGTTGAAGCCTGGGCGAACGATCTCCAGGCTGCGCAGGAGATGATCCCCGCCGCCGCGGAATTTCAGGGCAAACTCGCCGAAGGGCCGCAAACCCTGTTGGCAGCCTTCAAAGCCACCGAGTCCCTGTACCGGCGGGCAATGAAGGTGATGGTTTACGCCATGCTTGCCAGCGCGGTGGATTCGACCGACCAGGCGGCGTTAGCCCGCTCCGGACAGGCACACGGCCTGTTCGCCAAAGCGAGCGCGGCGGTATCCTACATCGAGCCGGAACTGATCGCCATCGGGTTTGACACCCTGAGGGCATGGATGGCGGAATCCTCCGAACTGGCGGTATACGCCCATTACCTCGACACGCTGGAACGCCAGCAGGCGCACGTCCGCAGCGAGGAGGTGGAGGAGGTTCTGGCAATGGCGGGTGAGCCGCTTGGCACCTCATACCGCACCTACAGCGCAATCACCAATGCTGATCTCAAGTTCAAAAGGGCCAAAGCCGCCGACGGCAGCAAACTGGATGTCGGGCAGAGTTCCATCGGGCCGCTGATCACCCACGAAGACCGCAAGATCCGCAAAACGGCCTGGAAGCACTACGCCGACGGCTATCTGGCTTACAAAAACACCATCGCCGCTGTACAGACCGGCGCATTTCAGGGGGATGTTTTCGCGGCGCGTGTCCGGCGGTATAACTCCGCCCTGGAGGCCTCGCTCACGCCGAACAACGTCCCCAGCGAGGTTTTTTACAACCTGATTGAGGCTTTCAGACGCAACCTGCCCACCTGGCACCGCTACTGGCGCATCCGCCGCAAGGCGCTGGGTTACAAAAAATTCCATGTGTACGATATCAAGGCCCCGCTTACTCAAAACGCCGTGGAAGTGCCCTACGAGCAGGCCGTGCAATGGATTGCCGAGGGCATGGCACCGCTGGGCGAGGAATACGTCAAAATTTTGCGGGATGGCTGCACGGTCAACCGCTGGGTGGACTGGGCGCGCAACAAGGGCAAGCGTCAGGGCGCGTTTTCCAGCGGCGCTTATGATACCCAGCCCTTCATTTTGATGAGTTACGCCAATGACCTGTTCAGCCTCAGCACGCTGGCGCACGAACTCGGCCACTCGATGCACTCGTACTACACCCGCACTTACCAGCCCTTCATCTACGGGCGTTATTCGCTTTTTGTTGCCGAAGTCGCTTCCAACTTCAACCAGGCGATGGTGCGGAACTACCTCTTCCAAACCCAGACCGATCCGGCCTTCCAGTTGGGACTGATTGAGGAGGCCATGTCCAATTTCCACCGCTACTTCTTCATCATGCCCACACTGGCCCGCTGGGAACTGGAGATGCACGAGCGCATCGAGCGCGGCGAACCCGTCAACGCAGAGATCTACACCGCCCGCTGTGCAGAACTCTTCAGGGAAGGGTATGGTGACGAAGTGGTCTTCGACCGTGACCGCATCGGCATCACCTGGGCGCAGTTTGGGCACATGTACATGAACTTCTACGTTTATCAGTACGCCACGGGAATTTCCGGCGCCCATGCGCTTGTGGATCGGGTACTCACCGAGGGCGAATCCGCCGCCGAGGATTACCTCAACTTCCTGAAATCGGGCGGCTCAAAATACCCCCTGGATGCCCTGAGCGATGCCGGGGTAGACCTGACCTCCCCGGAGCCGGTTGAAAAAGCCTTTGCCACGCTCGCCGACATTGTAGACCGTCTGGAAGCCCTGATAAACGACTGAATGCTGTGGGGGATGCCGTTCTTCTCACCACCTCGCTGATGGGTGCAGGGGTGCAGGCAAATGTTGTAGAAATCGGGCAGCCACATATCTCTGTCCTGCTCCCGGCAGGGCGGGGTGTTCGGTGCCTGTCCTGTTCGCAAAATGAAGACTGGCAGTCCTGGCAGGACTGCCAGTCTTGTGTGCGGG
>CAZPSL010000061.1:0-26977 GCA_964589145.1 uncultured Anaerolineales bacterium
GGGGGAGCAGATTGGCGGAGGGGCAGCAGCGGATGAGGGAACGGATAAGGGGATGGAGGATTAGCGGATGGGGGAAACGGATGGGGGCAGCGGATGAGGGAACGGATTAGCGGATGGAGGATTAGCGGAGGGTCAGCAGCGGATGGGGGGCAGGCGTTTCTGCAACCTTTGCCCGCACCTGCGTTTCAGTAAAAATCTTACTCCCCGATCACTCATGCCAGTTTCTTAGCCGGTTGATCGCCCGTTCGAGTGCATCGCGCGTGACTTGATCCTGCTCTGTGACCTGGGGAATATCTTCCATGCGGGTAATCGCCCGCTCAATAATTGCTTTTTTTGAGAGGCGGCGCGTGGGCATCTGAACTCCTGCCGGTGGCGGCGGCAACGGGCGGATGTCGGCAGGGGTTGTCAATTGGAAGGCTAATGCGTCTTCCAGGTCGTTAACCAGCGCCTCTCCGGTCGGGTATCGCCTGAGCGGATTTTTTTCGATGGCCTTGAGCAGCACTCTCTCGGTGGCCGGATTTAGGTTGGGGTTTATTTTTCGGGGCGGCGGCGGGGCAAGGTTGATGTGCTGCAACGCCACTGTAACCGGGGAAGGGTCATCGAAAGGAACCGTGCCGGTGAGCAACTCGTAGAGCATGATACCCAGCGAATACAAATCTGAACGTTCCGTAACCTGATGGGGCGATTGAATTTGCTCCGGCGACATGTAGTGCAATGTTCCCAGCACCATACCGGCTTGCTTTTGTTTGTCTCCAAGGGGAACGCTGAAATCCGAAAGCAGCACTCGCCCGCTTCTCTCCATCAGGATATTGCCGGGTTTGATGTCAAGGTGGAGTACCCCGTTCCGGTGAGCGTAATCCAGCGCCTGGGCAACCGAACGGGCAACCTGAATAACATCATCGTGGGGGATCAATTCGCCGTCAACAGCGTAGCGTTCGATCATCGTTCCCAGGTCGGCCCCGTCAACAAACTCCATCACCAGGTACAGGTAGTTATCGTCGTAGCCAACGCGGTGGATGCGAATAATATTTTTGTGCCGCCAGGACATCAGCACACTGGTATGTTCCAGAAAAGCCGTTGCATGTGCAAAATCGTCCTCAGTGAAGTTGGAATCGATGATTTTGACAGCAACCGGGAGGTTCAGGATGGCATCCCAGGCTTTATAGACGCGTGCAGCCCCGCCGCGGCCGAGCAAATACTCCAGACGATAATTTGCAAAACGGATCGGCTGGCCTTCTTCACCCATTTGATTGTGCCCCTTTGTTTAAGGCGCGGATATCGCGGATAAAGGCCAGCCGCGTTTCCCGGCTGGCAATTGTAATACGCCGCAAATCGGTAACAAACTGGTTAAGCCCTTCTGCATAACTGTCCAGATAATCTTGCGCGATGCGGTTTGCCAATTCCTGGTAGCCGGTTTCGACAAACAAGCGGACATGCGGTCTGAAATCCCGCAGGGTAATGCGCATTACCCCGCTGGCATCCGTGAGCACCCCCCAAACCAGGTCTTTTTTCTCGTTATCGTCTTTGGCACTCAAGAAGCGCGTCAGTGTGCTGGTGGGCACTACCGCACCAATGTTGGAGAAGACCTCATTGCCTTTCAGCAAATCGTTGATTACATCCACTTCAGTCGAGATGCGATCCAGCCAGTGCTGTACCAAAGGCGGCAAATGCGCCAGCAGTTTTAGCGTGCCCAGGCTGGCGCTCTCGCCGGTAGCCGCAATCTGTTTCGCCTTGTTAAACACCTCGCCAAAGGCAGCAATTGTCGTCAGATATTCACGCTGCAAGCGGTCGAACTTCTGGTAGGCTTCGTGACGGTCGCCGGTACAGTGCCAATAGGCATTCAGGGCAGCCACAACCTCCCGATGCAGTGCGAGCAAATTCAGGTCTGAGAGCGGCACTTCAAACCCCAGTGGATGAACGCGTTCGCGGGGTGATGTTTCGCTTGCATCAACGGGAATCAGCAGGGATGGATTGATCCGCTGGCTTTCCCAACTGCGTTTGAGCGCCCGCATGGCTGCCAACGCGACAGGATCACCCGCAAGTTTTTGAACATAATTTTTCAGGTCATCCAGCAGAAGGGATGATGGCTGGTAAATTGCAGTATGGATGCCGCGGTAAAGTACCAACAAATCGTTGACGGTTAATTTTATCAGGTCACTGCGGCGTTTGAACATTTTTCGCAGGGCAAGAATCGCCTTGATTTTGACCGCAGAACTTTCTGCCCAGGCTTCCTGTTCGACACGCGGCAATCGCTGTATCATCGCCAGATCATCACTGGTGAGAGAAATATTCAGGGTGTAGGGGAGTTTTCCGGTAGGTCGGGCAGGGGGCAGCGTGTAAAGGTAAACGCCCCAGGAAGTGGCCTCATTGGTCATAATTTCTGCCATTGCCGCGCCCCAGGCGCCATCAAAGAAGATGTGCGACTGATCGAAAACCATTGTTTTTCCGGTATCAATCAGCGTAAGCGGGTGCGAACCGATTCCGCGTTCTGCACGGCGCAGGGAAGCCAGTGGCAGGCTGGGGTCGCGGCGGTCGACATTGATAATGATAGGCACACTTTCCAGAATGCTTAATTTACGCAAATCGGGGTTTTGGCTCTTCTGTAGAAATTCGGCCAGTGCGGCGCGGCGCATTCCGGGAAAGTAGGTTAACTGAAATGGGTTTCCCTTGCCAGGCGTAGCCAGAATTGTCGCGATTTTACTGCGCACATGTTCGATCTGAATCGGTTTACCATTGGGTTGACAAACCGGCAGCAAGTAATAAGCCCCCTGGTAAATCAGGGCAATGCGCGCTTTGCGCAGTTCAATCAGATGTTTTTCCTCGCGATAAGTACCAGGGCTCAGATGTGCCAGGATTGTCATCTGACGCTGGTAGCGCGGCAGGGCTTCTGCTTCCAGTTGTTGCAGGCGCGCTTTCCAGATAGCGCGGTGCTTGGCAGGCAGTTTTTTTGTGGCTTCTTTCAGATACCGGTCAAATTTGCGGCGGCGGTATTCGGGATAAGTTTCGTCAAACCCAGCATCTTCGGCGCGGTGATAGGGCAATCGGCTGCGCCAGTTGCGGTAGATGCGGGCATAATGCGCAGCATCAGGCAAATCGGAAGTTACTTCTCGCAACTCATGCGTGTAAACCCGCTCCCGCCATTCGTTTTCCAGCAGGTCATTGTACTGGTGCAGGATGTGAACAGCAGCCATCACCCAGGCGGTAACGCGGTCCACCCGGTTGAGATAAATATCGTGCACCTGCAAAATGGTGTCGAACCCGCAACTTTCGTTTGTGTGGCGGGCAGTATCCTCACGCAGAGCGTACTGACAGTAAAACTGCCACAAACCGTTCGGGAAAGCATCATTAATCCCCACCCCGGCCCGCGAGAGCAAATTCTGGTACAGCCAAATGGCCGTAGCCGGCCCGGCAAAAATTCCCAGGTAGGTGGCGCGGTCTATCAGCGGTTTGAGCCGGGCCGAAAGTTGTCTCCGCTTGTCATTTGCAGCATCCCGCATAATGTGCCGTTCATTTAGCCGCGCCAATCCGCTCGCGATAACCCCCGGAATATCCCCGGCAGGCATTACCGGAGACAACTGCTTCACCAATTCAGCAATCTCCGCCTCGGAGAGTTCAATCTGTTCCACGGAGGAGACCGCATCCAGAATTTGCTTCAACACTTCAGCAGATTCAAGCGGCGGCGAAGCGCTTTTCGGGTGGAATTCCTCCGGCAGGGGAGCATTCTTTGTAGCCATGCCGAAATTATATCACCTGTCGCTGCCGCCAAGCCACACCGGCAGGCAGAAACGGATTTGCGGATGCGCTCCCGCCGGGCAACAATCTGGTATAATCCCGCACAGTTCAGGCGCGTTGCCGCGCCGTTTTCATGTATAAGGAGCCGACATTGGCATTCAACCCACTCAACTGGCTGCTCGGTCTGTTTTCGCTGGATATTGGCATTGACCTGGGCACCGCGAACACATTGGTTAATGTGCGCGGCAAAGGTATCGTGATTAACGAACCTTCCTGGGTGGCAATTGAAAAGCGTACTCGCCGCCCCCTGGCAATCGGGGCACAGGCCAAAGAAATGGTTGGGCGTACCCCGGCAAACGTGATCGCGATTCGTCCGCTGCGGGATGGGGTGATTTCAGAGTTTGAGATCACTCAAGCGATGCTGGAATACTTCATCGGCAAGGCACATCAGCAAAGCGTGGTACCGGTTCCCCGTCCGCGGGTGGTGGTCGGCATTCCGGCAGGTGTTACCGAGGTTGAAAAACGGGCAGTTTACGATGCGGCTTTTTCAGCAGGCGCGCGCGAAGTCTATCTGATTGAAGAGCCGGTCGCGGCGGCCCTCGGAGCAGGGCTGCCAATCAATGAGTCACGCGGCAATATGGTGGTTGATATTGGGGGCGGCACATCCGAAGTGGCAATTCTCTCCATGAAAGGCGTGGTAGTGTCGCGCTCCCTGCGGGTGGCCGGCGACGAACTGGATGAGGATATCATCCAGTACGTACGCAACAAGTATAACCTGCTGATTGGTCAGCGCATGGCTGAAACCGCCAAAATGACCATCGGCTCGGCCTATCACCTGCCTCAGGAGAAAACCATGTCCCTGCGCGGGCGCAACCTGATCACCGGCCTGCCGGAAGCGGTTGAAGTCTCCTCCGTGGAACTGCGCGAGGCGATGGCCGGTTCGGTGCAGACCATTGTGGATACCGTCAAGGACGCGCTGGACGAGGCCCCCCCGGAAATCGTCGCCGACCTGATGGATACCGGCATCTGCCTGGCGGGCGGCGGCGGGCTGCTCCAGGGGCTGGCAGAGCGGCTCAGCGACGAGTTGCACATCCGCGCCTGGGTCGCAGATGATCCGATCAGTTGTGTGGCGCGCGGCGCGGGCATCGCTTTGGACGATCTGGATATGTGGGGGACACTCTTTGTGGGGCTGGAACGCGGCAGCACAAGCCAGAGCCGCACATGAGTTTTTCGCCACAAAGCCCCCAAGACACGAAGTTCCTGCTTTTCCTTTGTGCCTGCGGGCCTTTGTGATGAAAAACAGTGAACGGCCTCGCAAATTTCGCAGTAGCGTGATATGAGTAACCGACTCCCTCGTTCCTGGCGCACAATTGTGATTGCGCTGATTTCCATTGGGCTGGTGCTGCTGGCCGCGGGCGGATACCTGACCCCGCTGACCAAGATCGCCTTCTCCCCGGTGATCGCCGCACAGACCTGGCTTTCGGACCGCTACCTGGCAATCCAGAGTTTGCTCAACGCCCCGCGGGATGTCACCGAACTGATGCAGCGCAACGCCGAACTGGAGTCGGAAGTCGCCAGTTTGCAGTCGCAGGTGATCGAACTCCAGCAGCAACTCACCGAGTACCAGATTCTCTCCTCCCTGCTCGATTTTGCCCGTGCCTACCCAGAATATGAGTATGTCGGCGCGAGCGTAATCGGGCGCGACCCCAGCCCGTTTTTGCAATATGTAATCATCAACCGCGGCTCCGACGACGGCTTGCGCCGCGGGATGCCGGTTGTCACCCAGAACGGGCTGGTCGGGCGGATTTCGCGGGTCACCGCCGCGGCAGCCAACGTGCAGTTGATCACCGACCCGGCGATGAAAATCAACGTGCGGTTGCAGCCCTCCCGCGAGCGCGCCGTGCTGACCGGCTCAATTACCGGCGACCTGGTGCTCGATTTCATCCCCCAGTCGGCAACGGTCAACCCCGGCGATTTGGTGCTGACCTCCGGCTTTGGCGGCAACTACCCCCCGAATATCCTCATCGGGCAGGTGACAGGCGTCCGCAGCCAGGATTTTGACCTCTTCCAGAGCGGCTCCGTCCAGCCGGTGGTGGATTTTGAGCAATTGGAAATCGTGCTGGTGATCGCCAACTTCCAGCCGATTGATATCGAACCCCTGCTGCCGACGGAATACAGGTAAACCGCTCCGGCGACTGCCAGTCCTGACAGGACTGGCAGTCGTATGCGTATGGTGCCATGCCGACCCTCCTCGCCGTCCCCCTGTTTTTGCTGCTGACGATTTTTCAGTCCGCCGTGGTCAGCCGGATGACTCTGCTGCAAGGCGCGGCGGATTTGATTTTGCTGGTGGTCATCGCCTGGGCCTTGCAGGAACGGGTCAAAAACGCCTGGTGGTGGGCAGTAATCGCCGCCCTGACTATGGCTTACATCTCGGCGATAAACGGCGTCGTTGTGCTGCTCTCGTATCTGACCGTGACCGGGCTGGCTTTGTGGCTGCGTCGGCGGGTTTGGCAATTGCCCATTTTGGCGATGCTGGCGGTCACATTCATCGGCTCGCTGCTGGTTTACATGGGCACGGCGGCGTACTTGCGCCTCACCGGTACACCCTTGCCGATTTTCGACACTTTCAGTTTAATTATCCTGCCAAGCATGATTTTGAACCTTCTTCTCGCCATTCCCGTTTATGCCCTGGTCAAAGACCTTGCCGAATGGCTGTACCCCGAAGAAATGGAAATCTAACCCGCGTTCCATGAATACACAACTAGACAGCGCCGCTTGGGTGCAAACAAAAGATGCAGAAATCGGGCAGTTACATGGAAACTGCTTCTGTCCCCCCACCCAACCCTCACCAAAATTTCCGCTTTGGTACCCCTCTCCCAAAGGGAGAGGGGTGAGGGCAGGGGGAACACAGGCGTTTCTACAACATTTGCACACACCCTCACCGTTTGGGGTAGTTGCATCTGAACAATGAATACTTCCGCCACGCTCTCCAACCGTGTTCCACCCTGGCGAATCTGGGCATTCGTGATTGCGGTCGCACTGATTTTCGGAATTTTCATCTTCCGGGTGTTCGATTACCAGATCATCCGCGGGGACGAGTTCACCGCGCTGGCCGAGGAGAACCGCATCAGCGAAATCAGTTTGCCGACCCTGCGGGGCGTGATCTACGACCGCAACGGCGTGGTGCTGGCGCGCAACGTGGCTTCGTACAACCTGGTGGTAACCGCCGCCGAACTCCCCGACAGCCCCGGCGACATCCAGAAAATTTACCGAGAACTCTCGAAACTGGTGAATTGGCCGATCAACCTTGGGGATCTGGAAACCACCCCCTACAACCCCTGCATCTCCGATTTGGGAATCGCCCAGGTGGTGGAATACGCCCAAACCAGCGCCCCCTACTCCCCGGTGCGCATCCTCTGCAATATCGATGAAGATGTCGCCCTGATTATCCAGGAAAAATCCATTGACTGGCCTGGATTCGGCATCGAAGTCGAATCGGTTCGCGATTACCCCACCGGCGAACTGACTGCCCCGCTGGTCGGCTTCCTGGGCCCGATTTCCGCCACCAACGAGGAATACTACCGCGAGCGCGGCTTCGTCCCCAATCGGGACAAGATCGGCTACGCCGGGCTGGAAAGTTACTACGAAACCATCCTGAGCGGCAAGCCCGGCAAACGCGTTGTCGAAGTGGACGTGGCCGGTCAGATTGTGCGCGACATCCGCCCGACCATCCCGCCCATTCCGGGACAAAACCTGTACCTGACCATTGACCTGCGCCTCCAGCAAGCCGCACAGGAAATTTTGCTCAGCGAAATCAGAGACTGGAACACATATTTTGACAAAATCATGATCACCAGCGGGGTGATTATCGCCATGGACCCGCGCACAGGCGAAATTCTGGCAATGGTCAACTACCCCAGTTACGAAAACAACCGCATGGCGCGCTTCATCCCCGGTTACTACTACGAACAACTCCTGGCCGATGTGCGCGACCCGCTGCTCAACCACGCTGTCGGGGCGGAACTGCCCGCCGGGTCGGTGTTCAAAATCGTCACCTCGGTTGGCGTGCTCAACGAGGGCGTGGTCTCCCCCGATCAAGTCATCAAAACCCCCGGCTACATCGAAATCACCGAAAAATACGCCCCCAACGACCCCGGTTTCGCCAAGCGGTTTGTAGATTGGATTTACAAAAACGGCAAAAACCCCGGCGGGTTTGGTCAACTCGACTTTCTGGGCGGCATCTCCAATTCCAGCAACGTCTACTTTTACAAGGTTGGCGGGGGAACAGCCTCACTCCCCGGTTACGAAGATGAAGTCCCCGAAGGATTGGGAATCTGCCGCCTGGGGACGTATGCCCGTGCCCTGGGGTACGGCGCGTACCCCGGAATCGAGTTGCCGGACCAGGCCGACGGGTTGATCCCCAGCCCCCGCTGGAAGCGCATCACCCAGGGCGAAAACTGGGCTATCGGCGACACCTACATCGCCAGCGTCGGGCAGGGTTTCGTCATCGCCACCCCTTTGCAGATTCTGATGTCGGCTGCCACCATCGCCAACGATGGCAAACTGATGCGTCCAACACTGATACGAGAAATCACCGACCCGGATGGTCACGTCATCCAGCCTTTTGAACCCGATATGAAATGGGACATCACCACCGACCCGGTCATTGACGTCTTTGCCGACCCCGCCAGCCCCGGCGGCTGCGAGGCCAAACTCACCGGCGAGAAAAAGACCGTTGAACCCTGGGTGATTGCCAAAGTTCAGGAGGGGATGCGGCTGGCCGTCACGCAAGGGACGCTTTCGGTGGATTCGACCGGTTTTTCAAAATTCACCATCCCCGCGGCAGGCAAAACCGGCACCGCAGAATACTGCGATACCTTCGCCGCGGCCAACAACCTGTGCGTACCGGGCCGCTGGCCTTCCCACGCCTGGACAGTGGCCTACGCCCCTTACGAAAACCCGGAAATCGCGGTAATCGCCTTTGCCTACAACGGCGGCGAGGGCGCGCCGGTCGCCGGCCCGATGGTGCGCCGCACACTCGAAGCCTATTTCGGGCTCAAAGCCGCTGATTCCACCTTGGGAAACCCGTAGTCATGCTATAATTCACGTATTCCGGTATCCCGTGATACCGGAACATTGGCACCACAATACCTGACACCGAAGCACGCTACCCCCCTATGTCTGACCTGACCTTCAAAGGCATCCGTGAAGGATTGCTGGTCGCTCTGCCGGATGGTGAGTGGCCCGAACTCAAAAAATCGTTGCTGGCGCAAATTGACCGGCAAGGCGATTTCCTAAAAGGGGCGCACCTGACCATTGATGTTGGCAGCCAGGTTCTGAAGGCGGCGGAAATCGGGCAACTGCGGGACGAACTTTCGGAACGCGGGATCACCCTGCGGGCGATCCTGAGCCACTCTCCGACCACGGAGATGAGTGCTCAAAACCTGGGGCTGGCAACCCGCCTCTCCAAACCGAAGCCCGACCGTCAAATCCGCACGCTGGATACAGAACTTTCAGGCGACGCAGCGGTACTGGTGCAGCGCACATTGCGCTCCGGGCACAATATCGAGTTCGCCGGGCATGTGGTCGTCATCGGCGATGTCAACCCCGGCGCGGAGATTGTCGCCGGTGGCAACGTGGTGGTTTGGGGCCACCTGCGGGGCACGGTTCACGCCGGAGCGGACGGCGACACCGAGGCCATCATCTGCGCTTTGGATTTGTCGCCCACCCAGTTGCGCATCGCCGAGCAGATCAGCATCGCACCCCCGCAGCGCAAGAAAACACGCCCGGAGGTCGCCCGCCTGGTGGATGGGCAGGTGGTCGCGGAGCCGTGGAATTGAGACGGAAACAGGGAAACAGGTAATCAGGAATTAGGAAACAGGTAATCAGGAATTGGGAATCGGGTAAACTGGTAAACTGGTGACTGGTAGACTGGTGGTTGGTGAATGGGTGATTAGTATTCAAGTAACGATTGCCTTCTCCCCAATCCCCAGTTCCCAATCCCCAATCCCCAGTCCCCAGTTCCCAATCCCCAGTCCCCACCCCCAATCCCCAATTCCCAATTACCAATCCCCAACTGAGTGACAAAATATGACCGCAAAAGTAGTGACAATCACATCGGGCAAGGGCGGAGTCGGCAAAACCACCGTGACTGCCAACCTGGGGGCTGCGCTGGCCGCGCAGGGGCAGCGGGTGGTCTGCATTGACGCCGACATCGGCCTGCGCAACCTGGACGTGGTACTGGGGCTGGAAAACCGTATCGTTTACGACATCGTGGACGTGATCGAGGGCCGCTGCCGTCTGCGGCAGGCGATGATCCGTGACAAGCACCTGCCGGGGTTGTTCCTGATACCGGCAGCGCAAAAACGAGACAAAACCGCCGTCTCTCCCAGCGATATGGTGCGCCTGTGCGATGAACTGCGCCCCGATTACGATTGGATTGTGGTGGATTCCCCGGCGGGCATCGAGCGCGGTTTCCGCAACGCGATTGCCCCCGCTGATCTGGTGTATGTGATCACCAACCCGGAGGTCTCCGCCGTGCGCGATGCCGACCGCATCATCGGCCTGATTGAAGCAGAAGAAAAAGGCCCCGCCAGTTTGATTATCAACCGCCTGAATTACGATATGGTGCGCCGCGGCGATATGCTCTCCACGGAGGACATGGTCGAACTGCTGGCAATTGAACTGATTGGCATCATCCCCGAAGACGAGAAGGTGATCATCAGCACCAACCGGGGCACACCGATTGCCCTGGATGGAAAGAGTCAGGCGGGGCAGGCCTTCCGCAACCTTGCCCGGCGCATCCTCGGCGAAGAGGTGCCCTTTATGGATTTGAACACCCCGGACGGTTTCTTCGGCCGTTTGGGACGTTTGTTCCGCACAGGAGGGGAGTGAAATGGCCGATTTCCTTGACCGCCTGCTGGGACGAAACCGCAAAAGCGCCAACCAGGCCAAAGAGCGCCTGCATCTGGTGTTGATTCACGACCGCACCAACCTGACCAACGCCGACCTGAAGGACCTCAAAGACGAACTGATTGAGGTCATTTCCCGGCACATCGAGATTGACCCCGCCGCCGTCCACATCGAGATGAGCCAGGATGGCCGTCAGCAGCGACTGATTGCCGACATTCCCATCCGCGGGCCGAAACGCCGCCGCTAAAGCAACCGCTCAACTCTTCTCTCTCGGCAGCAGATAAGCAAACACAACGCAACCCGCTTTGCCCTGAACCTGCCGAAGGCTTGTTCTGAAGCCGCCGCAGAGTAAAGATGTGTTTCAGCAAAATCCCCAAAAGGATGCAGGCAAAAAATGTAGAAATTGGGCAATCGTATGGGAACTGTTTCCCTTCCCCCTTTCCATGCCCTCCGAAAAATTTCCGCCTGGGTTCCCCTCTCCCTTCGGGTTAGGGGGAGGGCGGGAGGAGGGTTGGGTGGGGGGGAAACGCCGTCGTTCTACAACATCCGCTTGCACCCTCCCTAAAAACATCACTTGTTTGTTTGCCGCTGCAAAAGGAGAGAAAAATGCAACCGCAAAATTACGCGAACACAGATTTATCCACCCGCTTAAGCCAGGTTGAGCATCGCTTGCAGGTTTTGGAAGCCGAAAACCAGCAGTTGCGGCGTGCCGCACTCGCCCCGGGGGGCGGAGCAAATAGACAGGCGCTCGCCCTGCCGCGCACAAATCTGGTCAGCCCAACATTTCTCAAACGGGCCTTTGCTGTGTGGGGGCACTTCTTCGTCGCAAACCTGATTATCACACTGGCGATAGCCGTCATTTACGGGTGCATTATGATTGCAATCGTCGGGCTGCTGGGCGCATCGCTTGGAAACTGGTAGCCCATCTCCCGCACTGCCTTCTGACAGAATGAGATGCGCGGCCAGCAAATGGAATGCGGTTTAGGCAAAATTAGCCAAATTCGCGCGGATTGCCTCTCCCATCTGACGGCGCAATCTACCTGGCATGAACTTTCGCGAGATTTCCTGGCGGCACTTTGATTTCTGGCTTTTGGGCGCCGTCGCCCTGCTGACAATCTTCGGCATTACCATGATTCGTTCAGCAATTGCCGGAAACCCGGAACTGCTTGAAAGCAACACGGTACAAAAACAGATTATTTTTGCCGTTACCGGTTTTGTGGTAATGATGCTGGTAGCAATGGTGGATTACCGTTTGCTTTCCGCACTCAGCCGCCCGTTATACTTCCTGACTGCCGGACTGCTGGCCGCGCTCAACGTGGTAGGCGGCGCGCTGTTTGGTTCGGCGCGCTGGTTCCGCCTGGGGCCGATTCTGATCCAGCCATCGGAACTCGCCAAAATCGTAATGATCATCTTTTTGGCGGATTTTTTCACCCAGAACCAGGCGCAAATCGGGCGGGTGCGTACCATTGTGCGCAGTTTTATCTGGACCATGGGGCTGGTAGCCTGGATCATTTTACAGCCCGATTTGAGCACCTCGATTGTGATTCTGGTCATTTGGGCTGCCCTGCTCTGGGCTGCCGGGCTGGAACTGAAACACCTGATCGTTGCCGGAACAGTTGGTCTGATTCTGGTGGTTACGGTCACAGTGTTTATGATTATGACCTACGACCCCGAAAACGATACCGGCATCATCAAGGCGTATCAGGTGGAGCGTGTGCTGAACTTTCTCGCCCCGGAGGAAGATGCCCGCTACGGCTCGAATTACAATGTCCAGCAAGCGTTAATCAGCATCGGTTCCGGCGGCTGGTTCGGGCAGGGATACGAGAGCGGCTCACAGGTGCAATTGCGTTTTCTGAAGGTGCGTCACTCCGATTTTATTTTCTCGGCGCTGGCTCAGGAATTTGGCTTCGCGGGCGTGGTCTTTGTACTCTCGCTGCTGTTTTTCATCGTCTGGCGGGTGATGCGGGCGGCGCGTCTGGCAGCAGACACCTTCGGAGCGCTGCTCTGTTACGGAGTGGCAACCCTGCTCACTTTCCAGGCGTTCGTAAACGTCGGCATGAACCTGCGGCTGCTTCCTGTCACCGGGCTGGTGCTGCCCTTCGTCAGTTACGGCGGCAGTTCCCTGCTTTCCATGCTCACCGGCATTGGCCTGGTGGAGAGCGTGATTTTGCGTCACAAATCTCTCGAATTTTGACGCTGCCGCCGGTTAAAACCCCGCACGAAGTTTGCACCTGCCCCCCCTATGAAACCAATCCTCCTAAAGTTCATCTTCCTGCTTGCAGGGATTCCCCTGCTCCTCGCGGGGTGCGATTCCCCGGCGGAAACGGCGACCCCCTCCGTGCCCGCGGAGGAGATTCCCCCCTCGGAAGCGGTTCCCACCCCAACGCCGTTCGCCCCTCCCTCCCCGACGGCGCCGGACATTCCCCTGGCAGCCAGCGTCAACGGGCAGGGCATCACACTCGAAGAATATCAGGCCGAAGTGCGCCGCGCCCAGGCTGCATCGGATACAGGATTGGCATACAGCGAGACGGATGTTCTGCAAAACCTGATTGACGAGACGCTGCTGGCGCAGGGCGCGGCAGAAGCCGGGTTTGTCCCCGACGATGCACTGCTCCAGGCCCGCATCGCTCAACTTGGGGTGGATGAAACCGCGCTCGACCGCTGGCTCAACGAGAACGGCTACACCCGCGAGGGGTTCGGGCAGGCAATGGCACGCGCTGTCGCTGCGGCCTGGATGCGCGACCAGATCATCGCCGCCATCCCTAGTACCGCGGAACAGGTACACGCCCGCCAGATTCTGCTATATAATGCGGACGAAGCGGAAAACGTTTACGCCCAACTGCAATCCGGCAGCGATTTTGCAGCCCTTGCCGCACAATACGACCCGAAAACCCTGGGTGATTTGGGCTGGTTTCCGCGCAATTATCTCACCGTCCCCGAACTGGACGAGCCGATTTTCGCCCTGCAACCCGGCGAATATACACCGGTACTCCAAACCGCGCTGGGCTTTCACATTGTGCAGGTCATCGAGCGTGATCCGCAGCGACCGCTTAGCCCCGGCGCGCTCCAAGCCGTGCAGGTGCAAGCCATCCAGAACTGGCTGGATGAACGCCGCGCCCAAAGCGGCATCCAGGTTTTTGTGCCCTAACGCACAACACCGTCAACACTTTCAGCCTGTACCCCGTAACATTCCGGGAGACCCCTATGCCAACGGATGCTTTTGACTACATAGACGAAGAAGATGAGGTAAAACCCAGGTCTGACCCCGGCGCGATGGTCTGGAACATCCTGGCAATCGTGCTGCTGGTCGGTGCACTTTGCCTGGGGGGAATTTATTTGACAATTTTCATCAACCCGCACAGCGGGTTTAACCCCTTCCCCCCGCCGACTCTGCCTGTTCTGGTGCCGACGGCCACCCCCACGCCGACGATGCGCGCCCTGCTGCCCCCCACCTGGACACCAACGCCGACTTTGCCCCCCACGGAGACCCCGACCCCGGAACCGACTTATACGCTCACCCCGGAGGGAATGCAGCCCACCGAAACGCGTAACCCCGCCGATGGAATGCCCTTCGTGATGCAGGAGGGCAACCCGCAGTACATCCCCAATATCTATCACCCCGACGCCGGTTGCGCCTGGCTGGGCGTCGGCGGGCAGGTAACCGGGCTGAACGGCGGGCCGGTGCTGTATCTCTCCATCAGGCTGGGCGGTTCGCTCAACGGCGAGTCGATAGACCTGCTGACCATCTCCGGAACCGCACCGCAATACGGGCAGGCCGGATACGAGTTCAAACTCTCCGACCAGCCGGTCGATTCGGTGCAGCAACTGTACGTTCAACTGCTTGACCAATCGGATTTACCGCTTTCAGAGAAATACTACTTTGATACCTTCAACGACTGCGAGCGAAATCTGATCTTCATCAACTTCAAGCAAATTCATTAGACTCTGTGGAAACTCGTCCTGTTTCCCCCATCCCGGCCCTCTCTCCCAAAGGGGAGGGAGGGCGCAGGAAAATTTTCGGGAGAGCAATCTCTGGAGGCTGTTATACACTTTCTGTGATGCAGGCAACAGAAAACCTGCTGTCTCCCCATCCCCCCTGTGTCCCCCCTCACCCTTCGGGCAGGCTTCGCACTCCTCAGGGAAGGGGGGACTGGACTCTTTGGTGTGTGTGCGGCGCACACACACCTGACAATCACGCCCCTCCTCAAAATTTCCGCTTTGGTTCCCCTCTCTCTGTGGGAGAGGGGTTAGGGGTGAGGGGTGAGGGGAGGGGCCGGGGGTGGGGGTACACTCGACAATGCAATGCTGAATTTTGCTCAATTTCTACATCTTTTGCCTGCACCCTGGGGGCGATAGAAAAGTTCATAACAGGGTCTAGCCCATCTTCTTCCGAATGGCCTGCTCAAAGCGGGCCTGCACCCCATCGAAGGGGATGCGCTGCATAACGGGGGCAAAAAAGCCTTCTACCGCCAGCCGCTCGGCCTCTGCTCGCGGGATGCCGCGGCTTTGCAGGTAAAAAATCAGTTCCGGGTCAATTTTACCGACAGTTGCGCCATGCGTGCAGCGGACATCGTCCGCCAAAATCTCCAAACCGGGGATGGAATCGGCACGGGCGTGTTCGCTGAGGATCAGGTTGCGGTTGGCCTGATAGCCGTCGGTGCCCTGCGCGTCCGGTGCGACGTAGATCATCCCCTGCCAGACGGAACGGCTGCGCCCCTTGAGCGCGCCCTTGAACAGGAGGTCGCTGGCGGTGTGCGCGGCGAGGTGATTTTGCTGGGTGTCGTGGTCGAGGTGCTGTTCCCCGTCGGCGAAATAAAAGCCCGACATGCGTCCGCTGGCGCCCGCGCCGGTCAAATCCAGGTCGGAGAAGTTTTTGGTCAGGCGGCTGCCAACGGCGCCGAAAATCCAGTCCAGCGAGGCGTCGCGTTCCACGCGGGCGCGCTCATGGGTGAAGTTCCAGACACCGCGCCCCAGCGATTGCAGTTCCACAAAGCGCAGGTTCGCGCCCGCGCTGACGTGAATCTCCACAATCCCGCCGTGGAGCGACTGCCCATCCTCATCCGGCGAGGCGGTTTCGTGGACGCAGGTCAGCGCGGCGCCTTCTTCCAGGTAGAGAATCAGGTGCGAGAAGTGTGCCATCCCCGCGCCCGCCGCCCAAACCACGCTGTGAAGGGGCTGCTCCACCTGCACGCCGCGCGGCACATAGACGAAAACGCCATTCCGCCCCAGGGCGGCGGTCAGCGCGGCGAATTTGCCTTCCTCCGGTTTGACGATCTGCCCCAGGGCACGCGCCAATTTTTCGGGGTGTTCGCGGGCGGCGGTGACAAAATCGGTGAAGACCACGCCCTTGCGGGTGATTTCGTCCCCCGGTTCGATGTTCACTCCGCCGGGGAGCAGCGTGATCTGCCCCCCGTGCTGGTCGCTCACCAGCGGGGTGAGCAAATGCTTCGGGAGAGGGGGCAACTTCCGGCAGGCACCCTCCCGCGGGAGCGTGAACGCAGCCTCAAGGCCGCGCAGGGAAGTCCGCCGCCAGGGTTCGTCTTTCACAGTCGGGTACGGGAGATTCTCGAAGGCCGTCCACGCACGGGCGCGGTAATCGCCCAAAATTCCGGGGGCGGGGGGCACGTCTTCACGGGTGAAGGAAAATCCCTGAAAAGTAGGTGGTTTTGTTGTGGTCATTATCCCTTGTTGAAAGTTGCAGGTTGAAGGCTGAAAGTTTGCAACCCTCCACTGCAACCTGAAAACTCAACCGACCGAGCCTTCCATCTGCAACTGGATCAGGCGGTTCATCTCGATGGCGTATTCCATCGGCAGTTCCTTGACCAGCGGCTCGATGAAGCCGGAGACGATCATCGTCGTGGCGTCTTCCTCGCTCAGGCCGCGGCTCATCAGGTAGAAAAGTTGCTCCTCGCTGACTTTTGAAACCGAGGCTTCGTGCCCGATTTCGGATTCCCGGTTGGCGATTTCCATGTAGGGATAGGTGTCGGAGCGGGAGTGCTCATCGAGCAGCAGGGCGTCGCAAACCACGCTGGACTTGACGCCTTCAGCCTTGGGCACGACCTTGATCAGCCCGCGGTAGGAGGCCTGCCCGCCGTCTTTGCTGATGGATTTGGAGACGATTTTGCTGGTGGTATCGGGCGCCAGGTGGAGCATCTTGCCGCCGGTATCCTGAATTTGCCCTTTGGCGGCGAAGGCCATGCTCAGGATTTCACCGTGCGCGCCCTTGCCGACCAGGTAGCAGGAGGGGTATTTCATGGTGACCATCGCACCTAAATTGCTATCCACCCATTCCATGACGGCGTTCTCTTCCACGATAGCGCGCTGGGTGACCAGATTGTAAACGTTGTGCGACCAGTTCTGGACGGTGGTGTAGCGCATTCGGGCATTTTTCTTGACGAAAATCTCAATCACGCCGGAGTGCAGGCTGTGCGTGGCGTAGGTGGGTGCTGTACAGCCCTCAATGTAATGCGCCTGTGCCCCCTCCTCGATGATGATCAGGCTGCGCTCGAACTGTCCGATGTTCGCAACGTTGAGGCGGAAATACGCCTGCAAAGGCAGTTCCACCTTGACACCCGCCGGAACGTAAACGAAGGAGCCGCCCGACCAGACCGCACTGTTGAGCGCGGCAAACTTGTTATCGGTGATGGGAACCGCTTTGCCGAAATACTCGCGGAACAAATCGGGATGCTGACGCAGCCCGTCTTCAATGGAAAGGAAAATCACGCCCTGCTTTTCGAGATGCTCCAGCACCGAGTGATACACCATCTCGGATTCGTACTGCGCCCCCACACCCGCCAGGAACTTCTGCTCTGCCTCCGGGATGCCCAGTTTGTCAAAGGTCTCCTTGATTTCATCGGGAATGTCATCCCAGGAGCGGCCTTCGCCCTCGGTGGGCTTGACGTAGTAGTAGATGTCATCCAAGTCCAGTGCAGAAAGGTCCGGCCCCCAACCGGGCATCGGGCGCTGCTGGTAGTGCTCCAGCGCCCGCAGGCGGAACTCCAGCATCCAGCGGGGCTCGCCCTTCATCGCTGAAATCTGCTCCACCACCTCCCGATCCAGTCCCTTGCGGGTTTTGAAGACCGAAATATCAGGCTCGCTGAATCCGTATTTGTAATCGCCGATACCTTCAAGAATTTTGGCATCTGTACTCATAGTTTCTCCCGGCAAGTCAAGCCCCTTCGGGGACAGGAAGTTACACGTTGCAAAAACCCAACTTCCTGACGCCTGACATCCTAACCCGCATACTTCTCCCGCACCCAGTCGTAACCCTGCTCTTCGAGGGTCAGCGCCAGTTCCGGGCCGCCGGATTCAACGATGCGCCCGTTCAGCATCACATGAACATAATCGGGCTTGATGTAGTTGAGAATGCGCTGGTAATGGGTGATCACAATCGCGCCAAAGTCGGGGCCGCGCAGGGCGTTGACCCCCTCCGAGACGATCCGCAAAGCGTCAATATCCAGGCCGGAGTCGGTCTCGTCCAGGATGGCAATCTCCGGCTTGAGAGTCGCCATCTGCAAAATCTCAACGCGCTTCTTCTCGCCGCCGGAAAAACCGTCATTGAGGTAGCGCCCTGCGAAGGCGTGATCCATCTGGAGCAAATCCATCCGTTCCTTGAGCAGTTTGCGGAACTCCGGGATGGAGATTCCCTTGTCTTCGGGGTTTTTCGCCCTGCGGTGCGCGTTGATCGCCGTCCGCAGGAAGTTGGCAACCGTCACCCCGGGGACAGCAACCGGATACTGGAAGGCAAGGAACAGCCCCAAATGAGAGCGTTCATCCGGCGAAAGGTCCAGAATATTTTTCCCCTTGAATATCACCCGCCCATTTGTAATCTCATACTTCGGGTGTCCCATCAATGAATACGCCAGGGTAGATTTGCCGGTGCCGTTCGGCCCCATAATGGCATGAATCTCTCCCTGGCGGACAGTCAGGAAAAACCCTTTCAGGATTTCCTTTCCACTAATCTGCACGTGCAGGTTTTCTATCTTCAATTCGGACATGAAGTGCGTGCTCCTTTGAGTGTGTATACACAGCAGAAGAGGATTATAGCAAATCCGCGCGGGCGCGTCAATAAACTAGACAAAACTCATAAAAAAGACTATACGCAAGTTCGCCGGATTCCGTCAGTGACATCATCAACCTGAGTGGGCGAGCGGTTATAATGGGGGCGCGCCCGTTCTTCGCAAGCGTAACTGATCCATCGGAATCCCCGGCAACCCATCATACACCCAACTTTCAATACCGCAACATGCCACCATCATCCCCCAACCCCCAATTTCTCCACCGCGACGACCCCCTGACCCTGGAATTTGACACCGAAATCCGTGAGCGCATCACCCTCCCCGACGGGCGGGCGGGCCTGATTTTGAACCGCACTTACTTTTACCCCACCGGCGGCGGGCAGGCGCACGACACCGGCACGCTGGGCGCGGCCCGCGTGGTGGACGTGTTCAAAAGCGATGACGGCGCAGCGGTGATTCACGTTGTGGAGGGCGAGCCCGGCGAGAGCACGCTCCACGCCGTGATTGATGCCGAGCGGCGCATCCGCCACATGCAGCACCACACCGCCCAGCACCTGCTCAGCGCCACCTTTTGGCGCACCCTGCACCTGGAGACGCTTTCCTCCGCCATCCACGGCTGGACGCCATCACACATTGACCTGCCCGACGTGACGCTCTCCGCCGCCGACCTGCGCCGCGTCGAAGACGAAGCCAACCGCGTCATCTTCGAGAACCGCCGGGTTCGCACCTTCACCGTCCCCGATGCGCAAGCGGCGGAACTCTCCCTGCGCCGCCCCCCGAAAGTGCGCGGCGACATTCGGATTGTGGAAATCGAAGGGGTGGATCGGGTCGCCTGCGGGGGTACGCACTGCCCGCAAACCGGCATGATCGGCACGCTGAAAATCCTGCGCACCGAGCGCATCAACCACAAACTGCGGATTCATTTTGTCGCCGGATGGCAGGCGCTGGAAACCCTGCGCGGGTTTCAGGAGATTGCCCAGTCGCTGGCGGGGATGTTCAGCGCCGCCCCGGCGGAGGTGACGGAACTGGTGGAGAAGCAGCGTGACCAGTTGCAGACCGCCGAACGCGAACTGCGCCGCTTGCGCGCCGCCCAGTCCGCCTGTGAAGCCCGCGGCCTCGCCGAAAGCGCTCGGCGGGTCAGAAACCTGCGGCTGATTGCGCATTTGTACGAATCCCGGCCCGCGGGGGAACTGCGCGCCCTCGCCGACGCCCTCAAGGAGCAGCCCGACCTTGTGGGGCTGCTCGCCACCTTTGACGGGCAAAAACTCGTCCTGATTGCCACCTGCGGCACGGAAACCGGCCTTTCGGCGCGGGAACTGCTCAACGAGCGTTTGGCGCGCCTTGGCGGGCGCGGCGGCGGCGACGACCAGATTGCCCAAGGCGGCGGGCGTGCCACCCCGGAGCAGGCCGCGGCGCTCTTCGACGGGGTGGAGGCGGCACTGGAACAGCGGAAATGACCCCGTGACTTTTTTGCAAATCGCCGCGGGTTGGGACAATTTTTGAACTGTCCCAACCCGTTTTTCTTTTCAGGGGCTTTCACTGAAACGCAGGGAACTGCGGTGTGTTTTGTGCGTGCTTCGCACGCACAAAACACCGCAAACCATCACGCAGAGCGAAGGGTGCAGGCAAATGTTGTAGAAATTCCTATGTGTTTGCCTCGCCTCGCACACAAGACTGGCAGTCCTGGCAGGACTGCCAGTCTTCATTTTGCGAACAGGACAGGCAAAAAATGTAGAACGCCGGTGGTCCCCCCTCCCTTGCCATCCCAAAATTTTCCGCTTTGGTTCCCCTCTCCCGAAGGGAGAGGGGTTAGGGGTGAGGGCCGGGGGGAGGGTTGGGTGGGGGGAAAGGAAGCAGCGCCCATACGATTGCCCAATTTCTACATCTTCTGCTTGCACCCCAGAGCGAAATTCCTGTTTACAAACACGGAAAGATAGACTACAATCAAAGTTAGATAAATATCTAACTCCCCCAGGTTGGAAGGGTCCTCACGGGTTGCAAACCTGTGAGTACCCTCGCGAGAAAACGATGAGCAATCCACAACTTCTTTGGGATAGCGGTACCGCTTACGATTTGTTCGCCAGTCTGCACGTGCTCCACCAGCCGGAGAGATTCGGCATCCGTCCGGCGTGGGCGGCGGGGGTGCGTTCGCGCCTTTCTGCCGAGGACCGCGAGACGCTGGAGCAGGCGCAATCTGCCGTGTGGGTGCCGCTGTACTGGATTCACACCCTGGATGCGCCCAAGGACGGGGCGACCGCGCTCTGGGCTTTGCGGCAAATCCCCGCCGGGGAGCGGCTGGAAGCCCTGGGGCTGCCGCCCAAAATCCCCGCGCAGGCAGCGGATACCCTGCGGGCAGTGAAAGCGCACCGCGACTGGGATGCCGGGGACCTGGAATCGCTGCGGGCTGCGTACCAGCAGAGGGGAACCGCACCCCGCCCCAAAATCCTGGAAGCGAAACTCGCCGTTTGGGCCGAGGCGGAATCCTTCGGGGAGCGGTATCTGCGCGCCATGCAGGCGTATCACGAGGTCTTTTTCGCCGAGGAGGAAACGCGCATTCAAAGCGCGCTGGAGAGCGCCCTCCAGCAGGCGCAGGCGCGGGCCGCGGAAATCCCGGTGGAAACGCTGATTGAGGAACTTTCGCGCGGCGTGCGGCTGGAAGATGAGATTGACTGGGCTTCGCTGGAACTGGTTCCCTCGTACTGGATCACACCCCTGGTGGTTTTCGAGCGGCTGGGCGAGGGGCGGATGCTGTTTCTGTTCGGGGCGCGCCCCCCGGAAGTGTCGCTGGTGCCGGGGGGCGCGGTGCCCGACGGGATGCTGCGCACCCTGAAAACGCTCGGCGACCCGACCCGCCTGCGGATTTTGCGCTACCTGGCGCAGGAGAGCCTGACCCCGGCGGAGTTGTCGCGGCGGCTGCGGCTGCGCGCCCCGACGGTGACGCACCACCTGAACCTGCTACGGTTGGCCGGGCTGGTGTACCTGACCCTGGGCGAGCGCGGGCAACGCCATTACTCCATCCGCCAGGAGGCGGTGGATGAGGCGTTTGCGGCACTGCGGGCGTTTTTGGCCGTAGGGGCGTGATTGAATCACGCCCCTACTACCAGGGCAATTGCATCTTATATCTAGACAACTGCAAAAAGCCTGTTTCGACGGAATTGCTGGGTTTCATACATTCCCAAAAGTGAGTCAGCGTTTTTTGTGGTTTTGGTGCAGCCTTTCCTAATGCACCAGGCGAGCAAATTTGCACAGAATTGGCACTCCGTGCGGCCTATTGGCGCCTTTTATGGAACAAATGTCCATGATGCAATTGCCCTGCCCCTACTATTCCATCCGCCAGGAGGCGGTGGATGAGGCGTTTGCGGCGCTGCGGGCGTTTTTGGCAGTAGTAGGGGCGTGATTGAATCACGCCCCTACGGGATGAATAACCCATGAACTCGGCTTATCTCTTTTTTCGGCGCAATGTGAGCGATTACGCAACGCGAGTGCGGATGTTCCGCCCGAATGCGCGGCTGTACCTGCTGACCGTGATCGTGACTGGCATCTCGATGGGGGTGTACCGGCTGCTGTTCAATTTCTACGCCCTCAGCCTGGGGTTCGATGAAGCCCTGCTGGGGAAGTTGATCACCGTCGGCAGTTTGACCTCGCTGATTGCCGCTCTGCCGATGGGCTACGTCGGCGACCTGCTGGGGCGCAAGCGCTCGCTGATTTTGAGCGGTCTGCTAAGCGGAGCATCGGTGATGGGAATGGTGTTCTTCCCCTCGGAGCCGATGTTCTACGCCCTGAGCGTGCTCTCCGGCGTGGGGCAGAGTTTGGGGGCGATCACGATGGCGCCGTTTTTGATGGAAAACAGCGGCGAGGAGGAGCGCACTTACCTGTTCAGTTTCGGGCAGGGGCTGATGATGCTCTCCAGTTTCGCGGGGAACTGGCTGGGCGGCTACCTCCCCGGCTGGATGGGGGCGTGGCGCGGCGTTTCGGCAACCGACAGCACCGCTTACGCCTGGGCACTGGGGGCGGTGGCGTTCTTCTACCTGCTGGGGGGGATTCCGCTGCTGTTTTTGCAGCGCAACCGCATGGTGGGGGAGGCGCGCTCGGTGTTCGCCCCGGTCGAGTACGCGATGAAGGAGCCGAAACTGCTCGGCAAGTTGATTTTGCCGATGTGGATCACCTCCATCGGCGCGGGGCTGATTATGCCGTTTATGAACGTCTTTTTCCGGGTGGAGCATCACCAACCCGACCCGGTAATCGGGACGATGTTCGCCTGGGGGTCGCTGGCGATGGGCGTGGGGCTGCTGATCGCCCCGCCGCTGGCAGAACGCTTCGGGAAAATCCAGGTGGTGGTGGTCACGCAGGCGATTTCGGTTCCCTTCCTGATTTTGCTGGGATTCTCCCCCTGGTTCTGGCTGAGCGCGGCGGCGTACTACGTCCGCCTGGCGTTGATGAATATGAGCAGCCCGGTATATCAGACCTTCGTGATGGAGCACGTCGAACCCGAAGCGCGGGCGACGGTCGCCAGCCTGACGAGCATGGCGTGGAACTCCGGGTGGGCGATCAGCCCGATGGTCAGCGGCTGGATTCAGGTCAAATACGGGTTCGGGCCGGCCTTCATCGGAACGATCAGCCTCTACACGGTGGCGATCACGCTGTACTGGCTGTTCTTCTGGAAAGGGAAGCATCAGGCAGACAAGTAAAAGGGGGAGAGGGGAACCAAAGCGGAACTTTTTTGGAGGGCTGGGCGGGGGGAACACCGTCGTTCCACAACATTTGCCTGCGAGTGCAAGCAAAAGATGTAGAAATCGTGCTGCCACATGTCTCTGTCCTGCTCCCGGCAGGGCGGGGTGTTCGGTGCTTGTCCTGTTCGCCAAATGAAGACTGGCAGTCCTGGCAGGACTGCCAGTCTTGTGCGCGGGGCGAGGGAAACACATAGGAATTTCTACAACATTTGCCTGCACCCTTTCCGGAAGTCGGCAGGTTACGGGTTATAATCAGAGCAAGAACCTGTCCCAAAAAATCGCTATGCAACAACCCAGGTCTGTTTTGACGTGCTGTGGCAACATTTCCCCCGCCCTAACTCATCTCCCGCCCCGGCCCTCTCTTCCGAAGGGAGAGGGAAACCAAAGCGGGAATTTGGGAACGTGCGAAGCCTGCCGAAGGGTGAAGGGGAACACAGGGGGATGGGGAACACGCCATGCGGATACCTGTAGCAATACATCTGCCTGAATTTTCGGATAGATACTCATGGATTCCAAACTCCGCCGCGCCGCCAGATACGCCGCGTTCATGGAACTCTGGGCGGTCGCTGCCGCTGTAGGCCTAAGCATGGTAAAACCCTCGCTGCTGCCCTGGGCGGTACTGGCCGCCCTGGTTTTCTGGCCGGTCCGCTGGGCAGCAGAAGGACACCCTGGCCGCCGTACCCCCGCTGATTGGGGCATAATTCTGCTGCTCACAATGCTTCCTGTGACGCTCTGGGCAACCGCCCTGCCGGAGAAAACCGTTCCTCAGGTTTACCGGCTTGTGCTGGGCATCCTGTTCTTTTACACCATCGTCAACTGGGTCAGTCTCACAAATAAACTGGCCTGGGTGATCGCCGGAATACTTGCTGCCGGTATTATCCTGTCTGCGATGTCGGTGTTCAGCGTGACCTGGGTAACAAAAAAACTGGTATTCATCCCCGCCAGTGTCTACCGGCAATTCACACTCCTGGTTTCTGATACCGTTCACCCCAATGTAATGGGAGGCAACCTCGCCCTGATTTTGGTCATCGGCGCGGCCTTGCTGCTCTACGCCTGGAAATCCCTGAAATTCTGGCAAAATCTTCTGGTGCTGATGATCACCCTGGTCATCAGCGGGGTGATTCTCCTGACTCAATCACGCGGTGCACTGATCGGGGTTGGGGCCGCTCTGGTTTTGCTGGTTGTGCTGCGCTGGAAATGGGGCTGGATCGCTTTCCCCGCAGCCATACTCGTCCTGGGAACAGCGGTCCATCAAATCGGATGGGACGCCGCCCTGGACTTTGTCGCGGCCAGCGTCTCTGTGGAAGGCCTGCAAGGGCGCGAAGAAATCTGGTCGCGGGCGATTTACATGATCCAGGACTTTCCCTTTACCGGTATCGGAATGGGTTCCTTTGGAGAAGTTGCCGACCTGCTGTATCCGTTTTTTCTGGCCGCACCCGGAAAAGCCGTCCACGCCCACAACCTGATTCTGCAAATCGCAGTTGATCTGGGCATCCCCGGCCTGATTGCCTGGCTTTCCATTTGCTTCGTGACAGGATTCACGTCCTGGCAACTCTACCGTCATGGAATCAAACACAACGACCGCCGGGCAGCCGCACTGGGAGCAGGATTTCTTGGCAGTCAGACCGTGTTACTGGTACACGGAATGATGGACGCTATCATCTGGGGGATGATACGTTCTGCCCCGCTGCTGTGGGGCTTGTGGGGAACCGCTATCGCGGCCTGGCTGCTGATTAAAGTTGACGGTTACAAGTTGAAAGTTGAAGAGTAATCCATCAGGGCTTTCGCTGCGTTCGCGCGAGTCCTTCCGGGTGCAGGCAAATATCGTAGAAACTGGGCAGTCACATGGACATTGCTTCCGCCCCCTTCCCTGCCCTCCCAAAATTTTCCGCTTTGGTTCCCCTCTCCGGAAGGGAGAGGGGTTAGGGGTGAGGGCCGGGGGGAGGGTTGGGTGGGAGGAGGACTATCGTTCTACATCTTTGGCTTGCACCCGTCCTTCCCGCACCGCTTCACGCGCCTCAGCCAACGAAACCGCACCATCCGCACATCCTATGCCATCTATTCTCTTCGTCTGCACCGGAAATCTGCACCGTTCACCCATTGCCGAATATCTGTTCAGGCAAAAGACCGGTGCCCGCCCCAATTGGAAAATCGCTTCCGCGGGTACCTACACCCGTGACGGCCTGCCTGCTCCCCCCGAAGTGCTGACCGTTCTCGCCCGCTACGGGATTGACGCCCGCCGTCACCGTACCCGCGAAGTCACCCGCACCCTGCTGGAAAATTGTGATTTGATTTTGTGCATGGCAAGCAACCACAAGGAAGCCTTGCACGCCGAGTTTCCCGATTTGGCAAAGCGGATTCACTTACTCAGCGAAATGGCCGGGGAAACCGAGGACATAGAAGATCCCATCGGCGGGCCGATGGCCGAGTTTGAAACCGCCGCCCGCGAGATTGACCATTATCTTACGCTCGGATTCAATCGCATTGTACAACTGGCACAAACACCGGGGGATGGAATGTAATCACAGTTTGCGGACGGATTGGCGCAGGGACTCAAGACGCGCCTGCGGCAGGCCGGGGAGAACATCGAGGGCGAAGAAGGGGCCGTAGCCCTCAGTGACCACCGCCGCCGAGACGTTGCCGTACAGCACAGCCTCGACCGGATCGTAGGTTTGGCGGTAGCCCGCCAGAAAACCGCCGCAGAAGGCATCGCCTACGCCGGTGGGGTTGACCAGCCGCGCCGGGTAGGCGGGAATCTCCCAGCGTTTTTTGCCCGCTGCATCGTAGAGCAGTTGCCCGCGCTCGCCGCGCTTGACGACGATGAACTCGCAGCCGTACGCGCCCAGGGCTTCAGCCATCTCCCACAGGTCGCTGCTGCGCCCCTGAAACAGGGAGCGCAGTTCTTCCTCGGCGGGCATGAAAGCCGTCAGGCCGGTGAGGATGGCGGGCACCTCGTTGAAAAAGGTCGGGTTCATGTAGCCGGGCGCGGGGTCGAGGGTTACGGTGGTGAAACCGGCCTGGCGGAAGGTCGCAGGCAGCAGGCTGTGGGTCAGGTAATCCACCGGGCAAAGGTGGGCGGCGGTGGCTTCCATGTAAACGTCGGGGATGTCGCCCTGACGCAGCGAAACCGGGGTGAGGCCGGTTTTGCTGTCGAGGGCGTTGCTGGTGTCACGGTAGCCAAGCAGGGCTTTGGGGAACGGCTCGCCCAGACGGGCGAAGTGGGGCACCGGGTCGCCGGTGACGCGGGTGGCCTTGTCGGTGTAAACGTAAAAATTGCGCACATCCACCGCTTCGGGCAGGATATTGATTCCGCGGGTGTCGAAGCCGCGCTGCTCCAATTCGGTGAGCCAGACGTAGGGGTAATCCTCGCCGACACGGGCGATCAACCCCGGCGGCGGCGCAGCCTCCCAGAGTTTGAAGCCGGCCGCGGCGTAAGGCAGGTTGCCGCCCAGAACATCCAGCACCACTTTGTCATCGGCGGTGATGTAGTAGTCGCGTTGCAGTTTGCCTGTGAAGATGTGAGTAGGGGTTTCCATGCGGGTGTAAGGTTGCAGGTTGAAGGTTACAGGTTGAAGGTTGCAGGTT
>CAZPSL010000062.1:0-10736 GCA_964589145.1 uncultured Anaerolineales bacterium
CCATCGGGCGGGCGTTTCTCGCCGGGCTGTGGCAGCGCGCTCCCTTTGACGACCCTGAATCCCGGCTGGGCTGGCTGATTTTGCTCGCCACCATCCCCGCCGGGCTGGCCGGTCTGTTCCTGAAGGACGCACTGGAAAGCGCACTCAACAGCCCGCTGGTGACCGCGCTCTTCCTGTTCGTCACCGCCGGGCTGCTGGTGATCGCCGAGCAACTGGGCAAACGCGAGCACAAAGCCGAGCAACTCTCCTGGCTGGATGCGCTGATCATCGGCGTGTTTCAGATTTTGGCGCTCTTTCCGGGCGTCTCGCGCTCCGGGGCGACCATCACCGGCGGGATGCTGCGCCGTCTCGACCGCCCCTCGGCAGCCCGCTTCTCGTTTCTGATGTCCATCCCCATCATGCTGGCTGCCGGGCTGCTGGCAACCCTCGACCTGCTGCAAATCCCCAACCTGAGCGCAGTGCTGCCCACTTTTCTCGCCGGTTTTCTCGCCGCGGCGGTGACAGGGTACCTTTCCATCCGCTGGCTGCTGGGCTACCTCAGCCACCGCTCGCTGTACGGTTTCGCGCTCTACTGTGCGGGGTTTGGATTGCTGAATGTGATCGTTTTGCTGGTTCGGGGGTGAGGTGCCGGTTACCGGTTACAGGTTTAAAGTTTAAGGTTGAAAGTTTAAGGTTACATCCAACCTGCAACTTTCAACCTTAAACTTGCAACTTTCAACTTCCAACACATTTCCCCATGCGCTTCCGTTTCTCTCTCCCCCTGCTGGCTGCCCTGTTCGCGCTCTCCGCCTGTGCGCCGCTGACCGTGGAGACTCCGCCGCCCGCGCCGCAGGTGATTCGCGTGGCTTACTCGCCGACTCTGCGCCCCTGGGCGGATGCGCTCCACGCGTGCGCAGGCCAGACCCCGGAGATGGCGCTCGTCACCGAAGAAGTCAGCCCCGCAGCCCCGGATTTTGAGGAGGCTGACCCGACCCTCTGGTTTGGGGAGCCGCCCCAGGGCTTCGCGGGCACGGCGTTCAGCCTGGGGATGGATGAAATCGTCATCATAACGGGCACAGACCTGAATTTCGGTCCCGTCACGCCCGCCCAATTGCAGGAAATCTACACGGGCGCGGTATCCGGCCTCCAGCCCTGGACGTATCCCAAAGGCAGCGACCTGCGTTCCATTTTCGATGAGGCGGTGCTGGCGGGGGCTTCCCCCTCCCCGGATGTGATGCTGGCCCCCAGCCCCGCGGCGATGCTCGAAGCCATTGCCGTCGACCCGCAGGCTGTCGGTTACGTCCCCAAATCGTGGCTGACGGCGGAAGTTCAAACGGCGGCGAGCGACTCTGCGCTGCGGGAGATGCTCACCCAACCCGTGCTGGCGCTGACGGCTGCCGAGCCGCAGGGGACGCTGCGCGACTTTTTGGGCTGTTTGCAAAAAAAGTAGGGACGGCGGCAGCCAGATACGTTTGGATATATCGTGGCGATATTCCCCCCACCCCAACCCCTCCCCCGGTGGGGGAGGGGTTACAAAAAGTGTGTTGTTGTCGGCGTACGAAGTGCGCCGACAACAACACTACAGCACATCCCCCCTTCCCTGGGAAGGAGGGACACAGGGGGGATGGGGTAAAAACTCTATGCCGATATGTTTGTAGCAACACGCCTGTCCGAATTTTCGGATAGATACTAAATTCAGGCGCGGGGCTTCCCCCACAGGAACCAGAATTCGCCCTTGGGGAACGCGGGGGCGAGGTCGGGGTGCCAGATGAAATCGCCGGGGGAGAACAGGGCTTCCAAAATCAAATCCAGGCTGTGCAAGTGCTCCAGATAGGCGGGGTCAACCTCAGCCGCGTCGGGCTTGAGCAGTTCCAAAAAGGTACGCAGGCGGACTTCAGTGTGATAGTAGGGCGCGTTCTCCGCCGGGTCGCGGCGGATTTCTTCGACGCGCTCGCCCCACTGCCGCAAGCGCGACTGAAACTCCTTCGCGGCCTTGCGTTCCCAGGCGGTGCGCCAGCGCGTCCGCTGCATCTCCAGTTGAGTCTCGGCTTTCCGGTAGGCGACATCCTGCTCAGATGACTGTGCCAGCGTCTGAGCACATTTGGCGAAGAGCAGCAACTCACCCAAAGTCAGCATCGGATAACTTTGCCCGGTCGGAGAGGCAACACCCAAAGACCAGAACAGGTCATTCGAGAGAAGATAAGACTCCAGCGTTTCAACGCCGGTTTGCAAAAAGGTCAGGTAGTAATCGAAACTGGGTTGGCCGTCCATAGCATTCACCTGTCAAAGCGTTTGGGGGGAAATCGGTTTATCGGCTCGCTCTTCGGTTTTCTTCGGCGGCTTTCGCGCAAAACTTCGCGGATGGTTTCAATCAGTTTTGAGGGGGTGGTGGGTTTGGTCAGATACTTGGTAACGCCCAGGTCACGGGCATCAACACGCTGCTGTATCCCGGTGACTGCGGTCAGCATAATCACCGGCGGCATACTGACCAGTTGCCGCTGCAAAGCGCGGTAGATGTCAAAACCGGAACGCCCCGGTATCATCAAATCCAGGACAATCACATCTATCGGCGTGTTATCTGCATACGTCAGTTGTACCCGGTCAAAAACATCCTCCCACGAAGCGGCAGTCAGCACACGGAAACTTGCCCGCTCCAACGCCAGTCTGAGCAGATGCAAAGTTTCGTGGTCATCATCCACCACCAGCACCAGGTCTCTTTTCAACACAGCAATTGCCCTCCGTCCTGATTTTACTACAAAACCAGAAAAAGTCTCTGGGAGTAAAGTACAGGGGGTGCAGGCAAAAGATGTAGAAATTGGGCAGTCCTGTGGGCACTGTTTCCTTTCCCCCCTCCCCTGCCCTCCCCCCGATGGGGGGAGGGTTGGGTGGGGGGAACACCGCCCTTCTACAACATTTGCTTGCACCCAAGTACAGGGGGGCAGGCAAATGTTGTAGTTTCGCAAAGGCAGTCAAAAGCCACCGGCTTTGCGCTCAATCTTCGGATTCCGGCGCGTGCGGTTTGGCGTTGGCCCCCAATTCACGGGATCGTTCATAAGCCGCCCAGATGGCCCGCGAGATCGCGGTGCGGAATCCGGCTTTCTCCAGGTAGTAGAGCGCGGCGGCGGAGGTGCCGCCCGGCGATGTCACCTGATTGCGCAGCCGCGCCAGATGCACAGGATCATCACGACGGGTAAAGTAATCCACCGAGCCGCGCACCGTTTCCACGACCAGTTTTTCAGCGATATGACGCTCAAAACCCAGGTGGACTCCGGCATCCACCATCGCCTCCATGAAAAGGAAAACGTAAGCCGGGCCAGAACCGGAGAGGGCCGTCGCCATGTCCAGGTAATACTCGTCCTTGAGAAAGATCTGCTCCCCCAGCGCCCCCAGAATTTGCTCCGCGGCTTTCAGGCGGTTCTCCGGGACGGATTCCGCCGCCGTCCACACGGTGATGCCCTTGCCGATTTGCGCCGGGGTGTTGGGCATCGAGCGCACCACAATCGGATGCGCCAGCCCGCTGGTGATCTTCTCAATCGGTGCACCGGCGACAATAGAAAGCACCAGCGCGTCGGGCTTGAGATGCCCCCTGAGCCCGCGCAGCACCCGGTCGAGCACCTGCGGCTTGACGGAAAGCACCACCACATCCGCCGGGGAAGCAGCTTCCACGTTGTCAGTAAAAGTTTGCAGCCCGTAACGCTCGCACAAGGTTTCCAGCCGCTCCGTGCGGGGATCGGCCGCGCGCAAGGTCTCCGGCTGCGCCAACTGGTTGCGAATCAACCCGGAGATCATGGCTTCCGCCATCACCCCGGAACCGATGAAAGCGATTTGACAGTTTTTGAAGATCATAAGGTTAGCGGGGGAATGAGTTGGGAGTTGGGAGTTGGGAGTTGGGGATTGGGAATTGGTAAATTGGTAAATTGGGCGGTATGATTTCACGGTGTTCCAATAATCCGTTCCCCGTTTATCGGTCTACCAGTTCCCAGTTCCCAGTTCCCAATCTACCAGTCCCCATTTACCTGTTCCCTGATTACCTGCTTCTACCCTGAAAAATACCCCAACGCCAGGCGGATTCGGGTTTCCACATCGTCCGGCGCATCGCGGGGAATGGCCTGCAAGGCGGCCTGCGCCTCGACCACGCTGTACCCCAGCGCAACCAGGGCTTCCAGCACCTGGGTATCGGCATCATCCAGCGCAGCGGTCTGGTCAAGGCCATCTACCGCCTGGACGCGGTCTTGCAGATGCAGCAAAATCTTCTGGGCGCTCTTCTTGCCGATGCCCGGTACGCGGGTAAAGACCTCCGGCTGCTCGGCGAAGACCGCCCGCCGGATGGCATCGGTGTTGAGCGTGGAGAGTGTGGCTAACGCCAGCCGCGGGCCGACCCCGCTGACCCCAATCAGCAGGTTGAAGAACTCGCGCTCCTCGGCGGTCTCAAACCCGTAAAGCGTGAGCGCGTCCTCGCGCACCACCAGATAGGTGTGCAGGAAAACCGTCTCGCCAGGGCGCAAACCGTCCAGCGTGGGCGCGGGCACGAAGACCTGCAATCCCACACCGCCGATTTCCACGATGGCGTAGTCCGTGCCTTTTTCGGCGATATGTCCGTTTAGGGAGGCGATCATTGGGGGGTAGGGAGTGATGGATTGGAAAGTTAGGGGTTAGCGGTCTGCCGTCAATGAGCGGTAGCGCGCCTGATGGATGTGGCAAACCGCTACAGCCAGCGCGTCGGCAGCATCATCGGGCTGGGGGATCTCGTCCAGGTTCAGCAGGGCCCTGACCATGTACTGCACCTGATGCTTGTCCGCACCGCCGTACCCGGCAACGGCCTGCTTGATTTCCAGCGGGGTGTATTCCGCAATGGACATGCCGGTTTCCGCCAGGGCAAGCAGGGCAACGCCGCGCCCCTGCCCCACGCTGATAGCGGTACGCACGTTCTTTTGAAAAAACAGTTTCTCCACCGCGCCGCTGTCGGGACGGTGGAGAAGGACGATTTGCTTCAATTCCCGGTAGAGTTGCAACAAGCGCTGGGGCATCTCCAGGCCCGCGGGGGTGCGGATCACCCCAAAATCCACGACCGAAAGGCCTCCGTCGGGGGCTTCACGTACCAGGCCGTAGCCGGTGATCGCGGTGCCGGGGTCAATTCCAAGAACCAGCATCGGGAGAACAAATCCCTAAAGGTCTGGCAGACCTTCGGGACGGTTATGCAGGCTCCAAACTCGCCAGGGCTTCGTCGGAAATTTTCAGGTTGGAGTACACATTCTGAACGTCGTCGAGTTCCTCCAGGGCCTCGATGAGTTTCATCACCTTGAGGGTTTCATCCACACCCAGTTCGATCTCCTGGGTGGGGATCATCCGCAGCCCGGCCTCGTCAATCTGGATGCCCGCCAGGCGCAACTGGTCGCCGATTGTCTTGAAGGCTTCGACCGGCCCGATGATTTCCACCGTGCCATCATCAAAGGTGACATCGTCCGCCCCGCCTTCCACGGCGTACATGAAGACCTCGTCCTCATCCAGCCCCTCGGCGGAGAAGGCGAAGTAAGCCGCCCGTTTGAACTGCCAGGCCACCGAACCGGTCTCGCCCATGCTGCCGCCGTAATGCGTGAGGGCATGGCGGATGTCGGCCACCGCCCGATTGCGGTTGTCGGTCACGGTCTCGATCATCAGCGCGACGCCGTGCGGGGCATAGCCCTCGTACATCACCTCTTCAAAAGCGGCGGCATCCTTGTTTTCGCCGGTGCCGCGCTTGATGGCGCGCTCGATGTTGTCTTTGGGCATATTGGCGGCTTTGGCGCGGTCAACCGCCAGCCGCAGGCGGAAGTTGGTATCCGGGTCGCCGCCGCCCTCGCGGGCCGCCAGTGCGATCTCTTTTGAGAGGCGGGTAAAGATTGCGCCGCGCTTGGCATCGGCGGCACCCTTTTTACGTTTGATGGTTGACCATTTTGAATGTCCGGACATGAATACTCCTGGAGGGTAGGGATTGGAGATTAGAGATTGAAGGTGCAAGTTGCCACAACGCGCTGCTGAGCGCTGTCGGCTGCCTGCTGCCGGTTTTCATTATACCAAAAGAACGCTCAACCCGCGACCCGCAGGACGGCTTCTCCGTTCAGGCGGCTGTGCTTGACATCCAGCAGGGCCTCGTTGGCCTGCGCCAAATCGTACAGGCGCACGGTGGAGCGGATGGGGATTTCTGCCGCCAGTTGCAGGAATTCCACCCCATCCCGATAGGTGGCATTGGCGACGCTGCGCAGGGTGCGCTCGCCGTAAATCAGGGAGTAAGGCATCTCCGGGATGGGAGTCATGTGGATGGCGTTGATCGCCAGCGTGCCCGCGGGACGCAGTTTTTCCAGCGCCAGGGGGACGATTCCGCCCGCCGGGGCGAAGATCACCGCCCGGTCGAGGGGTTCGGGCGGGGTTTCGGAGGCTCCGCCAACCCAGGCAGCGCCCAACTCACGGGCGTGTGCGCGATGTTCCGCCGAGCGGGTGAACACATAGACCTCGCAGCCCCAGTGCCGGGCGACCTGAATCGCCAGGTGAGCGCTGGCACCAAAACCGAACAGCCCCAGCCGCTCGCCGGGCTGCAAATCCGCCTTGCGGAGCGAGCGGTAACCGATGATGCCCGCACACAGCAAGGGCGCGGCCTGCACGTCGTCAATTGCCTCCGGGAGGGGGAGCACAAACCGGGCATCGGCGAGCATGAACTCGGCATAACCGCCATCCACGTGAAAGCCGGTGAACTGCGCCTCAGGGCAGAGATTCTCCATCCCGGCGCGGCAATAGCGGCATTCCCCGCAGGCCGCGTAAAACCAGGGGACACCGACCCGCGCCCCCAATTTCAGGTTCGTGACTCCCGCCCCGAGGGCATCCACCACCCCGACGACCTGATGCCCCGGAATCACCGGCATCTTCGGGGGTGTGATGTCCCCTTCAACAGTGTGCAAATCCGTGTGGCACACTCCGCAAACCTGTACCCGCAGCCGCACCTGACCGGGGCCGGGCTGCGGGTCGGGCAAATCCGCGAGGCGGAGGGGGTGTTCCTCCGCCGGGGCAAAATGAGTGAGTCGCATCGCACGCATAGAAACCTCCGGCAAAATCATTTACGCCCAGGATTGATTATCCTTGCCAGTCACTATCATCATACTACCAAACACCCGCAATCAGCCGCCAGATTTGAGCAACCAGAAAGGTAACAATAAACCCCATCGCCAGCGGCAGGAGCGCACCGACGGCAGTCCATTTGCGGCTGCCGGTTTCTTTGTAAATGGTGGCGATGGTAGTGCTGCACGGGTTGTGCAGCAGACTGAACAGCATCAGGTTGACGGCGGTGAGCATTGTCCAGCCACCGGCCTGAAGCAGCGACATCACTTCTGCGCCGGATTCCGGCTCGAAAAGAACGCCGCGGCCCGCACCGCTGACACCCGTCACCAGCACGGTGAGCATCAAAATCGTGGGGATGACAATCTCGTTGGCGGGGATGGCGACCAGAAAAGCCACCAGGATGACCCCGTTGAGGCCGATCAACACTCCGAGAGGGTTCAGGAAGTTTACCAGGTGTTCGGCGATGCTCGCCCCGCCGATTTGCACGTTGGCAATCAGCCAGATGACCGCGCCCGCCGGAAGCGCAAACGTCACCGCCCGCCAGAGTACAACCAGCGTGCGGTCAATCACGGAGGTGTAGATGGTCTGCCAGATGCGCGGCGGACGGTAGGGCGGCAGTTCCAGGCTGAAGGTGGATGCCTCGCCGCGCAGCACGGTGCGGGAGAGCGCCCAGGAGACCGCGAAGGTGAGCAGCACCCCCAGCAAGGCGATGCCGACCACCGCCAGGGCGGAGATCAGCCCGCCCAGGTAGGCCGGTGCCAGCGCCCCGAAGAACAAACTGGCAATCAAAATCTGGGTCGGCCAGCGGCCGTTGCAAAGCGCAAAATTGTTGGTGAGAATGGCAATCAGCCGCTCGCGCGGGCTGTCAATGATGCGGGTGGCGACCACGCCCGCGGCGTTGCAGCCGAACCCCATCGTCATGCTCAACGCCTGCTTGCCGTGCGCGCCCGCACGCCGGAAGATGCTGTCCAGGTTGAATGCAACGCGCGGCAGGTAGCCAAAATCTTCCAGCAGGGTGAAGAGGGGGAAGAAAATCGCCATCGGCGGCAGCATCACCGAGACGACCCAGGCCGTCGCCAGGTACATGCCGTCAATCAGCAGCCCGTCCAGCCACCAGGGAAGCCCGATTGCGGCGGACAACGCCTTGAGCCAGGGGTGGACGGTATCCAGCAGGAGCCAGGAGAGCCATTGGGAAGGGATGTTCGCCCCGGCGATGGTGATCCAGAAAACAATTGCCAGCAGAACAATCATCACCGGGAAGCCCCAAACCCGGCTGGTGAGAATGCTGTCCAGCGTGCGGTCGAGGTCAAAGCGCGGTTTCTCGTCCGGGCGGGTGACGGCGCGGTCGGCGATGCGGGCGGCCTCCGTGTAAACGGTCTCCATGACTTGCCCATGAACGTCGCCGCCAATTTCCCAGCGCAGTTTTTGGGCGGTGGAGAGGATGTCGTCAGGGGTGGGCATGGGGGGCGAGGAGCGAGGAGGGTGGAGGGTGGGGAGCGGGGAGCGGGGGATTGGGACAGCGGGGGATTGGGGGTTGGGAGTTGGGGAAGAACGGCAACCTGCCAATTTACCAACTTACCAACTTACCATTTACCAACCCACCAACTTGCCATTTACCAATTTACCAACCTACCATCTACCGCCTCCCAACTCCCCCCGCCGCAGGGCCTCAGCGATGCCTTCGTCGCCATCGAGCAGGCGCATGGCAACCCAGCGGGCGTTGGGCAGGTCGGGGTAAACGGATTCAATCTGGGATGTGAGGGTGTCGAGGGCCTTTTTGAGGGCACGCGATTCGTACCGCACCCGGTAGGGCCTGCCGACCACTTTGCCGGTGGCGATCTCGTGAACCGCGTCCAGGAGTTCGGGAATCCCCTCACCCTGGCGGGCCGCCGCGGGAACCACAGGCACGCCCAAATCCCGCGCCAGCCGCCGTTCGTCCACCCGGAGTCCCATCCGGCGGGCTTCGTCCATCAGGTTCAGGCAAACCACCACGCGGTCGGTGATTTCCAGCACCTGCAAGGCGAGGTTCAGGTTGCGCTCCAGGCGGGTGGCATCCACCACCACGATGGTGACATCGGGCTGGGCGAAGAGGATGAAATCGCGGGCGACTTCTTCATCCACACTGGTTGCCAGCAGGGAGTAAGTACCGGGCAAATCCACCAGTTTGTAGCGTTTGCCGCCGTACTCGAAGCCGCCTTCGGCGCGGGTGACGGTTTTGCCGGGCCAGTTGCCGGTGTGCTGGCGCAGGCCGGTGAGCGCGTTGAAGACCGTGCTCTTGCCGGTGTTGGGGTTGCCCGCCAGCGCGGCCACGTAGTCGAAATCGCTCATATCCACGCCGAGTTTTTTCAGCGCGGCGGCGTTGTGCATGGGGCAGGTGGCGCAGGGGTCGGTCATGGCAGGAGGGTAGCAGGTTGAAGGTTGAAAGTTGAAGGTTAAAAGTTGGTGAACGTTCAACCTTTAACCTTCAACTTTTTCCACCCAAATCAAATCGGATTGTTCGCGGCGGAGGGCGATCAGCGCGCCGCGGATGCGGTAGGCAACGGGGTCGCCGCCGGTAGCGACCAGTTCGGCGCGGATTTTGGTGCCGGGGAGGATGCCCAAATCCATCAGGCGGCGGCGTTCCACTCCGCGCAGGCGCGGCGAGAGTTTCAGGACACGCGCTTCCTCCCCGGCCTGGAGGCTGCTCAACGGCACCCCTTCGGGTTCATCCGCCTGCGGAGGCTCCTCCGGGAGCGGCACAACGCTGATATTGGCTGCCACCAGCGGGGCAAGGATGTGCTCATCCCCGCCAGCCCAGAAGCGCACCCGCTGCGGGGAAACCTCCATCAAGCGCACCGTCTGCCCGACGAGCAGCCCTTCGGCCACCAGTTGGGCATACACCGTTTCGGGTTCGTCCTCCATGTGGACGATGCGCGCCGGACGGTCAACTTCCAGCGCGGTGAGGGGGATGCGGTTTTCGGCGTAGGCAATCTGCCCGTCAGCGGTGGGGATGGGGTCGCCGTGCGGGTCGTAGGCCGGGTTGCCCAGGCGAACGGCGAGGGCAGCAGCGTCCTCGTCGCTGAGAAAATGCTCCTGACGCTCAGCCTGCGTGTGCCACTCAAATTCGGCGTACCCGCTCTCGTCAGCCAGATAGCGCTCATACAGCCGGTGGGCGCGGATAATGCGCAGGGCATACTCACGTCCGGCAGGAGTCAGGCGGAAGGCACCCCCATCCATGACGAGCAGATCATGTTCCTGCAAACTGTCCAGCACGCGGGAGACCCGGTTGGGGCCGATGTTCAAGGCACCAGCCAGGCTCTTGATGGTCGGCCTGTTGCCGTTGACCTCGCACTGGTGGATATGTTTGAGGGCATCCTCCTGCAAAATCCGCCCGGTGACGCTGCGCCCGCGCTGCCAACGCCAGAACAAGCCGCTCTCCGGCCAGAACAGCAGGGCGGCGATAGCGGCAATCACGCCGAAGATAAGGAGGGAGAGGAGGGGGGAGGGCATGGGAGTCAGCGAGTCAGCGAATCAGCGGGTCAGCGAGTCAGCGAATCAGCGAATCGGCGGGTCAGCGAGTCAGCGAGTCAGCGAATCAGCGAATCGGCGGGTCAGCGAGTCAGCGAGTCAGCGGGTCAGCGGGTCAGCGAAGCAGCGGGGCAGCGAATCAACGCGGCGGCGAGGCGGCG
>CAZPSL010000063.1:0-4463 GCA_964589145.1 uncultured Anaerolineales bacterium
TGGGGGATGCGGGGTTCTGGCAGTACCTGCTACCCGCTTTCTGCTGCTGGCTGCCTGCTTCCGTCCGGCTCCAGCCCCAGCAGGTCGCGGGAGAAGAACCAGGTGATCAGCCCCAGGATAACACCAAACCACAGGGTCGCGAAGCGGATCAGGAGGGTGGCTGCCGCCGCGGTGCCGGAATCCAGCCCCAGCAGGAGCATCAGCATCGCACTGATGGAGGCTTCCGCTGCCCCCAGCCCGCCGGGGAGAGTCGAAATCGCGCCGACGACGGTGGCAAACGAGAGGATGAACACCGCCAGGGCAAGATGCTCCCAGGAGGGCGCGACTCCCAGCCCCAGCAGGATGACGTAGAACCCGACGCCCTCCCCCAGCCAGGAGACCATCCCCAGCCCGGTGGCGATCAGCGTCGCGCCCGGCCTGAAGAGGGCGAAACTGCCCTCGTAGAACTCCCGCAGCGAGGGGGCGAACCGCCCCGCCAGCGGCAGGCGGGCGAACACATCCAGCAGCCAGAGCGCCAGCGGGCGAATCTGCGAGACGAGGATGATGCCCAGCAGCACAACCAGCACAAAGGCGAACACCGGCCAGTAGCGCGGGTAGGCGATCACGCCCAGGGTGGAGAGCAGCAGCACCGCCAGCCCGTCGCTGATGCGCTCCGCCAGCACGACCGAGACGCCGCGGGCGATGGTCACTTCGGGGGCTTTGTAGTGAATCCAGACGCCCTTGAGGGCTTCCAGCACCTTGCCGGGGGTCACCGCGAGGGGGAAACCCGCCACGAAGATGCGAAAACTCTCCCGGAGCGGGATTTCCCGCGCGCCGACCTGCCGCAGGTAGTAGTGGAACTTGAAGCCGCGCAGCGCGTAGTTGAACAGGGTCAGCGTCAGCACCAGCGGGTACAGCGCCCAGCGAAAATCCGCAATGTGCTGGCTGACGGCTTTGACATCCGAGAGCAGCGCCAGGGCGAGCACGACCACAAAGCCGAACACCAGCCCGGCGAGCAGTTTGCGGGTCAGTGCGGGGGATGCGGCTTGGGTGCTGGTATCCGATTTAGTGTTCACGACAGCGATTTCCTTACTTCTTGACAAAAGTCGGGAATTTTCTTATCCTGTAAGGGCGCAGCGTGGAACATTCTCTGCTGCAACCATCTGTTCGAATGGAGTGCAACATGACGGCAAATATCGCTACCCTGACATCCAAGGGGCAAATCACCATTCCCAAAAAAATCCGGGAGGCGCTGAACCTTCAGGAAAAAGATCAGGTGCTTTTCGTGCTGGATGATGAGCGGGCGATTTTGCTGCCGCTGCGCCGCCGCCCATTGCAGGAACTGCGCGGCGCTTTACCGGCAACGCGCCCATATCCGGGCATGGATGCAATTCGGGCGGAGGTTCAGCGCAACCTGGGGGACCTTGCCCCTGACGAAGCGGAGGCATGATGCCGGATTACATTGATACCAACGTCATCCTCCGCTTTTTGACCGGAGACCCGCCCGGAATGGCGGAACAGGCGGCAGCCCTTTTCGCTGCTGTTGAGCGGGGAGAGATCACACTGCGTATCGAGCCTGTGGTGATTGCCGAAACGGTGTGGGTGTTGAAATCCTTTTACGGTTTTTCGCCCGTGGAGATTTCCCGCGTGCTGCAAGAATTTCTGGGGCACGAAGGGCTGGTTGCCGCCGAGAAACCCGCGTTGCTGCTGGCGTTGCAATACTTTGCCGAGCAGAACATTGACTTTGTTGATGCGCTGGTCGCTGCCCGGATGCGGCTGCAAGGCGTATCTGTGATTTACAGTTTTGACCGCCATTTCGACCGCATCGCGGGGATACAGCGGAAAATTCCGGGCGTGTGAGGGGTCGAGAAAAACGCGCTGCCTTCAGTCGTCCCGCCGCGTCAGTAGATAGCCCATGCCGATCGCCGCGGCGGCCAGGATGGTGAGGCCGACCACCGCCTGCTTGACGGTTTTCGGCTCCATGCCGGGCATCACCACCTGCCCGTCGCCGTATTCCCTGAACAGTTGACCCCACTGGGTGCCCAGCGCGGCTTCGACGCGCTTGCGCCCCACGAAGGGGTACCAGTAGACGTTGTGGTAGAAGTTGCTGGCGAAGTAACTCCACGGCACCAGCGGGGATTGCAGCAGGGGCTTCTCCAGCGGCTTGAGCGGGCCGTGATAAATCATCTTCTGGCCGGTGCTGGCGAAGGTGTCGGTCTGGACGAAATGCCAGGGTTCCTCCTGCTCGATGTCGTAGCCGACAATTTCGATTTGGCGGGGATCCCCCACGCCGAGGTCCATCTCGTGGGCCAGACGGATGAAGCGCAAACTCAGGGGGTCGAAACCCTGCAATTTGGCGGAAACCGCGTCAATGGCGACCTGATCCGCCGAGGCGAGCAGGATATTCTTCTCATGCCAGTGCATCGCCCGCGGGCCGGGGCCGTCTCCGGCGAAGGTGCCATCCATCACGGCAAACAGTCCGGGGTGAATCTCCTGCTGGATGGTGAGCAGGTCCACCAGCGTATCGTGGATCACGGAATGAGTCCAGTGGCGCTCCCGGTGCAGCAGGCCGCCGAAGGCGTTTTTCATCGCCCCGGTGATGGTGGTGAAGACATGCGTCTTGACCGTTGGCAGTTGGATCATGCTCATCCCGACCAGCGCCTTGGGGATGAAGACACCCTGCGGGTAGACCTTGTCCAGCACGAGGTAGGGGCGGGTTTTGGGGACGTACTCAACCCACTCGAAATCCTGGTTGTAGAGGTACAGGCAGGGCACGTTGTACTGGTCGGTGACGAATTTGTGCTTGTTGTTGATCTCGCCTTCTTCGGTGTTGACTACGACCGTGTCGTTGTGCACGCCGACGATGTCCTCGTAGCCTGCGCCTTGCAGGGTGCGGATGACGCCCTCCAGTTGCCAGGGCGTGGTGGAGCAGGCCGGATACCAGGTTTGCCAGGAGATGTTGATTTTCAGGCCGATGGTGGTCTCTTTGGGGAGAACTTTCTCGAACTCGGCCAGTTCCATCAGGCGCTGGTAGTCATCGAGCACGGTTTCGGGGGTGGTTTTGAGAACGGCAACTTTGCCTTTGCCATAGAAGTCAGTCATGGGAGCCTCCGGGGGGTGGGGAGTGGGGAGTCGTTAGTGGGGAGTCGGGAGTGGGGAGTGGGGAGTCGGGAGTCGGGAGTCGTTAGTGGTCAGCCGTCCGCTATTCTAACACCCTCCAGCAAACCCTGGGAGTCGCATTTGCGGAGTTCGGCCAGCAGGCGGGTGACATCCTGGACGACCCCGGCGTGCGGGGCGAGTTGCCGCGCGGCGCGGAAGGCGGCGTTGGCTTCCTCAAGCCGTTCGGCAGGCGCATCGCCGCAGAGCGCCAGCCCGCACAAGGCCAGCCCTTTGGCGTCCAGCGCCTCGTGATATTCCGGGGTTTTGGCGAGCAGGTCATTGGACTGAGCAAGCCCCTGCCCGAATGCCGCTTGCGCGGCGCGGACCTCCCCCTGGCGCAGGGCGATGATGCCAAGCAGGACGCGGACGTTGTGATTGTTCAATGGAGCGTCATATTGCAACGCGTTTTCGATAATCAGTCGGGCGTTTTCCAAATCACCCTCGAAAAGGTATCTTTTCGCCAGCCCCCAGCGGGCATAATTTTGCGTTTGAGGAAACGGGATTTCATCGGCAATCTGAATCGCCTGCCGGTAGCGCTCTTCCGCCGCCGCATATTCCCCCACCGACACGAAGGCATGTCCCTGGTTTTCCAGGCGGATAGCTTCCCCGCGCTGGTCGCCGATGCCGCGGGCGGTGGCCAGCGCATCTTCGTAATATTCGATTGCCTTGCGCACCTCGCCCAAATCGGAATACGCCAGCCCCAGGTTGCCGAGATGGTTGCCTTCCCCGCGCCGGTCGCCGATTGTGCGGGCGATGGTCAGTGCCGCTTCGTAATACTCGATTGCCTTGCGTAACTTGCCCAAATTGGCATACGCATTTCCCAGGTTGCCGAGAATCGCATCATCTGCTCGCTGGTCGCTGATTTCGCGGGCGATGGCCAGCGCCTTTTCGTAATACCCGATTGCTTTCCGCACCTCGCCCAAATCGGCATACGCCAGCCCCAGGTTGCCGAGATGATTACCTTCCCCGCGCTGGTCGCCGTTTGCACGGGTGATGCTCAGCGCGCCTTCGTAATACCATATTGCCTTGCGCACCTCGCCAAAATCAAAATACGCATTTCCTAGACCGCCAAGAAACGCTCCTTCCCATCCTTTTTTATTACCGGCGTCCCGTGCCGCGCCCAGCCCCTGCCGATAAAACAAGGCAGATTCTTTCACCTTTCCGATGATGTAATGGGAGAATCCCAGGCCGTTCAGATTACCCAAAATCAAATCCGGGTCGTGGAGTTTGTCTTTTATCTTCAGGTGAAGGTCAATCAGCAGGCGGGCATGTCCCCACAGCAGCAGATAATCGAAATCAATGCTCCGCAGCACGCTGGCGGCGGT
>CAZPSL010000064.1:0-2754 GCA_964589145.1 uncultured Anaerolineales bacterium
TACATCTCAAGAGTTTTCCGCCATGAAAAACGACCCCCGAAGTCTGCTCCGTGACATCAAAGTTGCCATCCGGCTGGGCAACCCGGAGGCGGTGAACATCGCCCTGGACGGGCTGCTGGCTTTCCCTGGGGTGGCGGCCAACGCCCGCATGGATGATGCCTTCCTCAACAAGATCGTTTTGCCCGTCGGCGAGTCGCTCACCCCGCTGCCGACTCCGCAACTGCGCCCGTTGGCGGAGCATCCTCTGGCGGCGGGGCGGGCGGTCGGCGCGGCTGCGCTGGCGCAGCAGTTTTTGACGTTCCGGCGCGGCAGCCCTGGCAGTACCGCTGCGCCGACAGGCAAAGACCTCCGAAAATTCGCCCGTGACCCGCGCCCCGATGTGCGCGCCGCGCTGACGCTCTCCCTGCGGGCGAAGGACGCCCCGGATACGCTGTTCAATTTAGGGAAAACCTGGCTGCAAGACCCCTCGCCGAGGGTGCGCTGCGCCGCCCTCGGTTTTCTCCCGGCTTTGGCGGAGAGTTACGGGGAGGAGATCGTGACCCTGCTTGCCCCTCTGGGGGCAGAGGCCGACCGGGAGGTGCGCGCCGCCCTGGCGGATGCGCTCAACGCCCTCGGGCGGGCGGGTTTGGCGGGACCCGTTTTGGGGTTGGTATCCCGCTGGGAAGCGGAACCCGTCTCAAATTCCTGGGTGATTCGCCGTGTGCGGGGGGCCTCCTGGGCGCAGCGGGCCGAAAAATCGGATCAGTAAACCGCCACGTTCCAATGGCGAAAATCGGGGTTCCTGCCCCGCACCGTGCGGTCGAAGAGATCGCGCAGTTGCGCGGTGATCGGCCCCATCTTCCCGTCCCCGACCGGGCGGTAATCCACGCGGGTGACGGCGGTGATCTGGGCGGCGGTGCCGGTGAGAAAGAGTTCGTCGCAGATGATGACCTCGGTGCGGTCAATCGAGCGTTCCTGCACGGGGATGCCGAGTGACTGCGCCAGTTCCATCACGCTGCGGCGGGTGATGCCTTCGAGCACGTTGTCGGTGACGGGCGGGGTGATGAGTACGCCGTCGCGCACCATGAAGATGTTTTCCGCGCTGCCCTCGGAGACGTGCCCATCCTGCGTGAGTACCAGGGCCTCGTCAAATCCGGCCCGCAGGGCGTCGGTTTTGATGAAGGCGGAGTTGGCATACGCGCCGGTGATTTTGCCGCGGGCGGGAATCACGTTGTCGTCCACCCGCCGCCAGGAGGAGAAGGTGACGTGAGCGTTGGTGTCGTTGGAGACGTAGCGGTCGAAGGGCAGGGAGACGATGCTGACGGCGTCTTCCAGGTTGTGCAGTTTGACGCCGATGCCCTCGGATGCCTTGTAAACCAGCGGGCGGATGTAAACATCCTGACGGTAGCCTTCGGTGCGCAGCAGTTCAATGGTGATTTCGGTCAGCGTTTCGGGGGTGTGGTCAAATTCCATGCAGAGCATCTTGGCGGAATTGAGCAGCCGCTTGTAGTGATCCAGCGGTCGGAACAAATAGAGTTGCTCTTCTTTATCGTTCCAGTAGCCGCGCACGCCGCCGAACGCGGCGGTGCCGTAGTTGAGCGCATGGGTGAGCACGCCCACTTTGGCTTCGGTGTAGGGGACGATTTTTCCGTTGAAGTATGCGTAATTCGGGGTTGCCACGGGAGTTCTCCTTTTCGTTGGGGAGTGTGCGAGTGTGTCGGCGAGTTTGCAAGTCGGCAGGTTTGCAGGTTGGCAGGTATCCCTACCCCCTGATACCTGATACCTGCCTTTCATTATACCCTTCGCGTTCCGCCGCGGGCAATGAGCAATGTCATCACTTGTCCACGGCTTTGCCAGATTGGCTAATGGGAGTATACTTTGGGTGGGAGTGTGCAAGTCTGCATGTTTGCAAGTGTGCAAGTCTGCATGTGTCATGTCCCAATTCCCAATTTCCAATCTACCAACACCCAATCCCCAATTCCTAACTCACGGAGGAACACCATGAAGCGAGCGGTCAGCATCAGTTTAGGGTCATCCAAACGGAACAAGGCGGTTACCGTTACCCTGCTTGGCGAGGAAATCAGTATCGAGCGTATCGGCACTGATGGCGATATGGAGAAAGCCGCCCAACTTTACAAGGAACTGGACGGCAAGGTGGACGCCTTCGGCGTCGGCGGCGCAGACCTGGGGCTGCTGGTGGACGACAAATGGTATCCGCTGCACTCGGTCAGCAAGATGGTGCGGTTTGTGGAGAAAACGCCCATCGTGGACGGCACCGGGTTGAAGATCACCCTTGAAGGGCGGGCTGCCGCCTTTCTGGATGAAAAAATCCCCGATTACATCCGGGAACGGGGGCGCACCGCATTCATTATGACGGGCGCCGACCGTTGGGGACTGACACGCTCATTCACCGAAGCCGGGTACGAGTGTGTTTTCGGAGATTTGATGTTTTCCCTGGGCATTCCTTTTCCTGTCAAATCCATCCGCACCTTAAAAACGGTGGCTGCTCTGGCGATGCCGATTGCCGGGCGTGTTCCCTTTGAGTGGGTTTACCCCACTGGTGAAAAGCAGGAAGAGCGCAAGCCAAAACACGAAAAATATTTCCACTGGGCAACTGTCACCGCCGGTGATTGTCACTACATCAAACGCTACATGCCGGACGATATGCAGGGCAAGGTGATCGTGACCAATACCACCACCGAGGCCGATCAGGCGCTTTTCAAACGGTGCGGCGTCAAATACCTGGTCACTACCACCCCCGTGCTGGACGGCCGC
>CAZPSL010000065.1:0-6672 GCA_964589145.1 uncultured Anaerolineales bacterium
ATCCGTTACCTCATCCGCTGCTCCATCCGCTGCCGCATCCGCTAATCCGTTATGGTATCCGTTGCTCCATCCGTTCATCCGTTACCTCATCCGCTGCTCCATCCGCTGCCGCATCCGCTAATCCGTTATGGTATCCGTTGCTCCATCCGTTTATCCGTTACCTCATCCGTTGCTCCATCCGCTGCCGCATCCGCTGCCGCATCCGCTAATCCGTTATGGTATCCGTTGCTCCATCCGTTTATCCGTTACCTCATCCGCTGCTCCATCCGTTCATCCGTTACCTCATCCGTTGCTCCATCCGCTGCCGCATCCGCTAATCCGTTATGGTATCCGCTGTTCCATCCGTTTATCTGTTACCTCATCCGTTGCTCCATCCGCTGCCGATTGCACCACGGCTTTTAGAGAGCGCGCCAGTTTGCGGCGCGGCAGGAGCATCCGCCGCTGACAGGTGGTACATTCCAGCCCGATGTCGGCGCCCAGACGGATGACTTTCCACTGGTCCCCGCCGCAGGGATGCTGCTTGCGCAGCCGGAGAATATCGTCCAGGTGAAGTTCAGGCAGCATAAAAGAATTATAACACCGGCTCACTCTACGGAATCCCCACATCGGCCTGCGCCACTGGCCCGCGGTTCAGGTTTTCCTGCTTGCACGAAGGCTGGCAGCCCTGCCGGAACTGCCAGCCTCGAATAGCAATCTATTGTCAATGGCTGTTTTGTAAAATGATAAAAACGATTTTCCCCGTCGGGGCTGTTTCTCTTTACCGGAACTTTCGCCCTGAACCATGGTTTGTGGTGTTTTGAGCGTACTTCGCACGCTCAAAACACCACTTTTCCCCGCATTTCGGCAAAAGTTCTATTTATCTTCTTTGGGAAGAAAGCGGGAAACCTTCGTCCCGCAGGTGGGACAAATGCCTTTCGCCATGCGGCGGCCGTTGGCAGTTGTCACGACCTCGCCGTCCTTGATTTGCTTCTTCTCACGGCATTTGACACAATAACCTTCGAATTCCATAATTTTCTCCTTTTTTGGGGCGGGGCATCTGCCGGCCGCCAACTTTTGGGAATCGCGCCAGCAACATCATGTGCAGAATCTGTTCCCATGCCATCCGGCTTGTGATTGCGGGCACACCGCTGACGAATCCCGTAACTAGAATGTGCAGAAAGTATAGTCAATAACGAGAATTTTTGCAATACCCCCATTGTTTGGGGGTGCAGGCAAAAGATGTGGAAATTGCTCTGCGTTTCCCTTACCCCGCACACAAGACTGGTAGTCCTGCCAGGACTGCCAGTCTCAATGTGACGAACAGGACAACCACCGAACACCTCTTTGGCTCCTCTTTTGGAGAGATGGGTCAGGGGTGAGGACGAGAGGGCGGCACACGGAAACCGCCTATCTCCTCTCCCGGATTTCGGCACTGCCTGTGGGTTCCCCCGGCTTTTTTGCCTGCGCAGGAGACACTCTCCCGGAGTCGCTATCGTTCTGGTTCGTGCCCATAAAAATACCGGCAGTGGCGTGACCAGGCTGGCTGATTCCCTCGCGGCGGAGAACCTTCACGAAGGTCAGCCACAAAATTCTGACATCCAACTTCAGCGACCAGTGATCCACGTACCAGATGTCAAGGCGGAACTTCTCCTCCCAGGTGAGTGCGTTGCGCCCGTTGACTTGCGCCCAGCCGGTGATGCCGGGGAGTACCTCATGGCGGCGGGCTTGTTCCGCCGTATAGCGGTCGAGATATTCCACCAGCAGCGGCCGCGGCCCGACCAGTGACATCTCTCCGCGCAAGACATTGATCAATTCCGGCAATTCGTCCAAACTGGTGGCGCGTAGAAATCGCCCCAATGGGGTTAGCCGCTCCGCATCAGGAAGCAGATTGCCCTGCGAATCGCGGGCATTGTTCATCGTGCGGAATTTCCGCAGGGTGAACAATTCTCCCCGATAACCGGGGCGGACCTGCGTGAACAGGATCGGGCTGCCGTGCTTCCAGCGCACCAGCACAGCAACGGCCAGCATCACCGGCGAAACCAGAATCAGGCCGGGGAGGGTAAGCATCAGGTCAAACAACCGCTTGGAAAGGGGAATGCCTTGCGGAAACATGCCGTGATTTTACCAGATGGAAAAATTATTCGTATTTTGTACATGCCAAGGGGTGCAGGCAAATGTTGTGGAAATTCCCATGTGTTTCCCTCGCCCCGCACACAAGACTGGCAGTCCTGCCAGGACTGCCAGTCTTCACTTTGCGAACAGGACAGGCACCCACCTCCCCCTGTACATCTTGCACGCTCCCCCGTACAATGTGTGTCCATGAAACACCGCGGCTACCTCTACTTCACCGTCTTCTCCGCCGGGATGACCACCCTGGCAATCGAGTTTTCCGCCTCGCGCCTGCTGGGGAGCGTGTTCGGCACCAGCAACCTGGTTTGGGCCAGCATCATCGGGCTGATTCTGATCTACCTCACCGCGGGGTACTTCATCGGCGGCTGGTGGGCAGACCGCTCACCGCACCCCAAAACCTTCTACACCATCCTGGTTTGGGGTGCGCTGCTCGCCGGGCTGGTGCCGGTGCTGTCAGGGCCGGTGCTGCGCCTCGCCGCCGACGCCTTTGATGCCCTGCAAGTCGGCGTGCTCCTGGGGGCGTTCACTGCGGTGCTGATCCTCCTCAGCGTGCCGATCACCCTCCTCGGGGTGGTCTCGCCTTTCGCCATCCGTCTCTCGCTGAGGGATTCGCGGGAAGCGGGCAAAATCTCCGGGCGGATTTACGCCATCTCGACGCTGGGATCGTTCCTGGGGACGTTTCTCCCCGTCCTGGTGGTGATTCCCCTGCTCGGAACCCGCCTCACGTTCCTGACCTTCGGGCTGTTCCTCGCCCTTGTGGCATGGCTCGGCTTTTGGATTTTCGGCGAAAAACGCGCCTTCTGGGTTCATGCCTGGATTCCGCTGGCGCTGCTCGCCCTGGGGGTTTTCTGGGGACGCGCACCCATCAAAACCACCGCCGGACAAATCTACGAGACCGAATCCGCCTACAACTACATTCAGGTCATTCAGGATGGCGACTACCGCTACCTGCGGCTGAACGAGGGACAGGGCATCCATTCGGTGCATCATCCCGTCCAACTGGCCTACCACGGCCCCTGGATGCAGTTCGTCGCCGCGCCGTTCTTCAACCCGGCAATTTACACCCCGAAACAGGTCGAAAGTTACGCCATCATCGGGCTGGCGGCGGGCACCACTGCGCGGCAGGTCACCGCGGTGTACGGGGCAATCCCTATTGACGGCTACGAAATTGACCCCGAAATCATCCGCGTGGGGCAGGAATACTTCGCCATGACCGAGCCGAACCTGCATCCCATCGCCGAGGACGGGCGCGTCGGGCTGGCACACAGCGGAAAACGCTACACCGTCATCGGCATTGATGCCTACCGCCCGCCCTACATTCCCTGGCACCTGACCACGCAGGAGTTTTACCGTCAGGTGTACGACCACCTCACCGAGGACGGCGTGCTGGTGATCAACGTCGGGCGCGCCCCCGAAGACCGGCGGCTGATTGCCGCCCTGGCAGGCACCATCGGCACGGTGTTCCCCTCGGTGTACGTGGTGGACATCCCCAACACCTTCAACTCGATCATCTACGCCACTCGCCAGCCGACCACGCTCGACGACCTGTACCGCAACTATCAGGCGCTGGTCGAGCGCGGCGATGCCCATCCGCTGCTGCTGCAAGCCCTGGAAACCGCCATCCTGAACATGCAGCCCAACCCCTGCGCGGGCGAAGCGCCCGACGCGGACTGCGTGGTCTTCACCGACGACTGGGCGCCTATAGAATGGATTACCAACAGTTTGGTGCTCAACTACCTTTTCTCCCCGGAGGGGATGGAGGAAATTCAATAATCGGTTGTCAGCAATCGGGTGTCAGTTTGGGGTGCAAGCAAATGTTGTATAGAAAGATTGCCATCGACCAACAAACCACAGCATTTTAGTCCCCATCCCCCCTATGTCCCCCTCACCCTTCGGGCAGGCTTCGCACTCCCCAGGGAAGGGGGGAGCAGACTTTTCAGTGTGTGTGCGGCGCACGAAGTGCGCCGCACACACACCCGACAAACACACCCCTCCCCCGCCGGGGGAGGGGTCGGGGGTGGGGGCATACTTAACAAGGCAATATTGAATTTCACCCATTTTCTACATCTTTTGCCTGCTCTCTCAGTTTGTGCAATGGCAGGCCTTGCTTCAGTATCGAGTATAATCAAAGTATGATGACCACATTTAATTTGACCACCGAAGTGCCATCGAACCGCAAGGTACGAATTACGCTCCCGGATACTGTCCCCACCGGCCCAGTGGAAATGACGATTGTCGTGACACCACGCGGCGGGGCGGATACCAGGCGCACCTTGCGAGAGTTACGTCAATCCGAGTTTTTTGGCTTGTGGCGCGACCGCTCGGATATTGAGGATAGTGCTGCTTTTGCCCGCCGCTTGCGCGTCGATGCCTGGAGCAGAACATCGTGATGGTACTTCTGGATACAGACGTGTTGGTGGATTGCTTGCGGGGCACAGAACCGGCTCAACAGTGGCTGGAAACCGTGGAATCCGCTACCTTTTACGTGCCCGGCATTGTAGCAATGGAACTTGTTGCAGGCTGCCGCGATAAAACCGATTTGCAACACGTTCAACGGTTTCTGGATGCTTTCCCGGTCCTTTGGCCGGATGCGGCGGATTTTGCCCAAGCGTATGATTTACTGGTGAAATACCGCCTGGGGGTGGGAATCGGTATCCCGGATTGTTTAATCGCGTCCATGGCGCTCCGCCGGTCAGCACGCCTGTACACTTTCAACTGGAAGCATTTTCGGGCAATTCCCGAATTGGATGTTCAACAACCCTACGAACGATCATAACCCTGCGGAGGCAGGGGGGATATACAAAAATTCAATGAAAACTCTCCTTTCCTGGCTTGTTACCTTTCTGGTCCCTGTGGCGCTTGTGCTGTTTGGGGTGCGGCTTTTGCTCACACCCCTGTTCATGAGCATCGAGTACCGGCTGCCCTATTTCCCGCCGGACCGCTACGGCTTCACACTGGAAGAGCGTCTCTCCTGGGCGCAGCAGACCCGCGCATGGCTGCTCAATGACGAGGGAATTGCGACCCTGGCGGCGTGGCAGTTCCCCGAAGGGCAGCAATCCGCCGGAGACTGTGAAACCTATCTGCCCCCGCGGGATTGCACCTACCTTTTCAACGACCGCGAACTTCAGCACATGGCCGATGTCAAGCAGGTCACCACCTACGCCCGCTGGGCGCTGTGGGCGAGCGTGCTGGGCCTGCTCGGCATGGGGATTTGGGCAAACAGGACGGACTGGTGGGCGGATTACCGTCAGGGGCTGGGGCGCGGCGGCTGGCTGACCGTCGGGCTGGTGCTGGCGGTGATGGTGTACCTGGCGATGAATTTCCGTTCTCTGTTCACCACATTTCACCGTATTTTCTTCGAGGGAAGCACCTGGGTTTTCCGCTTTTCGGATTCGCTGATTCGCCTGTTCCCGGTCACCTTCTGGCGGGACGCGTTTATCTGGGTGGGCCTGTTTGCCCTGGCGGGCGGCACCCTGCTGGGCTGGTGGGGGTCACAGGCAAAAGAAGAACAGGAAAAGTGACGGAAATCCTGACATCGGAACTTCCGCACCGGGTGAGGGCGGGAGAAACATCGTTGTTCTACAACATTTGCGTACATCCCCCTTTGCCCGGCAGATGCTCCCGTGCAGCATCATGCTATAATTTTCCCGATGAACTTTCTGATTACAGGAGCAGCCGGATTTTTGGGTTCCGCCCTGGCGAACCAACTGGCCCGCGAGGGACAGCAGGTCCGCGGGCTGGATGACCTTTCCACAGGGAACCCCGATTCCCTGTTTGAAGATGTCCACTTCACCCGCGGGGATGTGAACGACCGCCCCAAGTTGTGGACTCTGCTCCAGGATGTGGATTGCGTTTACCATCTCGCGGCGCGGGTCTCCGTCCCGGAGTCGGTCCTGTACCCGCGGGAATACAACGCGGTCAACGTGGGCGGCACGGTCAGCCTGATGGAAGCCATGCGGGACGTGGGCGTGCGGCGGGTGGTGTTCATCTCCTCCGGCGCAGTTTACGGCGACCAGGGGCAGCAGCCCCTCAGGGAAACCGCTCCCCCGGACCCCGGTTCGCCCTACGCGGTTTCCAAACTGGCCTCGGAATACTACATCCGCACCATCGGGCGGCTGTGGGGCATCGAAACCGTGATTTTGCGGGTTTTCAACGCCTATGGGCCGGGGCAGAACCTGCCGCCCGCGCACCCGCCGGTGATCCCCTACTTTTTGCGGCAGGCCGTGCGCGGGGGGACAATCGTCATCCACGGCGACGGCAGCCAGACCCGCGATTACGTCTTTGTGGATGACGTTGTCCGGGCGATGGTGGCGGCCTCCACCGCCCCCGATGTGAACGGGCTGACCATCAACGTCGGCAGCGGCATTGAAACCAGCGTGCGGGCGCTGGCGCGCCTGGCGCAGGAACTGACCGGCCACGCGGCCGAAATCATCTACAACCCGCGCTCGGATTCCGGCGTCTCGCGGATGCGCGCCGATTTGACGCTGGCGGCAGAAAAACTGGGCTACACACCGAGCGTCACCCTCGCCGAAGGTCTGCGGCTGACCCTGGAACGGGACAAGC
>CAZPSL010000066.1:0-6670 GCA_964589145.1 uncultured Anaerolineales bacterium
TGCGTAGGTTTCGCGTACTGCACAATCGGGGAGTCTTCTGATAGAATGACAGCAGTTACTTCCCCCTGCCGACAAGGGCAGCCCACCAATGCGCTGCGGCAAGCGACAGAATGCTCCTTACGACAGCCCGAGGCGCACCCCCAACAAACTATTCCTTGCATCGGTAATCTGAGTGTGTTTTCTCTCACCACGCCGACATTGGTGAGTGTAGTTTGAGTGCGCTGCCCACGGGGAAGAAGACCAAATTTGTGAGGAGGAATGCCGCATGAAAGCCACACAAGCCTGGCAGGTTGCCCTGGGGCAACTTCAGATGGAGATGCCAAAAGCCGCCTTTGATACCTGGGTTCGGGATGCGGAACTGATCTCATACGAAGATGGTTCTTTCATCATCGGGGTACAAAATGCTTACGCCCGCGACTGGCTGGAAAGCCGCCTTTCCAGCACAATCACCCGGCTGCTGACTGGCATTATGAATCGCACCGTGGAAGTGCGTTTCGTCGTCTGGAGCAGCGACCCTGAAGAGGCCACGCCCCCCCCGCAGGCGGACACCGCTGAAGCGCCGTCCCCGGGGGAAAGTTCATCCATCAACCGGCGGTATACCTTCTCCAACTTCGTGGTCGGGGCAAGCAATCGGCTGGCACACGCCGCCTCGCTGGCCGTTGCCGAAAAACCGGCCCAGGCCTACAATCCGCTGTTCATCTACGGGGGAGTCGGACTGGGAAAAACCCATTTACTCCATGCCATTGGCAACCAGTGCGCCCAAAACGGGCTGAACGTGCTCTACGTCTCCTCCGAGGAGTTCACCAACGACCTGATTCACGCCATCCGCACGCACACTACCCAGGCTTTCCGCGAAAAATACCGCCGCACCGACGTGCTGCTGATCGACGACATCCAGTTCATCGCCGGGAAGGAATCCACCCAGGAGGAGTTCTTTCACACCTTCAACACCCTGCACGGGCAGGACAAGCAGATTGTGATGACCTCCGACCGCCCCCCGAAGGCGATGAACACCCTCGAAGAACGGCTGCGCTCGCGTTTTGAGTGGGGCCTCACCGCCGACATCCAGCCGCCGGATTACGAAACCCGCGTCGCCATCCTGCGCTCGAAGGCAGAGCGTGCCGGGTACAACACCCCGGACGACATCATTGAAATCATCGCCCGCAAATTCCAGTCCAATATCCGCGAACTGGAGGGCGCGCTGACCCGCATTGTCGCTTACGCCGACCTGCGCGGCGTGCCGATGACCCCAGCACTGATTGACTCCGCTCTGGCGGACTTGCTGCCCCGGCGTACCGAAATCAACGCCGAACAGGTGATCAGCACCGTCGCCAGTGCATACCACCTGCCCCCGGAGCGCATCCTGGGACGGGAGCGCTCCCGCCAGGTGGCGCTGCCCCGACAGATTGCCATGTACCTGATGCGGGAGGAGGGCAATATCTCCCTGCCGCAGATCGGCGAAGCCCTGGGCGGACGCGACCATACTACGGTGATGTACGGCTGCGAAAAGGTCGCTGACCTGATTGAACGCGACGATAAACTCCGCCGCCAGGTGATCGAGATCCGCGAGCAACTTTACGGGCAGACAAGCATCGCCGCCTGAGAACCCTGCACATCCCCTGGCATCCGGTTGGAGCGCTGGCCTTCCCGCTTCAACCGGATGTTGTTTTTTTACGAGGGGCGTGATTAATCACGCCCTTACCGCCATCATTTTTTGCACACACGGCAAGTAGAGGCGTGATTAATCACGCCCTTACCGCCATCATTTTTTGCACACACGACAAGCAGGGGCGTGATTAATCGTCCCCCATTCATCATTTTTTGCACACACGGCAAGCAGGGGCGTGATTAATCGTCCCCCATTCATCATTTTTTGCACACACGACAAGCAGGGGCGTGATTAATCACGCCCCTACCATCATTTTTTGCGCAAACGCACATACAGGTTCCTGAAACGCTGCGCCCCCGTCTCCCAGGGGTATGCGCTGTCCTCCAGGGCAAGTTCCTGTTCCGGCCAGGGGTCGAGGTCGAGCATCTTCCGCAGGGCATAGCGCCCGATTAGAACTACGGAGGCCAGCACGGGGGCAGCCAGCACAATCCCGATCAAACCCATCAGGTTGGCGGCGATAATCGCGGCCACGAGAATCGCTGCGGGGTGAATGCCCAGCGTCTCCCCCAGAACACGCGGCGAGATCAGGTTGTCAAAAATCTGGTTCAAGACGATCAAAGTCCCCACAACAAGCAGCGTGTACTCCCAGGGGGGCATATTCAGGTAATTAATCTGAAAATAAGCCACCAAAGCCACGACTGCCCAGGTGACAACCGGCCCGATGTAGGGGATAAAACGTGCCAGCCCCGCCAACAATGCCAGCGCCAAGGCGTACCGCGTTCCCAAGGCACCCAGAACGATGCCGGTCAGCACCAATGCCAGGGTAAACAAAATCACCTGTCCGCGCAAAAACGCGTTCCAGATAATGCCCAGTTCCCGCCTCAGGCGACAAAGATCATCCCCCATGCCGGGAATCTCCACTCCCAGCCAGTTTCTGGACATTCGCGGCAAATCGAGCAGCAGAAAGTAAGCCGTCACAATCACAAACAGAGTCCAGCCCAGAGTGGATACCGTCTGCGATGCCACCGCTGCCAGCAGGCCCCCCGCCTGACCGAGCATCGGCTGTACTGCGGCGAGGATCTGCTCCGCCAGGGCGGGGAGGTTGGCCTCAGCCAGGTACTGCGAAAAATCAATCTGATACGGGCCAACAATATAGGTTTGTGAAGGCAAGTTCTCCAGCATCTCCGGTAAACTGGTTAAGAAACGGTTGAGAACCCGCACCAAACTCTGAAACTGCTGCACCAGTGCAAACCCGGTCGCGGTGAACAACAAAATTAGCACAATCACCAAAAGCATAAAAACCAGGTTCACCGCCATTCGCCAGGTCAGCCAGGTTGTGCCGCTCAGCCGCTCGACCAGCGGTTGCAGCAAATAGGTAAGCATGAACACCAAAATCAGCGGCCCAACCAGGAAGCGGAAACGTACAATCAGTGCGCCGACAACCGCCACAAAAGTCAGCCCAACTACCAGTTTCGTAGTCGGACTCCAGGGACGGGATGGGGTCGGGGAAGTTTTCGGCGAGTTGTCAGCCATCAGCGACTGCCGCTCTCTAACCGCCCCTGAACCACAATCCGCTGCGTATCTACCATGTAAGGATAACAGGAGATCAGCGTTACCATCGGTTCGGCAGTCTGTTCCATCACCTGGACATCGGTCGGCGCTACAACCTGTGAATTGACGACCACGTACGTGTAGGCGCGCTGATTTGTGTGCAAGATGATCTCATCCCCCGGTTTGAGTTTATCCAGGTGACGGAAAATTTCGCCGTAAACATCGTTGTGCGCCGAAAGCACCACGTTACCGGCTTCGCCGGGGTCTGCTGAAGTGATGTTTTGTCCCACGCCTTTCTTCAACTGCTCCGGCCCATCCCCCTGAACAACCGGCGCATCCACCCCGATGGCCGGGATTTGAATACGGTTGGTCTGATTCGGGCCAGGGGTGGGAATGGGCACCTCAGCCATTGACTGCACCAGCGGGCGCAGATGTTCGGGAATTTCGTCCCAGTTGAAGCGCGTCCCCCCTTCGGCATTCGGCGGCGTGTGACCCGAAGGCAGCACCACCGCCTTGATAATCGGCGTGGGCGTCAGGGTGGGCAGTTCCAGTGCCTGGGCGACCTCCTGATTCAACTCCTGAATCACCTCCAGGCCGTTGAACAACACAAAAACCAGCCCCACCACCGCCAGCACCTCCACCGTTAGCAGAAAACCATCCAGCACCCTGCGGCGGCGCGGTTTGAGCCCTGCCGCAGGCTCTTCCACAAGCAAATCCGAACGCATCTCCCTTAACGATGGCGATTCCAGATCCGGAACCACCGAGACCGCCCGCCCGGTTTTGCGATAATATTCCAGACGATCCTGACGGGTGGCGCGGCGCTTTTCTACCAACAGGCGACGAAGTTCCTCTATGGTCAGGTCTTCAGGGCGTTTCCGGCGGAACATGAACGAATCCGTTTTTATCAGAGCAAAAGTTGATTTTATCCGGTGCGCTTGACTTGTGCGTGTTGGGACATGCCAACCGTCCCATCCGGCAGTGTCGCCCCGCGCAGCACGGTATCGGTCAGGTTTGCGCCAGTTAAATCCGCCTGGCGCAGGTTGCTGCCAAACAAGTTGGCCCGCGAAAGGTTCGCATCCAGCAGGTTGGCACGAACCAAACTGGCACCCTCGATCTTTGCCCCCGCCAGGTTTGCCCGCACAAAGCGGGCACTGTACAGGTTGGCGTGTGACAAATTGGCTCCGGCAAGATTAGCGTTGTTCAACACAGCACCTTCCAGGTTCGCTCTTTCCAGATTGGCCCGCGTCAGGTTCGTCCCGGTCAGGTTGGCGCCTTCCAGATCAGCCCCCGAAAGGTCGGCGCGCGAAAGGTTCAGACCGCTCAAATCTACCCCGCTGAGCCATAACGGCCCCGGCCTGTTCAGCAAGTCCAAAATTTGCCAACGAGTCAGTTCAGCCATTTTTTACCTCCATTGGGTTGACAGGCAATTCCGATGTCCAATTATACCCTAACTCAGGACGCCAATGAAAAAAGCGCAAGCAAAGGGGTGTACCAAATGTTGTAGCAATTCCTATTTGTTTCCCTCGCCCCGCGCACAAGACTGGCAGTCCTGGCAGGACTGCCAGTCTTCATTTTGCGAACAGGACAAGCACCGAACACCCCGCCCCGACGGGGGGAGGGTTGGGTGGGGGGAACACCGGCGTTCTACATCTTTTGCCCGCACCCCAAGCAAAGAGGCAGGCAAAAGACGTAGAAATTGAACAAAATTCAGCATTGCATTGTCGAGTGTGCCCCCGGCCCCGCCCCCTACTCTCACCCCTAACCCGTCTCCCACAGGGAGAGGGGAACCAAAGCGGAAATTTTGGGGAGGGGTGTAGTTGGCAGGTGTGTGTGCGGCGCACGAAGTGCGCCGCACACACACCGAAGAGCCCAGTTCCCCCTTCCCTGGGGAGTGCGAAGCCTGCCCGAAGGGTGAGGGGGGATGGGGCTTCAGAATACCACAGTTCGTTGACAGATCACTATCTTTCTGCAACATTTGTGCAGACAAAAAACTGTTAACCGCATCCCGACAACCGAAACCGGTGGTAAAAATAGGGGAACCGGCAACAACTGCGTGATACATCCCGGCAGGACGTTTCGCCGCAAGCCGGGGACACCTGTTGCAACCATTTTACAGGGTCAGCGCCCGAAGTGCTGACCTGCAATTTTCAGCAAAACCCTGTTCCACAAATTCAAAATGGAGACTCACACCACCCCTGGAGCGGAGATTCGGCCTGGGACCGCGGCGGGTTCCCATCTCCTGAAAATTCCTCCCGGCCCGGCAGGGAGTTACCGTCTCGCCCAAATGGACGACTACACGCACCTGGCGCGTTCCCGCTTTCCCCACCGTTCCCCACGAAGCCTGCGATTGCGCGCCCGCGTCTCCGCGCCTGACCTTCCCGGCACCTGGGGCTTCGGGCTGTGGAACGACCCTTTCAGCGTTTCGCTGGGTGTCAGCGGAGGCACGCGCCGCCTGCCCGCCCTGCCTAACGCAGCCTGGTTTTTCTTTGCGTCGCCGCACAATTACCTGTCTTTCCGGGATGACAAACCCGCCCAGGGGTTTCTGGCACAGACTTTTCGCTCCCCGCACCTTTCGGCTCCCCTGCTGGCCCTGGGAGCGGCCACCTTTCCGATGATGCTGCTTCCGCCGCTCGCCCGTCGGCTGCGTCCCGCCATCCGCCGCGTGGTACAGGAGGACAGTTTCGCCCTCGATCTGGATGTCACGGAATGGCACATGTACACCCTCGAATGGCGGGAGAGCAGCGTCACCTTTCGGGTGGATGACCAGACCCTGGAAACCGGAATCAGCCCCCGGCCTCCGCTGGGAATCGTGATCTGGATTGATAATCAGTACGCTGCCCTCACCCCCGACGGGCATCTTTCTTTTGGCTCGCTCGCCAACGAGCAAAGCAGTTGGCTGGAGATCAGCGGCTGGCAGGAGGGAGCGGCGCGCTGACACACGCCCTACTCCGATGGGGGCAAAATCCACTGTTTGCAGGTGGCACGCACAAGGCGGTTGCCCGGCAGGTCGTGGACTTCAACTTTGAAAACCAGCCAGGGATCCGCGCGCTCCACAAGGCGGGCGGTGACGATGAAGAAGCCCATCTCCACTGTGATCGGGCGGCTGTACTTCAACTCCAAGGTGCGGGTGACGTTCGGAGGGGCGAGCAGCACCCCCAGGGGGCCGATCACGTTGTCAATGGCAGCAGCCACAAACCCGCCCTGCATGGCACCATAAGGGTTCAGCCAGTTTTCTAAAACCGGGAAGCGCACCCGCATCCGGCGGGCTTCGGGGTCAAACTCTAAAAATTCCCCCTGCATCACGGTAAACGAGGGCGGCAGCCCCCCATCAGGGCCGAACTGCGCCTCGAAACCGGCGATCATCAACGCCCGCTGGTCATCGGGGAGAAGGGCAAAAGGTTGGTACATGGTTGAAAACAGGTTAAACATTGAAAGGTTGGAAAATCGGAGCGCAGCGCTGTCCGGTTTTCCAACCTTTCAGGCATCCAAAAATCCGTCAGAACAAAGTCA
>CAZPSL010000067.1:0-14300 GCA_964589145.1 uncultured Anaerolineales bacterium
CCGGAAACGGCTTCCGCTTCATCGCTGACTGCCCCGTAAAACGCATTGGTGATGGTCCCCGCCGCGGCAGGCGGAACCTGCACACCCATCATCACCGAGGTGGACGCTCCGGGGCCGAGCGTGCCGACATTCCAGGTCACCTGATTGCCCGTTACGGTGTAACTGCCGGTGGCAGAAACAAAAGTTGTTCCCGCTGGAACCGTATCGGTCAGGATGACGTGATGCGTGGTGCTGACCGGGTGGCTGTGAGTCACAGTCAGAGTGTATGTCAGCACATCGCCCGGAACAACCACATCCGGGGCGGATTTGCTGAGCAGCAGCATTTGCGGGATTTCCTGATACGCCGCCCAGGCATCCACCAGCCCCCAGCCATAGACATTGTTGGGGTGGCTGGTGCCTGTATCCCCGCCGCAGCCCTGCGTGGTGTAAAGCGGGGTGGCGGTTTGCTCAAGCAGATCTTCAACCATATCCACCTGACCGATCATCGCTGGCTGGGCTGAGAAAATCAGTGCGATTACTCCGGCAACGTGCGGCGCAGCCATGCTGGTTCCGGACCAACTGGCATATCCGTTAGGTGTGCAGGAACGGACACTTACCCCCGGTGCGGCAATGTTCGGTTTCATGCGGTTGCTGTTATCTATCGTTACCGGGCCGCGGCTGCTGAAACTGGCTATATTGTTACTGCTGTTCACAGCCCCAACCGTGAACGATTCCGCATAGATTGCAGCAGGCTCGTGAACCGTGCTGCAACTGGACCCGTCATTGCCCGCTGCGTGTGCGGTGACAATACCTGCTGCGCGCAGATTTTGCACCGCCGCCAGCAGCATGTTCGGATCGGTGCAACCTTCCGAATAGGTGCAGCCCCAGGAATTGTTGATTACATCCGGTGCCAAATCGGGGCGCGGGTTGGCATCGTTCAAATCGGTGGGGGCTACAAACCACTGATAGCACTCAATGTAAGTGGCCGGGGTTCCGTTTCCATAGTTGTCCATATTGCGGCAGCCAATCCAGCGCGCGCCGGGCGCCACGCCAATCTGGTTGCTGCCACCGTCATCACCGACCATCGTCCCCATCGTGTGCGTGCCATGCCCGTGCGGGTCTACCGGCGTGTTGGGCGAAAGGCCGGTGGCATCGTGCCAGTTGTAATTATGGTTTGCGCTGGAACCACTCCAGCCGCGATACTTGTTGCGAATGGCGCTGACGTTCCAGGCATAACCCGTATCCTGCCCGCCGATGATTATGCCTTGCCCGTTGTAGCCCGCTGCCCACACATCGTCAGCGTTGACTTTGAGTACGTTCCATTCGATTGTGGCTGGCGCCTGAGGCCCGGTTTGGGATGCAGGCTGTTCGGGCAAATCAATCTGCACGGTGGGATTGGCGTAGATATGTGCCACATCGGGACGCTGCGCCAGTTGGCGGATGAGCGCGAGATCGCCGCGTACCCACAGGGCGTTGACAATCCAAAACGATTTGTACGGGACCCCCTGGGCTTCCAGCGAATCTCGAAGCGGCTTCTGGGTGGATTCCGCTATGGAGGAGAGAGTCTCATAAACATAGGTTCCCTTGGCGGTTTTTCCCTTCAGGGAAGCGGCAGCCTGCAAATCTGCCTGTGCCTCCAGGAATACCAGGAATTCCGTCTCTCCGCTTTGGGCCGTGGAAAGCACCCAGGGGTCTACCTTATCCTCCCAGGGAGCCGCGGGGGCCGCGGGAGCCGGTCGTCCACTGATTCCCAAAAACAGTGAAAGGACAACGAAGATGCTGAACAATCGAAAAGTTTTATTCATTAGGTTCTCCTGGAAAATTTGTTTCAGGGTTTTCGCTGAAGCGCAGGGGAAAGGTGGTGTTCTGTGCGTGCGGAGTACGCACAGAACACCACCAACCCAAACCAGCGATCAGAGCGAAAATCCTGATTTTATGTCGTCCTCAGTCAGGTCGAAGCATTTGAGCACGAACCAAAGCGGGCGGTCCTGGTAGGCTGTGAAGATTTTCTGGGCACGGCGCAGGGCTTCTTTTTGCTCCGCTGGGGCAAAGAAACGGCGCGGCTTTTGGGCCTCCAGCCAGTTGGCGGCCTCGCCCACATCGTTGTCGCCGTAAATCAGGGCTTCGCGGATGTAATGCAGCAGAAACTGGTCGTATCGTTCTCGGTTCATGGGCAATCATCACGGATGAACGAATCCAAAGGTGTTCTCCACCACACCGGGCAGGTGACGGTAGATTGAACTGCCGATAGCGGCCTCAAACTCGGCCTGTATTCCGAAGAAAGCCTGCCATTTGCGAACGGTGTAATCGTTGAATCCATAGCGCAGGGTGACATCCAGCAGGCGTTTTTCCATCAGCACCGGGCCGGAGGGCAGGCAAAGCGCATCACAAAGCTGGATCAGACGGTCATAGGGTGTATATTCGATGCGGTCGAGGTACGCTTGAACGAAGGCGCGCTCTTCAGGGGTGCCGTCCCACCGATGAGAGCCGATTTCCACCGTCGGCAGGGGGTAGGAGTGCGTCAGGCAGATGCGGGCGGCATCAGGATAGCCTTCAGCGATGAGAAAATTATACCCGTCAACCACATGCCGCATCCCGTAGATTCCCGCTCTGCGCCCGATGTCGTGCAGCAAACCGAGGATGTACGCCGCTTCGGGGGCCAGTGCGGGGTGAACAGCCGCCAAATTGCGGGCAGCCTCCCCGACGTGGCGGGAGTGCGCACCCCAGGGGCCGGGGTTGAGACGCTCCGCTTCGTCGAGATAGGCTTGCGCCTGAGAGACAGAGGGGAGATTCATGTGCATCGCTGATTCGCTGACTCGCTGACTCGCTGACTCGCTGATTCGCTGACTCGCTGATTCGCTGATTCGCCGCCTCTCATTTCAGCATCATAATTTCGTACAATGCCGGGCCGCGCTCGTGCGCCTGAATCTCATCGTAGTCAATCGTCAGTTCCAGGTCGGCGTTGAAGCGGAAATAATAGGGGTTGGCAAACAGCCGCAGGATTTTCTGCTGCCAGGGTGAAAAAAGGGTTAGCAAACTGATTGCTTCAATCGGTTGGGGCTGCCGTAAGGCGAGGTGGACGCTGCGCCCCTCGCTTTCCCAGATGAAATCCAGTTGACGGGGATACTCGCGCCCGCCGGAATGGGTGACGAAATCGCGTTTTTCCAGCCGCAGGGAGCGGTTGTCCCCGGTCAGGATGCGGTTTCCCTTTGCCAGCATAAAAATGGGGATCTTTTGTGAGCCGTAGGCGGGAGTCATGACCTTTTCCACGAAGATTACGGTGAAATCACCCAGGTGGGCGCGGCCCCAGTACCAGTGGTCCATCACCGTATTCAGGCTGACATTTCCCCAATTGTGATCGTGATAACCGGTTCCGTTGACAGCAACTGTTTTGCCGTCGTAAGTCAGTGTGCCGGAGACGGTTCCATGCGGGATGGCGGGCAGCCATGCAAAATACTGTTTCCGGGTGCCGAAACAGGTTTTCCCGGCGCCGGGCCGCCATGGCGGGACAATGCCGGTAAAGGTCAGGTCGGCAGCCAGTTTGCCGGTTTCAGCGTGGAGTTGGTAGCGGTGCAGGTCACCGCGCACCCAACTATCGGCAATGCGCACATCGCAGGTTTCTTTGGATGCCTGGAATGTATCGGGAGCGTAAACTGGTGATTCCACCACTTTTGTTCCGTCGGGGCGGGTGATGGTCAGGGAAACTTCCGGCCTGAGCGGGCCGTTGCGTTTCAGGATAGACTTTGTAGCGAAGAAAATCACAGCAGTGGAGCCGTCATCCAGGTGAGCATCAAAGTACCACCACTCCAGGGAGCCGCGCCCGGTGTCGGCGCGCATCCCGTCTTCCCAGGGTTGAATCGTTTCCGTAAGCCCCTCGCGGGACAGGTCTTCCGGTGAAGTGAGCAGGAAGATGGGTTTTGTCATTTTTGCTCCTTGTGCGGCTGAACGGGAACAGGGGTTTTGCCCGCTGAGACTGTACGGATAATTTCATTTTTGCTGGGGAGGCTGACCTTTTCCAGCACGCCGGAGACAGGGATGGGGGTTTCACGGGCAGCGACGCGGCGGGCGGCGGTCAGCCGGGGGCCGAGTGCTTCGGCGGCGCGGGCGAGCACCTCCGCACCCCAGCCGAGGGAACGGGTGCCCTCCTCGATGGTCAGCAGGCGGCGGGTAGCGCGCAGGGAAGCGAGTACCGCCTCCATCGGGGCGTCAAAGGGCGCGAGTTGGGTAGGGACAATCAACTCGCAAAAGATTTCGTGTTCGTAGGCCAGTTGCAGAACGGCCTCACGGGCGAGTTTGGCGGCGTAGCCGCAGGCGGCGAGAGTCCATTCGGGTGCGGGAGCCCCCCGAATTTTCAGGCGGAAGGTCGGAAAACCGGCGGGGGGCAGGCGGGCAATCTCAAAATCGGGGAGCGATTCCGGGGTCTGCAATTTATCCAGGTATTGCAGTTTGTTCTCGATGAACAGCACAGGGTCGTCATCATCCAGCGCGGCGCGCAGCAGGTCGCCGGGGTTGCCCTCGCCTGCCAGGTCAAAGGGCGCGGCCACGCGCAGCCCCGGCACGCCGAGGTAGAGTTTTTCCAGGGTTTGCGAGTGGGTGGGGCCGTAGCCGCGCCGTCCGCCCATCGGGGTGCGCAGCACCATCGGAACGCGCACCTGTTCGTTGTACATCCAGCGGAATTTGGCGGCGTGGTTGATCAGTTGGTCGGCAGCGAGGGTGACGAAATCGCCGAACATGATCTCGACCACCGGGCGCAGGCCGCGCATCGCCATCCCGGCGGCGACTCCGGTGATGGCGGCCTCCGAGATGGGCGTGCCCCACACCCGATCGGGGAAGGCGGTGGACAGGCCGCGGGTGACTTTGAACGCCCCGCCGTAGGGGTCGAGGATGTCCTCGCCGAGCAGGATCACGCGGGGGTCGTTCTGCATGGCGTGGTGCAGGGCGGCGTTGAGGCTTTCAAGGACGGTAGTCATGGAGCAGTCGGGTTTCGAGGTCACAGGGAGTACCACAGTTTAACACGAATGTCAGCAAATGGCGCAAATTGGGTGCAGGTAAAAGATGTAGAAATCGGGCAGCCGCATGTCTCTGCCCTTCCCCCCGGCGGGGCGGGGTGTTCGGTGCTTGTCCTGTTCGCCAAATGAAGACTGGCAGTCCTGGCAGGACTGCCAGTCTTGTGTGCGGGGCGAGGGAAACACATAGGCGTTTCTGCAACATTTGCTTGCACCCCGCAAATTGCTAAAATTGCACGAATTTTTAATTTCTATTCGTATCGTTCGGGACAGTCGTACTCATTTGTGCTGCACCTGTGCCTGTTCGGATGGCGGTATCCCCCGCGTTTACGCCAGTTCAATCATCCCTGGCAGTGTGAAGTAGAAAGTGCTGCCGGCTCCCGGTTGACCGCTGGATTCGACGCCAACCTCACCGTTCAGTTTTGCTGCAATGCGCTGCACGATCGAAAGGCCAAGCCCGTAACCTCTTTTGTACCTGTGGTCAAGTTGCGAGAAGGGGGCAAACAGACGATCCTGCTTTTCCGGGGAGATGCCATCTCCGTTGTCATGAACCCAGAAGCGGATACGGCCATTCTCTTGACGGGTGTAGCCCAGGTGGACAATGGGAGGGTCTCCGCCATATTTGAGTGCGTTGCTGATGTAGTTCGTCCAGATCTCCTCGATCCAGGTCGGGTATCCAAAGACTTGCGGCCATTCATCGGGCATGATGATTTTTGCATGGCCCTGCTCAATTTGGAAGGAAAGGATGTCCAGGGCGCTTTTGGTGATTTCCCCCATATCCACGACAACCAGGGTGACGTCCTTCTGGCGTACACTTGCCAGCACAAGAAGTTCCCGAATAATGGCAGCCATGCGGTCGGCCATATTGCGGGCAATGCGCAGGTACTCGCGGCCGTCCGGACCGAGTTCCCGTGATTTGAGTTCGTTCAACATGCTGAGGCTCATCATAATCGAGGCCAGCGGATTGCGCAGGTCGTGGGCAACCATATGGGAGAAGGCTTCCAAATCGGAGATGAGTTGCTCACGCTCGTTGATTTGCCGCTGCAATTCCACATTGCTCAGGCGCGAGATTTCGGCCTGGTGACGGGCGTCCTTGAGTTGGTGCATCACCTGTAGACTTTTCAGCCGGTTATCGGCCTGGCTGTTGAAAACGGAGCGTTCCACGGCCTGGAATTTTTCAAAGTGTTCCAGGGCTTCTTTGTAGTTGCCCATCTGTTTATACGCCTCTGCCAGCGACCGGTAGGCGGTGTAAATTTTCTGGCGGGCGTTGATTTCCTGTGCAATATCCAGTGCCTGCCCGAAGAAGGCCAGCGATTCTGCGGCCTGCCCGGTTTTTCGGTGAATCTGCCCGATGTGCAGCAGGGCTTCAATGATCTCAAATTTGAAATCCACCGCGCTTGCCAGTTCCAGGGCTTCGCTGTGAGCCTGTAGCGCTTGGTCAAACTTCCCCTGGGCCTGGTACACCTCCCCGACGCTGTTCAGGGCTTTGGATTCTCCGCGGGGAGCACCAACCTCGCGGTAGCAGGCGGTACTTTCCAGGCCGCACCGCAGGGCTTTGTTGTATTCTTTGGTGGCGCAGTAGGCGTTGCAGGCGCTGTTCAGCAACTCGCCGAGCAAAAACGTCAGGTGATGCTGCCGCGCCAGGTCGAGTCCGGAAGTCAGATAGGTGAGTGCCCGTTCCGGCTCGTCAATTTCCAGATGCAGTACCCCCAAATTATTCAGTACCCGCGCCTGCCATTCAACATCTGCGGACTCGTTGAAAATGTCAAGAGACTCCAGCAAAGCGGTTAGCGAACGGGGGTAGTTCCCAAGGTAAAGGTAGGTGATGCCAATGGCGTTGTAGACCCGGCCTTGTCCTGCCAGGTCGCCGATTTCCTCGAAAATCTCCAACGATTCCATTCCCAGCGAGATGGACTGGGCGTAATTCCCCAACAGGGCCTCACAACGGCACAGGATGTGCAAACTCTCAGCAAGCCCAGCGCGGTACGGGGTATCGTTCAGTTGCCCCTGCGTAGCCGCGCGGCGGGATTTTTCTGCCAGGTCTTTTGCGCTGGCAGCATCTTTTGTGCACAACTCCCATGCGGTCTGGTTGATCAGGTCTACGCGCTGCTTTGGGCTACCTGCCTGTGCCAGACGCTCTTCAAGAGCAGGAATCAGTTCTTTGGTCGTCATGTTTTGAAAACACGGACAGTTTTCAGGCTGCGTCTGTCTGCGGGCTGTGGCTGAAAATCATGCCGGCAGGAAAGTTTCAGGGGGTGACGCATCAGGATATGGATCCTCCAGGGCTTGACGGAACGCGGTGGAAACCAGAGATTCAACCTCGGCCTCGATGCGCTGCCGCACTTCCGGGAGCAGATGCCCGGCCTGGATTTTGAGGGGGTCGCGCGTTTCCCGAAGGTGAGCAACCACCTGAGGGTCACGAGTATCATCCCCTTTGGAGTGTGGTCCAAAACGATAGGTGTGCAAAATCAGGGCTTGCGGCGTGTTGCGGGTGCGGATCTCGGTAAAAATCGCCGCCGCCGTATCAGAAATCTCAAGTACGTCGCTGGTATCCAGTTCGGTGACAGGGATGCCAAAAGCGGCGAAACGGGCCGCCATCCCGCCGGAGAGCACCTGCTCAACGGGCGTGGTCTGGGCGATACGATTATCCTCCAGCACGTAGAGAATCGGCGCATCCCGGAGGGCGGCCAGGTTGAAACTCTCGTAAACCACGCCTTCACCCAGCGTTCCGTCACCGATGAAACAAACCACCAGCGCGCCGCTTCCCTTTTGCTTTTCTGCTAACGCCATGCCGGTTGCTACCGGAACGATGCCGCCCTGGATGCCGTTGGCGTAAAAATTGCGCCACTGCAAATGCTGCGAGCCGCCGCGTCCGCCGCAAACGCCTGTGGCTTTGCCCATCATCTCGGCAAACAGGGCGCGCAAATCTCCGCCGTAAGCGATAAAGTGTCCGTGGCCGCGGTGGTTGCTGAAAACGACATCTTCTGGCTGAAGATGATGAAGCACCCCGACGGCGTTTGCTTCTTGCCCTAGGCAGGTATGCGTGGTTCCGAAAAAGACGCCCTTGGAGAAGTTTTCGAGCACGGTTTCTTCAAATCGGCGGATAGTTTGCAATGCGCGGTAGAAACCCTGGTTGCTGGTATCCATTGCGTTAGTTGGCAGGAACCGGAGTCCTGTATTCAGCGGTGCTGAGAGAGAATTGCCGTAGCCGGGTGTTCTCCACGGAGATTCTCAAATTGCCTGTTTTTCACAAGTGCATATTATAACGCAATAACGCACGCTGGAAGAAGTTTGTGCGTTTTCCGGGGGCAGGCAAAAGATGTAGAAATTGAGTATTACGTGTCGAGTGTGCCCTCACCTCTATTCCCCCTCCCGAAGGGAGAGGGGAACCAAAGCGGAAATTTTGGAGAAGGGGGTGTTTGTCAGGTGTGTGTGCGCCGCACACACCGAAGAGCCCAGTCCCCTCTTCTCCGGGGAGTGCAAAGCCTGCCCGAAGGGTGAGGGGGATACAGGGAGAATGGGGCTCCAGAATACCACGGCTTGTTGGCAGATAACCATCCTTCTACAACATTTGCTTGCTCCCTTGACAATCCGGCGATTTTGCATACAATCCAACAATCAAACAAAGAAACAATTCTACAATCAAACAATCTGCCGTTGTCTCTCCGTTATGATACGCTGCCCCATGCAAATCCAACTTGACTTCCGTTCAAAAGTCCCGATTTACGTGCAAATCATCGATCGGGTTAAGCACGGTATTGCCAGTGGAGAGTTGCACCCTGGCGACCAGTTGCCGCCTATCCGTGACCTGGCCGCTGAATTGGATGTCAACTTTACCACGGTGGCACGGGCCTACCGCCTGCTCGACGAGGAGGGGCTGATCTCCACTCAGCACGGACGCGGGACGTACATTCTCCCGCAACCCGAAGGCCAGACGGATGATGCCCTTCGGCGCGAAGACCTATCTCGATTGACCCGTCACTTTCTGAACGAAGCCGCCCGCCTGGGTTATGGGCCTGCCGAGGTGGAGGAAATCGTCAAGGACAATTTATACTTGTGGGAGAGCGAAGGTGCTCCGCCCGCGGAAAGGGCCGATGCCTGAACCATCAACCGGTGCACCGTAACCAGAAACATTATGAAAAAACCACTGACCGTTTTCCTGCTGCTCTCTTTCGCGTTGTCTTGGATTTTCTTTCTGCTTCCGATCCCATTTGGAAAACCGGGGACCCCTGCCCGCCAGACCGCCACGGTCGTGTTCTGGGCGGGGGCCATGTGGATGCCGGGCTTATCCGCCATTCTTGTGACCCTTTTCGTCAAGAGGGAGAAATTCAGCACGCTGCGCCTGAACCGTCTTGGCCCGAAACGCTTCTACCTGTGGGCCTGGCTGCTGTTCCCCGTGCTGGCGGTGCTGACCGGGGTGTTCACGTTGTTGCTCGGCGCGGGGACGCTCGATCTGGAATTTACCCTGCTCCGCGATCTGCTGGCGCAGACCCCCGGTGGAGATGTTCTGCCCGCCGGTCTGCTCGTTGCCCTTCAGGTGGGGGCTGCCCTGACCATCGCTCCGCTGTTCAACATAATTTTTGCCTTGGGCGAGGAACTTGGCTGGCGCGGTTTTCTGCTGCCGGAACTGCTCCCGCTGGGGCAGTGGAAAGCAGTGATACTTGTCGGGGTGATTTGGGGGCTGTGGCACGCCCCCGCTGTCTGGCAAGGTTTGAACTACCCGACAGTCAGCCCTTGGCTGGCAATCCCAATGATGATCGTTCTCACGGTCTTGCTGGGCATCATCCTGAGTTGGCTCTACCTGGAGACGCGCAGCCCATGGGCGCCCGCCCTGGGGCATGGGACGGTGAACGCTGTGGCCGGGCTGCCGATGCTTTTCCTTGCGGATGTCAACATTGCCTTCGGCGGAACGCTTTCCAGCGTCATTGGCTGGATACCGATGGGGTTATTCGTGCTCTGGCTGGCGCTGACGCACCGCTTCCCGGTGGTGCCTGGGGTTACGACTGGCAGTCCTGACAGGACTGCCAGTCGTCAGGACGACGCGCTGCCTTGAACGTCTCCGGTCTGCATGTTTCACGTGAAACACATCTCTCTGATTTTGCCCCCAGGGATGGAGCAAAATGAGACTCTTCCTGAAGTTGATACTCGGCCTCGGACTGACGGATTTTCCTGCTTTTTAGAGGCTGTTACGCAATTTCTGTGATGCAGGCAGCAGAAAGCCTGCTGTCTCCCCATCCTCCTGTGTTCCCTCTCACCCTTCGGGCAGGCTTCGCACTCCCTCTGATGGGAAGAGGCTGGGGGCGTAGGCGGCAGCAATTCGTTTGTTGCGTTGTGCGCCTGAGCGCGTTGCTGCCCACCACAAGGCTGATTACTGCCCCGCCAAAACGACAGGCTGCCCTCGCACAACCCCCGTCAAATCGTAAGTCAGCGCGCCGGTGATACGCACGGGGACGATCTCCCCCAGGGTGACCTCCCCCGCTTCAATCAGCACCACGCCGTCAATTTCAGGCGCGTCGCGGGTACTGCGCCCGTAGGGGATGCCGCGGGCCGCGTCCACACCCTCAATCAGTACGTCCAGCGTTTTGCCTACAAAAGACTGGTTGCGCCGCAGCGAAATGCCCTGCTGCAAAGCCATCAGCCGCTCCCAGCGGGCCTGCTTGACCTCCGCGGGAACGGGATCGCCCAGCGGCTCGGCGGCGGTGCCCTCCTCCAGCGAGTACTGGAACGCCCCTACCCGGTCGAATTCCATCTCGGCTGCGAAATCCAGCAGGGCCTGGAACTCCGCCTCGGTTTCGCCGGGGTAGCCGACGATGAAGGTCGTCCGCAGCGTCAAATCGGGCATGGCGCGGCGCATCTTCCCCAGGGTACGGCGCACCCAATCCATGTTGGCGGGGCGGCGCATCCGGCGCAGGGTGTCGGGGTGGGCGTGCTGAAGGGGGATGTCCAGGTAGGGCAGCACCTGCGGATGCTCCGCCATCACCGCAATCAGCCGGTCGGTGACGTAGCCGGGGTAAGCGTACAAAATCCGCACCCAGTCCACCTCCGGGATTTCGGGCAGCAGGGCTTCCAACAGGCGCGCCAGTCCGTCCCGCAAGTCGAGGTCGTGCCCGTAATCGGTGGTGTCCTGCGCAATCAGGATGATCTCGCGCACGCCCATCGTCTGCAACTCGCGGGCATCGTGGAGGATGGCATCCATCGGACGGCTGACGAGACTCCCCTTGATGCCGGGGATAGCGCAAAACGCGCAGGGACGGCGGCAGCCGTCGGCGATTTTGAGATAGGCGGAATTGCCCTGGATGCTGGCGCGTAGCGCCCCCGCGTCCTCGCTGCCGACGTCGGGCACCGGAGGGAGATGCAGGAGGGGCTCGGGGTGCTTCCGTTTCCGCAGGGCATCCACCACCTGAAGGATGTCCATCCAACGCCGCGTGCCGAGGATGGCATCCACCCCCGGCACCTGTTCAGCGACCTCGGCGCCGTAACGCTGGGTCAGGCATCCGGCGGCAATCAGGGTCTGATGCGCGCCCTTGCGGGCGGCGAGTTCCCCCAAAACGCGGATGGATTCCGCCTTTGCCGGAGCGATGAACCCGCAGGTGTTGACGATGAGAACGTCCGCCTGCACGGGGTCGGCGGCGAGTTGGTAATTGGCATCGAGCAGCAGTTGCGCCATGGAGTCGGAATCGACGGTGTTTTTGGCGCAGCCGAGGGAGGTGATGTGGAAGGTTGGGGACATGGGGAGGGTGGAGATTGAGGATTGATGATTGAAGCGGGGTGCCTCTTGACAAATGCCCGCGAGATGGCTATAATCAAAGTACTTTGAAGTACAAAGTCCTTTGACTTGACGAAAGGAGTGTAAAATGGACGTCACAAAAGAGCAGGCCCAAATTTCCCTGGAGACTATCCGACAGGTGCAGGCGCAAACCCGGCGCACGCTGGCGCACGGCGGCGGCCCGCTTTACCTGATTATCTGGGGTATTGTCTGGTTTCTCGGCTACCTGGGTAATCACTTCCTCCCGCCGGAAACCGCCGGTTATCTGTGGATGGGGCTCAGCATCACCGGATTTGTGGTCTCCGCCGGGGTGGGCTGGCGGTCATCCACCAAAGTGCGCAGTTCCGCCAATGATTACCGCATCGCCTTCTTCTGGGTTGCCTGGGTGATCTACACGCCGCTGATTGTCTGGCTGAGCGGTGCGGCCTCCGACCCGCTGGCAGTCAGCATCATTGTATCCGTCATGGCAATGTTCGGCTATGTGGTCATGGGGCTGTGGATGTGGACACCGATGGTATGGATCGGCGCAGGCGTAACCGCCATCATCACGCTGGCCTACCTGACCATTCCCCAGTATGTCGATATCATTATGGCGTTTCTGGGCGGCGGCTCGCTGGCCTTCATCGGTATCTACATCTACCGCAACTGGAGGTGAGCCATGCCCGAACTGGACACCATCATCCACCAGCCGGTGCGGCTGAAAATCATGGCGGCCCTGGCCGCTCTCCCCGACGACGCTCAACTGGAGTTCGTCACACTGCGGGAAATGCTGGAACTCACGGACGGCAACCTCAGTGTCCATCTCCGCAAACTGGAGGATGCCGGTTACGTCGCCATCGAGAAAGCCTTTGTGGGACGCAAACCCCGCACCTTCATCTCCGCCACCCCCCAGGGAAGTACCGCTTTCGATGCACATGTGCAGGCTTTGCGGGAGATCATCGGGGAGTAGCCAAAGCGGTTGGGCCAAGACGTTGGGGCTGTTTACATAGCCCCAACGCTACGAATTCGGTGTGGGCGTGACCGCGGGTGTGGGAGTCTCGGTGGGCGTGGGTGTGATTGTCGGCGTTGGGGTTTGCGCCCCGTCCACGGTAACGACAAAATCAACCGCCTCGCCATACGTTCCCAGCACGCCAAGGTCCTGTTCGTTATAAAGGACCTGGAGCGCCGAGCCGCTGCCGGTGACGATTTCAATCACATCCTCGCCTGCAAAGGCATAAACCGATCCGGCCAGCACCCGCCCGTCAAATTTTACATCCTCGTCCACCACCACACGTAAATAAGCGCGCTGGCGGACCACAATCTCCACGCGCACGGGGCCCACAGGGCCGGACGGAGTGAGAACGACATCCGGGGCTTCCTGGGAAACAGCGGGATTAGGTTCAACCGCAGCGTTCTCGATATCGGTCAGTACTGTCGGGGTAGCCTTCGGTGCCGGGGTTGCCGAGGGGGAAGGCAGCAACACATCGGCTATCGAGGGCGGTGCAGGGAGGGCCTCTTCCGCTCTGTTGCGAATTTCAGCAATCTTCAGCCCGCCCCAGATGCCAAAAGCCAGCAGCCCGGTGAGCAGCAGAACCGCGACGAAAAAATCGCGGCTAAAGAAACGGCTGCGCTTGCGAGGAACGGGCGGCGGAGCAGAAGGCGCTTCTGCTGCCGGGCGATGGAAGGATGCCGTTTGGGCCCGCCGCTCGTCAAAGTTGGCTTGCAGCCCGTCGGCATAGGCAAACAGCAATTCGTCAGGGTTCAGCCCCAAAAATTCGGCGTAATTTTTGAGCATCCCGCGCCCCTGAACAGGGGAGGGCAATCCGTCCAGATCGCCGGTTTCAAGGGCTTTGAGATAGCGCACGCGCAGGTGGGTGTGCCGCTCCACATCGTCCAGGGAAAGCCCCAGGATTTCGCGCTGGGAGCGAAGTCTCCGCCCGATTTCTGCGAAACGGGGAGCGGCCGGGTTCGGGGGAGAAGCGGGCGGCGTTTCCGTTACGGGCACGGAGTCCGCTGCGGGCGGTGTTAAAGGCGGCTTTTCGGGAGCGGGAGTCGCGATCGGGGCAGGTTCTGCTGCGGGGCCCGGCATTTCTTCGAGTTTTTCTTCTCCGGCAGCACGATGAATTTTCGGGGCCGGCTTCCCGTCCAGCAAACGCAGCATCTCAGCCACATCCAGCCCCAGGTAATCTGCATAAACGCGCAAAAAACCCCGCACCTGAAAACGGGAGGGCAAAGCATCAAAATCACCGGCCTCAAGCGCCCGCAGGTAGCGCAGGCGAATGTGCGTATCGCCAGCGGCCTGATCGAGAGTCCGCCCGTTTGTCTCGCGAGCGTTTTTCAGAAGTTTGCCAATACCGACTCGATCCATAATGGTTCAATTATACCCGTTTCCGGCCGTGCCGCCCGCAGCATCACCGCAGGGGGGGGTGCAGGCAAATGTTGCAGAAATTCCTATGTGTTTCCCTCGCCCCGCACACAAGACTGGCAGTCCTGGCAGGACTGCCAGTCTTCATTTGGCGAACAGGACAGGCACCGAACACCCCGCCCCGCCGGGGGAAGGGCAGAGACAT
>CAZPSL010000068.1:0-5641 GCA_964589145.1 uncultured Anaerolineales bacterium
TGATTGAACGGGCTGAGAAAAAGGGACAAAATGATGTTGCTGAAAATCTGACGGAAATTCAAACAAGTTTGGGCAAAGATTATTATCAGAACCTTGAAAAGTGGGGCACCGCCGCTCGCTGGGCGCAGGTGTGTTTGAGAAATCCAGAAAAAGAATAAATTTTAGGAGGTTGTTATGCCAACAAAAATCGAAATCATTATGACAGCAGATCCAAGTGGAAAAGAACTCGTAGATTTTTCCAAAGATGCCGCAGACAGGCTGTATAAAGATAACCTAAAGCGCACCCAAATTCGTAACATATTCGCAGAGGCTCGCGAAATAGAAGCGCTTTGGCCTGTCGATTCCAAAAATGCCATGCGGCGTTTGAACATGCTAAAACCCAAACTTGCGTATCAAAAAAAGCGCAAAAAAGAGGTAACGTACTTGGCAGATGTGCTGACCCAAGCAATTGACTATGTGGATGAAGCCGACGAAGAAGTGAAAGATGAACGCTTTCAGCGTTTCATGCACCTTTTTGAGGCTATTCTGGCGTACCACCGTGGAAGATAAAGGAGAAAACCATGACTGATATACGACTTTACGGACGAATTTTTATCACAGCAGATATTGAAGCCAAAACCGGTTTGCACATTGGCGGCTCCGGCGCAGGGATGGAGATTGGCGGCGTGGATAACGAAATCATCCGCAACCCGCTCAATAACCAGCCGTATATCCCTGGCTCCAGTTTGCGGGGCAAGATGCGCTCTCAAACGGAGAAGGTGCTGGGTGTAGCGCAAAATACCAATATCGGCAAAGGCGTCAAAATTCACACCTGCAAAACAGAGACGGAGTTCACCGCGAACGGCGGCTGCCTTGTTTGCCACATCTTCGGTTTGCCGGGCGAACATGAGCACTCTGTGCCGGGGCGGCTGCTGGTACGCGATGTGGCTCTGACAGATGAAAGCATCAGCGATTTGGAGAGAGCCAAAACCGACCTGCCCTTTGCAGAACTGAAAACCGAAGTTGCCATTGACCGCGTCACCAGCGCGGCCACGCCGCGCAATATGGAACGCGTTCCTGCCGGGGCGGTGTTTGGCCCTGCCGAATTTGTGTTTGGCATTTACGAAGTTGCCGATTTTGATCGCCTGCAACAGGTGATTAATGCCCTGCAACTGGTCGAAGATGATTACCTGGGCGGCTCCGGCTCGCGCGGCAGCGGCAAAATCGAAATCGTTAACATCAAAGTCTCTGCCCGCTCCGGCAGGAATTACGGCGCCCCGCAGGAATTTTTAGACGGGCAGGTTTTTGAGCGTGTGCAAGCCCTGAATGATAAATTTGCAGAACTGAAAGCCTGGGCGCAAGAAACAATTGCGATAGAGGAGTAAAAGCATGAATGTGGAAATCTGGCATGTGAAAGGCACGCGTTTCCACTTTGGCAGGCATGGGCTGGGGCAGGAGAAGAGCGGCGCGCACTTCCCGTCGGATTCGCTGTTTGCGGCGCTGATGGCGCGCATTGCCGCCACGCAGGGCAGGGAGGCAGTAGAGGCATTTTCAGCACGCTTTGCAAACGGTTCGCCCCCTTTTGTCCTGACCTCGGCGTTTCCGCGAATAGGGGAAATCCTCTTCTTCCCGCCTCCGCTCATTTCCGGCAGCAAAGCCGCCGCCCCGGAAGGCGTTAAGCCCAAGAAACTCAAAAAAGTTGCTTACGTTTCCGAAGGCGTATTCCGCGCCCTGATTGCCGGAAGTTCTCTGGAAAAAGAATGGCAGCACTGCGAAAAGTTTCAGAAAGATACAGTGCTGCTAACCAGGGAAGAGGCAAAAAAATTGCCGCATGAAATCACCCGGCAGACCGGCCCCGAACCGCTCTGGAAAATCACCCGTCAGCCGCGCGTTACCATAGACCGCGCTACCAACCATTCAGCCATTTACCATACCGGGCAGGTGATCTTCAACAAAAATGCCGGTTTGTGGTTCGGCCTGCGATGGCTGGAAGCGGATGCGGCTTTGAAACGGCAGGTTGAAAATGCTTTTGCCGAATTGGGCCATGCCGGTTTGGGCGGGGAGCGCAGCAGCGGGTACGGGGTTTGCGAGATCAAACGCCATACTGAGATTCAACTCCCGCCGCCAGCAGGCAAGCCCTGGGTGAGCCTGAGCCGCTATATCCCCAAAGAAACCGAGATTTTTGCGCTGGCAGATGAAGTATCGGCCTACCAAATCGAGACAATCGGCGGGTGGGTGCGCGCGGCCCAGGGCAAAAAAGATGAACGCCGCAAGGCGGTTACCCTGCTCTCCGAAGGCGCGGTGCTGGGCGCACTGAAGACGGACGCACCCGGCATGATGGTGGACGCACAGCCCAGTTATCAGGAGAAGAAACCGCTGGGGCACCCCGTGTATCGCAGCGGGTTTGCTTTCGGCGTGGGATTAGGGAAAGGAGATTGAGATGAGCCAGCACAGGATCAGCCTGACAACCCTCTCACCCCTGCATATTGGCGATGGAGACGAGTTGCGTTTGCAGTTTGATATTGTTGTCAGAGACAAACGCACTTACCGCATCAATGAAGATACCCTGCTGCGGGCAAAGGAAGACCAGTTGCGCCGCCCCCGGCGGGATGGCAGTTATCCCCTGCCGGGAGAATTGCTGCGAGATGCCGATTGGCACAACGCAGCCTTTTTCCGCTATGTGCTGCGCGGCTACCCGCGCTCCAAAAAACCTTATGCAGAGGTGAAATCCTTCATCAAAGATGTTTACGACCGTCCCTACATCCCCGGTTCGTCCCTGAAGGGCGCAATCCGCACCGCCCTGGCCTGGAACGGCTGGGAAGAAGTCAAGCCGGAAGTGAACAGCCAGGAATTGGGGCGGAGCAGGAGTTGGGCCGGGCAAAAGTTGGAAAGAAAGATCTTTGGCAGAAACCCGAATTACGACCTGCTGCGCGCCCTCCAGGTTTCCGATTTATTCGGGCCGGAGAAAGCCGGAGAAGGGCTGGTTCTGCTCAACGCACAGGTGTTGACCAAAAAAAGCGCCGGTTCACCCATTGAACTGGAGGCCCTGCGCGGCAATGTGGAGTTTCGCGGCACGCTCAAAATTGATGATCTGCTCTTTGAGATGCCGGAAGCCCAAAAACTGGGGTTTGCCAGCCGGCGGCATTGGCTAACAGAACTCACTGCCCGCGTTCAAAAACACAGCCGCACCCGCATAAAAGAATTACAGGTCTGGTTTGAAAACGCCAACCAGCCCCGCGTAGCAGCATTCTATAGCCAACTTTACAACGCTGCGCTCAAAGAAAACCAGGCATTGGTGCAAATCGGCTGGGGCAGCGGCTGGGATGGGAAAACCTTCGGCACCCATTTGCAGGAAGACCCCTATCTGTTTGAGAAAATTGTAAAAACTTTCAGGCTGCACAAACGGCAGCGCAATGCTCCCCCCCGCAAAGTCGGCGACCCCTTCCCGCGGTCAAAACGGGCTGTGATGAAGGTGGCCGGCAAAGATTCGTATGCCGTTGCCCCCTTCGGCTGGGCGCTGTTGACGCTGGAGGAAAAAGAATGAAAGCCCTCACATTTCTCGGCCCAAGCAATTACGCCTTCACAAAGTACAGTTACAAAGGCAAAACTGCACCGACCCGCTTTTTTGCCGAAGCCTTGCCGCACTTCTTCCCGGAAATCGAGCAAATTCTGGTTTTTGTTACCCCTACAGTCCAAAAACACAGCAATTTAGAAGAAATCCAAAGCCGTCTTGGTGACATCTTGCAGCCTATCCCCATCCCGGAGAGCCATACGGAAGATGCACTTTGGGCGATTTTCGATGCGCTTGTTGAAAATGTCCAACCTGGCGAAAAAGTGATTTTCGATATCACCAACTCGTTTCGTTCCATTCCCTTCCTGGTCTTTATCGCTGCTGCGTTTCTGCGCGCTGCCCGCAAGGTCAAGGTTGAGGCTGTAATCTATGGCGCTTACGAAGCCCGCGATGCTGACAATGTTTCCCCTGTGTTCGATCTCACGCCCTTCATCTCCATGTTCGATTGGCTTTCAGCAACCAATCAGTTCATTTACACAGGCAACGCGCGCTACCTGAGCGAGCAACTGTATAACCAGCCGGGGGTATCCCTGGATGCGCTGGCAGAGAACGTAGAGCAAATTGCAATGGGGCTGGAACTGCTGCGCCCGCGTGACGTAGCGCAGGCCGCTGCCGAATTGCCAACGCATCTCACAAGCGTGGAAGATGTGCTTCCAAAGCCCTTCGGCGTGATTGTCCGCTCGCTGGAAACCGATTATTCCCGTTTTGGCGTACCCCCAGAACATGCGGATGACTGGGCTTATTTGCGCAGCCAGTTAAAGATGATTGACTGGTATGCAAACAAGCAACACTATGTTCACGCCCTCTCAATGGCGCGCGAATGGCTGGTTTCCCTGGTTTGCCTGGAGTTCGGCCTGGACATGTGGGATAAGAAGCAGCGGGAGGAATCTGAGTTTCTGTTGAGCAGCAGCGGGATATGGAAAAACCAGACAACCGGGGAAGTTGAAAAGCAATCGCCTTATCGCGAACAGTGGATGCAGTTTCCTCACCGCAAACAGATTGCTCGTCTTTGGCAGGGAAGAGAACGCGGCGCACACGGGCAGGAACTGAACCTTGCCAACCTGCGTAACGATGTGCTTCACTCCGGTTTCCGCAAGAACCCCAAAGGGGTGGATGCTATTGTCGCTCAGGTTCAACGGATTATTGCAGAACTTCATGCCATCGCCCAAAACTGGGAACAACTCCAACAATAACCCCCTCATGCTCATCCTCAACTTCTCCCACCCCCTCACCGAAGACCAGCGCGCCCAAATCGAGGCCCTCACGGGCGGGAAAATCGCCGAGGTGCGCGGGATTCCCTCGCAGATGGACGTGACGCAGCCTTTCGAGCCGCAGATCAGTGACAGGGTGGCGGCCATCGCCCTCTCGCCCGAAGACTGGCAGACCCGCCCGATCCTGATCGTGCCCCCGGCGCTCAACTTCGCGGCGGTCACGCTGATTGCCCACCTGCACGGACGCATGGGCTACTTTCCGCCCATTGTGCGCACCCATCCGGTGCCGGAAGCCCTGCCGCCGCGCTTTGAAGTGGCCGAAATCATCAACCTGCAAGCCGTCCGGGAACGGGCGCGCCAGACCCGCACCCCATGAACAACCTGCTCTCCCTCGTCCTCACCCTGCAACCCGTGGAAGCCGTGCCCGCTTCGGGGGAACATCCCCTGCCGCAATGGTGGGGGCGCGCCGTCCACGCCCTGCTGCTGAACGCCATCCGTCAGCAGAACGACATGCTGGCGGCGGAACTGCACGATAGCGAAGGCATCCGCCCGTTTACCGTCTCCACCCTGATGGGGCCGTCCACCCGCAACGGATTGAACCCCGAAGCGCGCTACCGCATCCGCCTGACGGCCTTCCGGCAGGAGGTGGTGGAAACCCTGCTGGCGGCAACCCGCCCCGGCGGAGTGCTGTCGCCCGGCTCGGTGGTGGAACTGGATTACATCGGGTTTCAGGTGGTGGAGGCGGATGACGGGGAGCGGATGGCGAATGGCGGATGGCAGATGGCGAATGGCGGATGGCAGATGGCGAATGGCGGATGGCAGATGGCGAATGGCGGGGCGAGGAGCGAGGAGGGTGGAGCGAGGGGCGAGGGGCGTGGAG
>CAZPSL010000069.1:0-2247 GCA_964589145.1 uncultured Anaerolineales bacterium
CGTCCCTTGATGGACAGAACCAAATCCACGTTGGGGCCGCGCACTTCCACCCGGTCGTGCCCCTCGATGCGCTCAATGTACTCCGCCTGCCTGGTCTGGAACTCCCGCCACTTTGCCACAGGGTCCTCGGTTTCAGCATCGGCAAAACAGGCGCGGTACACAAAATTCTGGTATTCATCCAGCAGCATCCCCGCGGCGTCGGCGTAGGCCTGTGTTGGGAATAGCGTGGTCACCCATTTGAAGTTGTGCTCCGCCCCGCGCCACATCTGCGCCCGCAGGATGGGTGCCATCGCCTGCTGACGGCGGGACTGCTTCTCCGGCGGGACGTCCGCCAGCGCGTGCAGGTCGGTTTCCGCGTGGATGCGGATGCGGGACTCAAACTCGTCATACGCCAGTTTGGTGAAGGTCGGCGTAAAATCCAGTTGGGCATTGTTGGCATGATCGAAGAAGATTTTTTTCTGGTCCGGGAAGGTGAGTTGCAGGTGGGGGTGCCCGCCCCGGTCGAGAATGGTGGCATAAACCGCTTTGACCAGCGGTTCAGCAGCGGTGGTGGATTCAATCAGTACCCGGTCGCCGGGTTCGATACGAGCAGAGTGATCCACTAAAATTTGAGCAAATTTCTGGATGCGGGGGTCGTCAGTCAAGGGAAATACCTCACTTTTCATAAAGGTTAGCAGTGTCTGGGTATCTTCATCGCCAGGGCACGAAGGCTCGAAGAAAAAAGCCCTTTGTCTCTTCGTGTCTTGGTGGCTTCGTGGTGGAAAAATTATATCACCAATTCCACGCGCCCGCGGTATACTCCGGTGGATGGTGGTTGGCAACCGGGAAATGGGAAACTGGTGATTGGTAACTGGTAAACTGGAAAATGGGGATTGGTAGGGTAATTTTCCAACCCCCAACCCCAACCCCCAATTCCCAATTCCCAATTCCCAACTCCCAATCTACCAATCTGCCAATTCCCAATTACCCCCCCCAACTTTCAACCTGCAACCTGCAACCTGCAACCTGCAACCCGAAACCTTCAACCTGAACCCCCATGAAACAAGTCATTCAAAACCTCCGCAACGGCGAAACCGCTGTCATCGAAGTCCCCAAGCCCGTCCCGCAGCCCGGCACCGCCCTGGTGCGAACCGCCGCCTCGCTGGTTTCGGCGGGCACCGAGCGCATGGTCGTGGAGTTTGCCGAAAAATCGCTGGTCGGCAAAGCCCGCTCCCGCCCCGACCTCGCCCGTCAGGTACTCGACAAAGCCCGCCGCGAGGGGCTGCTCACCACCCTCGACGCCGCTTTCAACCGCCTCGACCAGCCGATGCCTCTGGGCTACTCCTCCGCAGGTGTGATCGAAGCCCTCGGCGCGGGCATGGAAAATTTCAAGGTCGGCGAGCGGGTGGCCTGCGCAGGCGGCGGCTACGCCGTCCATGCCGAGTACGCCGTGGTGCCCAAAAAACTGCTCGCCAAACTGCCGGAGAGCGTGGATTTCGAATCGGCGGCGTTCACCACCCTGGGGGCAATCGCGCTGCACGGCTTTCGGCTGGCCGCGCCCCAACTGGGGGAACGGGTGGCTGTCATCGGGCTGGGGCTGCTGGGTCTGTTGACTGTGGGGATCGCGCGGGCCGCGGGATGCGCGGTCTTTGGGGTGGACCTCGATCCCCGAAGGGTGGGACTGGCGACCCGCCTGGGGGCCGAGGCGGTACTCCGTCCCCAGGCGGAGGAGGCCGCCCAAAGTTGGTCGCGCGGCCTGGGGGCGGATCACATCCTGATTTGCGCCGACACCCCCTCGGACGATCCCGTCACCCTGGCCGGAGTCATCGCCCGCGACCGGGCTAACGTGGTCGCACTGGGCGCGGTGGGGCTGAACATCCCCCGCAAAATCTACTTTGAGAAGGAACTGAACTTCATCAACTCGCGTTCTTACGGCCCCGGCCGCTACGATCCGGCCTACGAGGCGGGCGGGCACGATTACCCCGTCGGCTACGTGCGCTGGACGGAGGGCCGCAACCTGGAAGCGGTTGTGAGCCTGCTGGCGAGCGGTGCGCTAGACGTGAAGCCGCTGATTACGCACCGGTTCCCCATCGAGCGCGCCCCCGAAGCCTACGACCTGATTACCGGCAAGCGGGAGGAGCCGTTTTTGGGCGTGCTGCTGACGTATCGAAGTGTTCCCGTGTCAAGTGCTCCCGTGTCAGGTGTTTCCGTGCCGGGTGTTTCTGTGCATCGTGACACTGGAACCCCTGACACCGTGACACTCGGAGT
>CAZPSL010000070.1:0-6687 GCA_964589145.1 uncultured Anaerolineales bacterium
ATATAGCGTTTGGCGTTGACCTCGCCCATCATATTGATGATGCGGCCGCTGCTCAGGTGTAGTTCGCCGCCTTCAACAATCTTGTACTGATTGGGGAAATCCTCCGGGCGCAAGACGTAATCGTCCAGGTTCTCGGCCATCGCGGCAGAATCGAAAATCTGATCACTGGTTTTCACTTCCGGCGCTTCCGGTGGTTCGGCAGAGGTTTCCTCACTATCTGATGTCTCGGCCTGCTCAGGGACATTTGCGATTGCTGTTGCAGTTGGAGGGGGCGGAGCGGTGGGCTCTGCTGCGGTATCCGCTCCGGATGAGCATGCAACGAGCGCCAGTACCAAAACAGCCATGATGACAAAAAACAAACCAATTTTCTTCATAAAACTATCTCCTCATTAGGTATTAAGGGTTCCTGTAATATCTAAAAAACTGTTTGAGCCTCACAAGATTTTCAGATATTACCTTAAAGGATTCATCCGTTATCGTAATGATTCTACAATAGTTGGCAAATGGTACGGAAGTACTACCAGGTGTTACCTTACAATTTTGAAAGGTGACACTGCCCAGGCACAAGTTTTCCTTGTGTTGTGGTCTGGCTTCGGAAAGAACCGCGGCACAATGTTTTCATGGTGCGATGGTGAGCACAGTGCGGTAAACTCGCCTGTTAAGATGGCTGCTCCTTGCGGCCTTCCACAACTGCTTACCCTTCCACCACACTCATAAACTGCTCCACCACGCTGCGCAGCATCGGCTCCGGCAGCGCGCCGATTTGCTGATGCACCACCTTGCCGTTGGCGATGAACAGCATTGTCGGGATACCCTGCACCCCGAATTTCTGCGCCCATTGCGGGTTCTCGTCGGTGTTGACCTTGGCAACCAGCAGTTTTCCGGCATATTCCTTCGCCAGTTTTTTCAGGGTGGGCGCCACCATCTTGCACGGCGCGCACCAGGGTGCCCAAAAATCCACAATCGCGGGAATTTTGGATTGCAAAACAATCCGCTCAAAGGCTGCGTCGGTCACATGGATCGGCTCGTCAATCATTGGCGGTCTCCTCCGGGGGCAGGATTTTGTAAGTCGAGCGGATTTCAGCAGTCTTGCCGAGCATCGCGCTGGCGGAGCAATACTTCTCCTCTGAGAGTTGGATAGCCTGGGCGACATCTTTGGGCTTCAGATCGCCCCAAAGCAGGTACTCAATTTCGATTTCCACGTACACCTTCGGGTGCTGATCCGCCCGTTTGGCGCGCACTCGCACTTCCAGGTCCTTCAGGGGAGAGCGTTTCTTGCGCAGGATGTGGACGACATCCACCCCGGTGCAGCCCGCCAGCCCCAAAAGGAGCATCTCCATCGGGGCGACGCCCGGCTTCCCATCCACTGTGCCCATCTGAACGGTGCCGCCCTTCGCGTTTTCGCCGATAAACCCCATCTCGCCCGCCCATTTGGCAGAAGTTTCGACCCAGTCGTTGCTCATGCTTCACTCCGATTTTGGCAGATTGATGATCGGGAATCACAAAAAATCAGCCTTTTCCGTCGTCTCCCAATCTTCCGAGGGTGCAGTCAAATGTTGTAGAAATTGGGTAGTCACAAGGACATTGCTTCTTCCCCCCTCCCTTACCCTCCCCCCACCGGGGGGAGGGTTGGGTGGGGGGAAACATCGTTGTTCTACATCTTTTGCTTGCACTCATCTCCCGAAGTATAGCACAACAAAAAACAAACGTCAGGTATAATCGGGAGCATGTCGCTTGGAATTGCCACCCACCAAATCGGCGCGTATCAGGTCTCCACGCCGGTGTACGAAGGGCCGCTGGATTTGCTGTTACAACTGATTGAGCGCGCCGAACTGGACATCACCCGCCTGGCGCTGGCGCAGGTCACCGACCAGTACCTCGCCCACCTGCGGAGTTTGCAGGAGCGCGCTGCCGAGGACGTTTCCGCCTTTTTGGTGATCGCTGCCAAACTGCTGCAAATCAAATCCGAGGCTTTGCTGCCGCGTCCGCCGGTCCGCGAGGCCGGTGAGGAAGACCCCGGCGAGTCGCTGGCGCGGCAACTGCTGGCCTACAAGCGTTACAAGGAAATCGCCCAAACCCTGGAAGCGCGCCAGTCCGCCGGGCTGCGCACCTACCTGCGGCTGGCGCCCCCGCCCAAAGTGGATGGCAAACTCGACCTTTCGGGTTTCACCATCCAGGATTTGGCGGAAGCCGCCCGCGCCGCTTTCATCCACGCCGACAACCGCCCCGAACTCAAAACCGTGGTCGCCCCGCCGCGCATCACCATCCGTGACCGCATCCGCCACATCGTCACGCAAATCAAAACCAGCCAGCGCACCTCCTTCAACCGACTGCTGGGCAAACGCCGCACCCGCCTGGAGGTGGTGGTCACCTTTTTGGCAATGCTGGAACTGATCAAACGCCGCTTTCTGCAAGCCGAGCAGGAGACGCTCTTCGGCGACATCGAACTGCGCCCCGCCGAAGGCTGGCAGGACGACATCGAGTTCGAGACGGAATTTGGGGAGTGAGCCGTCTTCGGTTATCAGGTATCAGGTACCAGGAATCAGGGATCAGGGATTGGGTAATCAGGGATCAGGTCGGCATTCCGTTTTCCAATCCCCGTCCCCAACCCCCGCAATGAAAATCTCCACCCTCACCGCCATCGTTCTGGTTGTGCTGCTCGCCGCGGGCGCGGTGTTTGCCGCGTTTACCCTGCGCGCCGAGGTCACGGTGACAGTGGACGGCGAGCCGCAAACCGCCGCCGTCTGGGCGTGGACGGTGGCCGACGCGCTGGGCACGATGGGGATTCCCGTCACCGAGGGGGATGTGATCACCCCTGCGCTGGAATCCCGCCTGCCCGCCGACGGGCAGATCCGCATCCGGCGGGCGGCCTGGGTGGTGGTCACCGCCGACGGGGAATCGCATCCCCTGTGGAGTGCCGAGCGCAAGCCCGCCAAACTGCTGGAAGCCGCGGGGGTTTCCATCTCCGAGGGGGATACCCTGCTTTGGGACGGGCTGCCCATTGAGACGACTGCCAGTCCTGACAGGACTGGCAGTCGTCATTCGCTGCAAGTCCGCCGCGGGACACGGGTGACGCTCAACGATGACGGGACGCGGCAGGTGTTCGTCTCCGGGGCAGCGACGCTGGGAGAAGCCCTTTGGGAGCAGGGCATCGCCCTCCATAACGGCGACCACCTTGAACCCGCGTCCGCAACTCCCCTGCGGGGCGGGGAAATCTCTGCGGAACTGCGGCGCAGTTTCCCGGTCACCATCCGTCAAAGCGGGGGCAGTTTCCGGGCCCGCGTGCTGGCGGAAACGGTCGGCGAGGCCCTGGTGCAGGCCGGAATTCCGCTTCAGGGGCTGGATTACAGCCTCCCGCCCGAAGACGCGCCCATCCCCATCAGCCGCACAATCCGGGTGGTGCGGGTGCGCGAGGAGGTCATCCTGGAGACGGAGCCGCTGCCCTTCGGCTCGCTGACCCAGCCGCTGCCCGATTTGGAGATTGACAATTTGCAGGTGGTGCAGGTGGGTGAATACGGGCTGACCGCCCGTCGGGTGCGGGTGCGCTACGAGGACGGTGTGGAGACGGCGCGCCAGACCGAGGAGGAGTGGGTGGCGCGGGAACCGAAGCCGCGCATCGTGGGCTATGGCACGAAGATTGTCATCCGCACGCTGAACACGCCCGACGGCCCGATTGAGTACTGGCGGGCGGTGCGGGTGTACGCTTCGACCTACTCGCCCTGCCACACCGGGCAGGAGGGCTGCGACGAAATCACCTCCAGCGGGGAGATTTTGCGCAAGGGCATCATCGCCGTCACGCTGGACTGGTACCGCTACATGAAATTTGCGCCGGTTTACGTGGAAAACTACGGCTTTGGCAAAATCGCCGACGTGGGCGGCGGCCTGCCCGACCGTCACTGGATTGATTTGGGGTACAGCGAGGAGGATTTTGTCGGCTGGGCGGGCTGGACGACGGTTTACTTCCTGACCCCCGTGCCGGAGAATATCCTGTGGATTTTGCCGTAAAAAATTCCAGAATTTAGATTGTAGATTGCTGAATGGAGTGTATCCCATGATTACTTGGCACACCGCGGTGCGTAACGCTCTACATCGTTATACAATGCGTCACAAAACCAATGTTGTGACTCGTCAAGGGTTGATTGACGAGGAACTGGAAACAATCATTCAGGAAGTACAAAGCACTGGAAAGACACCTGCCCAAACATTAAGCAGAGTCCTTCAGGAATTACGCGACGCCGAAGTTCTTTACTTCTTTGGCGATGGCTACTATCTTCTCCTTGATCAACCGGTAAACATTGAACTAGATGATTTGCCAGATGATGCAATTGACATAGCCATCCAGAAAAACAAACTGCATATGGGGGTAATAAAAACAAATGAGCAACAGGCTCTGGTACGACAGCGCCGAGGACAGTCTCGCTTAAGAAAGTTGACTTTGAAAAATTACGCGCATCAATGCGCCTTTTGCGATTTGGGGAAAATGCAATTGCTGGTTGCAAGCCATATCGTACGATGGGCTGACGATCCGTTAGCACGCGGCAATCTCAACAATGTAATGTGCCTGTGTCGCTTCCACGACACGCTTTTTGAATATGGCTATTTTTCCTTGTCCGACGACTATCACGTCGTCAAAAAAGAGCCAGATAGTGAGGTTGTTGCCCGCTTGTTAGCGTTGACACATTCTTTTCGTCCGCCAATGGCTTTCCCCCCATCTCCGAAATTTTTGCAAGCCCATCGCATTCGAGTTGGCCTTGAAAAATAACAACGCGTTACGAACACAAGCCGTTCGCGGAGCTGCATTTTTTTCCGGCCACGGCGCGCGGCAGGGCTACTGGGCGGCGGCGGATCAGGGCATCATCAGCCTGGCGAATTTTATCGCCGCGATTTATCTGGCGCGGGCGGTTGACCCGACCGAGTTCGGGGTGTATGCGGTCGGGTTTCTGATGACCCGCTTCGTGCGCGCCATCCAGGACGGGCTGGTAGTGCAGCCGCTGAACGCACTCGGCGCGGTGCTGGATCAAGGCGCGTTTCAGGAATACGCCGCCAACACCGGGCTGATCCAGACCGCGCTGGCGGGGCTGAGCGCGGCCGCCGCCGCGGGAGTCGGCTGGGCGCTGACCGTCACCGGCAACGATGTCGCCGGCCCGACCGCCTTCGCCCTGTGGTTTGTGCTGCTCACCTGGCAGTTGCAGGAGTTCATCCGCCGGGCGTTTTACACCCGCAGCGAGGTGCCCAAAGCCGCGCTCAACACCGCGCTGGCGAGCGCGATGCGGCTGGGCGTGTTGTGGTGGTGGGGATCACACAGCACACTGAGCGGCAAAGCCGGGCTGGATGCCATCGGCTGGGGAGCGGTGGCGGCGGTTCTGCTCGGCCTGTGGCAGGCGCGCGGGTACTGGGCCTGGCGGAACATCCACCCCTGGGAGACTTTTCGCAAAAACTGGGCTTTCGGCGGCTGGATCATGGGCGGATCGCTTGCCAACTGGGTGGCGGCGGAACTCTACCCCCTGCTGGCGGCGGGGTTGATCAGTTTCGCCGCCGCGGGCGCGTACCGCGCCCTGCAAAATCTGGTAGCCCCCGTCCACGTTCTGCTGCGCGCCACCGATACGTTTTTCACGCCCCGCGCCGCCCGCGTTTTCGACCGGGACGGCTACCGCGGCCTGAACCGCATCCTGAAAATCATCTATCTGGTGGCGGGTGTGCCCATCGCCACGCTGCTGGTGGCCGCGGGTTTGTTCTCCGAGCCGCTGCTGACCCTGCTCTACGGCGACACGTACCTGGCTTACAGCGGCGGGCTGCTGCTGATGGCAATCTACTACGGGCTGTGGTACCTCTACTGGCCGCTGCAAACCGCTTTCAAGGCCATCCGCAAAACGCAGCCGATTTTCACCGCCAACATCGCCGCGATTGTCACCATGTTCACGCTGGGCGTGTGGGCAATCCGTCAATGGGGCGTGTACGGAGCGATTGCCGGGCAGGCGCTCAACGCACTGGTGATCGCGGTGATTTTGTGGGGAAGTTGGAGGAAGACGGGAGCCTGGGGACGGGGGACAGAAGACCGGGGACGGGAGACCGGAGACAAACCGCGGACCGCGGACGACTGACTGCGCCCCTGAAAAGATGGAGGGATGCGGAAAACCTGAATTTCAGACAGGGCGCGGGCACCTGTTTTCCGGCATGCACATCCGCGAATGGAACGAATATCACGAATGGGTGCAGGCAAAAGATGTAGAAATTGAGTGAAGTTCCATATCGCTTTGTCAAGTATGCCCCCACCCCCGACCCCTCCCCCTACCCTCACCCCTAACCCCTCTCTCACAGGGAGAGGGGAAATTTTTGGGGGAGGGGCGTGTTCGTCAGGTGTGTGTGCGGCGCACTCCGTGCGCCGCACACACACCCAAGAGTCCCGTCCCCCCTACCCTGGGGAGTGCGAAGCCTGCCCGAAGGGTGAGGGGGGATGCAGGGGGGATGGGGCTCCAGAATACCGCGGCTTGTTGGCAAACAGCAATCTTTCTACAACATTTGCTTGCACCCTCACGAACTTTTTTTCTTTTTTCTGTATTTCGGCGAAAGTCCGAATTAAGTCGTATAATGGGACGCGCTAAAAACGAAAATGCAAGAGGAGAAAACTCGCATGACTGAATTCAATCCGGAAGTTTCCGAACCAGCAAAGCATCTTCCAGTGGGTAT
>CAZPSL010000071.1:0-16183 GCA_964589145.1 uncultured Anaerolineales bacterium
GTTTCCCTCGCCCCGCACACAAGACTGGCAGTCCTGGCAGGACTGCCAGTCTTCATTTGGCGAACAGGACAAGCACCGAACACCCCGCCCCGCCGGGGGAAGGGCAGAGACATGCGGCTGCCCGATTTCTACATCTTTTGCTTGCACCCCTGCCTAAAACGGGGATTGTGCAAGCAGGGGATTTGTGCTAGAATCTGACTGCTTGATCGTTGTTCTGATGAAAAGGAAGGCAAGGCCGCTTTGATTTGGAACCCCAAGCAACACCCACAAAACTATCAGAAAGGAGTTCCAAATCATGTCTGAGCGACAAACAGGCACCGTGAAATGGTTCAACGGAACCAAAGGCTACGGTTTCATCGAGCAGGACAGTGGTGGCGATATTTTCGTGCACTACAGCGCCATCGTCGGTGAAGGCTACCGCAACCTGGAAGAGGGCCAGCGCGTCGAGTTCAGCGTCACGGAAGGCCCCAAAGGCCCCCAGGCGCAGGAAGTCGTGGCACTCAACTAAAAAAGCACGGGAACACAACAAAAAACAGGGCAGATGGTGCGAGCCATCTGCCCTGTTTTTTAACCGCAGCGTTTGCGGAGCGCGGCAGACTCCCGAAAGGTATCTCACACCTCCGCAACGCGTTTTTGTGCCACGACCCATACGTTGTAATCGCCTGGCACCGTATAAGTTTTGATTGCCGCATCCGGGAAATCGAACAGCGCGACGATTTTGCGCGGGCCTAAAAAGTGGCTGCGCATCAGGGCCAGTTTCTCCCCCAGGGCGACCATCTTGACCCCAAAGGTGCGGATGTCCGGCTCCTCAATGAGCAGAATCCCGCCGGGGGACAGCACCCGCCACATTTCGCGGATCGTCTGGGATTGGTCGCAAACGTGATGGAGTGCATCCACCATGATGATGCGTGCGAAACTCCCATCCGGGAACGGGAACCGCTCGGTATGCGAACAAACTGGATGCAGCGATCCCTTATCGCGGGCCTCCCCCAGCATCTGACAGGAAATATCCGCCACGATTACCGCCGCGGCCTTCTCAGTCATGTACTGAGCCACCCGTCCGGTGCCGCCGCCCGCGTCCAGCAGTAAACCGTCAGCGGGTAGTTGCGCCAGTTCCCAGATGGTCTGCGGCGGTTTGGGCTTGATGACCCGGTCGTAAATGGGAGCCAGGATGTCAAAATGATCAAAAAGAGGCATGGGGAATCCTTTGGGGCGGGAATGAAATCACCGGCTCCCGATTATCATACCCACTGCAAACGCAAGGCCGAAAAACAGTTCCAACTTCCCCGTTCTTGCCAGTGTTTTGTTGAGGGCGCGTCCTGTCTCGTTCCGTACAGAACGCAGCAGTTGAACCGCGGTTGGAAAGGTCAGGAAAACCAGCAGAGTCCAGATGGAAATGCTGCCAGTGATTGCCAGGCCGCCGACGATGACATACGCTCCCAGAACGCAGAGCGTATACTCCCATTGGGCGAAACGCGCCCCGAACCGTGCCGGCAGCGTACGTTTTCCTGCCCTGCGGTCGTTATCTATGTCCCGCAGGTTGTTGACTACTAAAATTGCCGTTGTGAGCAGCCCCATTGCCACTGCCAGCCACCAGACAGGCCGCGTTACCGTCATGGTTTGCAGGTAATAAGTCCCGGCCACGGCAGCCAGTCCGAAAAACAGGAACACAAACAAATCCCCAAACCCATAATAGCCCAATGGGTACGGGCCTCCGGTGTAGGCAATTGCTGAAAGGATGGCAGCCACGCCCAGCACCAAAATCGGCCACCCGCCAGCGATAATCAGATAAGAACCTGATACGGCAGCCAGCCCAAAAACTACCAGCATCCCGCGCTTGACCTCCTTCGGCGAGAGCAACCCGGCTTGCGTTACCCGCATCGGGCCAAGCCGCTCCCCCTCATCGGCGCCTTTCTCGTAATCGAAAACGTCATTTGCCAGGTTGGAACCAATTTGCAGCAACAGCGCATCAAGCAGACAAACCAGGGCAACAAACGGCTCGAAAGCGTCCGCCGCATACGCCATCGCTGTCCCCACAATGACGGGTGCAGCAGCAGCCGGTAGTGTTTTCGGGCGGCTGGCAAGTATCCAGATATGAAGTTTTGAAAACGTAGTGGACATGAACGGTACTCAAGGCTGCAACGGCGTCACGGTGTCGGCGTGACCCAGGGGGTTGCACTGGGAATCGTCATCGTGTTGGGCGGGGTTGTTGGGCTGGGCGTCCGGGTCCAGGTGGGGAAAGGAGTTACGGTCAGCGTAGGCGTGCTTGTCGGTGTGGGCGTGAGAGTCGGAGTGGGGGTCGCCGTCGGGGTGGGAGTCGGAGTCGGCGTCGGGGTCGGCACCTGCATGTTCAACTGGATGCGCACCTCGGCATACGTCCCCTCGGTGGATTCCAGATACAGCCGCAGGGTGATGATTCCCGCCCTGATTTCACTCACATCCCAATTCCAGATTTTTTCCGGTTCCGGAACGGGTACTTTTTTCTTGTGAATCGGTTCCCACTCCTCCGGGTCATTGCCGCGCCCGTATTCCAGGCGGTAGCGGTAAAAATTTCGGGTGGCATCTGCCTGACCGTAAATCTCCAGCGGGCTTTCGGTGATGGTTTCGCCGTCTTTGGGCAGGGCAATGGAAAGCAGCGGACGAGGGTCGTCTTGGGTGCAGGCTTTCGTGGGGGTGAAGAAAATCGGCGATTTGAAGCCCATGCGCTTAGCCCAGGACTGCCCCGCCGGGTTGGAAGTCACCCACTTGACCGCCCACGGGTCGGAGATGTTGAGCGCCATCTTGCTTTCGGTAAAATCGCTGCAATCGGGGGAGGCCAGCAGCCCCGTCCAGGTGTCAATGGTGGCTTTTTGCCACAGGTCGTAGCCTTTGGCGAGCGGCAACTGGTCGGCGGCGAAGATCTCGGTGGTCTGGTCGGGACACCACTGGGAGGGCTCGGTGCCCGAAACCGCGCAGATGACGCGCTCCGCAATGCCCGCCGGGCGCACAAAGGGCGTCGGACTGCCGCCGGTGAGTTGCTGGACGGCGGTCTGCATCACGGAAGCCCAGATGGGCGCCGCGCCGGTGAGGCCGCTGGTATGCTGCATCGGGGTGTAGTCGGCGTTGCCCACCCAGGTGCCCACCACCACATCCGGGGTGTAGCCGACCGTCCAGTTGTCACGGAAATCGTTGGTCGTCCCTGTTTTCGCCGCGGCGGGGAAGGGCAAATTGAGCACGGAGTTCGCCCCAAAAGCCGGGGTGCGGGCCGCGTTGTCGGAGAGAATGTCCGAAATCAGGTAAGCGTGCTCCGGGCGCAGGACTTGCTCGCCGGGCGGCGGGTTGTATTCGTAAACCGTCTCGCCCGTGTAGTCCACAATCTTCAAAATGGAAACCGGCGGCACTTTGCGCCCCCCGTTGGCGAAGACCGCGTATGCGCCGGTCAGTTCCAGCAGGGTGACGTCGCCGCCGCCCAGCGTGAGCGAGAGACCGTAGTCCTCGCGGGTGAACGTGGTGATGCCCAGCCGCTGCGCCATCGCCACCAGCCCGTCCGCCTCGGGGGTGGTCGGGTCGTCGTAGATGCCGATGAAATCCAGCGCCTTGACCGCCGGAACGTTGTAGGAGTTCGCCAGCGCGCTGCGCACCAGCACGGGGCCGTGGAAGCGCTCGTCGTAGTTGACCGGCTTGTAGGGCGGGCGCGGGTCGTTGGGGTCGCCGGAGGGCGGGAACTCCGAGGGTACATCCCAAATCAGGGTCGCGGGAGTCCAGCCCTTCTCGAAAGCGGCGACGTAGGTCAGCGGTTTGATGGAGGAACCCGGCTGGCGGGGGCTGACTGCCATGTTCACCTGGCCGTCAATCACCTCGCTGTAGAAATCCGCCGAGCCGACCATCGCCAGAATCTCGCCCGTGGCGGGGCGGAGCATCACCAGCGCGCCGTTGGTGACGTGCTTGTCGGCCAGTGCGGCAACCTGCTGGCTGACCGCCTTCTGGGCGGCATCCTGCAAGCCGGGGTCGAGGGTGGTGTAAACATCAAAGCCGGAGCGGTAGATCACCGCCGGGTCGTACATCGCCTCCAGTTGGGCGCGCACATACGTCACCCAATGGGGGTAGCGGATTTGAATCTCCGGCGATTTGAACTCGTAATCATCCAGTTCCTGCGCGGCGAGGGCGGCTTCGCCGGGGTCAATGCAGATCGGCTGGGGGTTGTTGCCCACGTAGATGCAGCCCTGCTCCTGGCTGGCCTGGAACATCAGCAGCAGCACGGTCTCCTGACGCTCCAGGGCGGCCTCGCGGTTGGTGTAGGGGTCGTAAACGGCGGGCAACTGCGGCAAACCGGCCAAAAAAGCGGCCTGTGCCAGCGTCAGGTTGCGGGCGGAGGTGCCGAAATAGGTCTGCGCGGCGGCCTCCACGCCGTAAGCCATGTTGCCGTAGTAAATCTCGTTCAGGTAAAGTTCCAGAATTTCGTCTTTGGTGTAGCGGCGGGTCACTTCCATCGCCAGCAGGGCCTCGCGCACCTTGCGCATGTAACTGCGCTGGCCGCGCTCTTCCGGGCTGAGCAGCAGCGCCCGCGTCAACTGCTGGGTGATGGTGGAGGCCCCCGAAACCGTCTCCCCGCTGCTGAAATTCTGCCAAAAGGCGCGCACAATCCCCATCGGGTCAAACCCGGGATGGCTGTAAAACTCCTTGTCCTCGGTGGCGAGAGTTGCCGCTACCAGGTAGGGCGAAATCTCATCCAGCGGGACGTAGGTCCGCCGTCCGGCGTGCGGGTCAATGATCTCGTAAAGCAGGTTGCCGTTGCGATCCAGGATGCGGGTGGTCTCGAACTGCGCCGAGTGCTGGTAGAGCGTGCCCACATCGGGCCAGTCTTCAGCGTTGACAATGTGATAGTACTCGTAGAGCATGAACGAACCGATGGCGATTACCATCACCGCGGCGGCAAACAGCCCCAGAATGAACATCCGCAGCAGACAGCCGAAGCCCGTGCCCCAGTCAATTCCGCCCCCGCGGGGGATTCCCGCGCCCGCAGCAGGCGCGGCGGAGGGGTTCGGGACGGTTCCCGTTCCTTCAGGTGGCGCGCCACCCGAAGTTCCCGTCCGGTAAGCCGCCGGCGTGACGCGGGTCGCCGCCCCGTCCATCTCCGTCACCCGCCGGGGGAGCGGCATCCCGTGCTCATCCAGCGCGGGCGGCATGATTTGCGGCGTTGCGCCTAGCAACGGGGGCGGCGGCGTATCCGTCTCCGGCGGGCGCGGCTCGGTGGGGAGCAGGTCGGTTTCGGCGTGGGGGTCGGGGGTTAGCGGTTGAAGGTTAGAGGTTGAAGGTTGGGGATTGGGAATCGGGGGTTGGGGATTGGTGTCGGCGGTAACGGCGTCATCCGCCATCCGCCATTCGCCATCTGCCCTCCGCTCCTCCCTCCTCGCACCTCCCTCCTCGATACGGTACGCCGCGGCCTCCTGCTCCGATTTTTCGGCTTCTTCCAGCAGGCGGCGGAACCGCTCGCGCGGGTCTTCTGATTCGGGAATGGATGGGAGATGGGTGTTTTCAGGCATGGGCTGGGGTATCGCAGGTTGCAGGCCGGGGAACTTTCAACCTGCAACGTTTAACTTTCAGCGGTCAAACTAATTTTCATCTGGTCGGCTGACAATCAACACCGTCCAGGTGCCTTTCATTACCACCTCGTCGCGTTGGTTGATCACGGAAAGGGCGATTTCCACCGCCCCGCCGCCCAAACGGCGCAGGGCTTTGGTGTTCTTGACCTCGGCTTTGACGTACACCGTGTCGCCGATGTAGGTCGGCTTGGCGAACTTCCAGTTGCTGATCTCGCGGAATGCAAGAGTCGTGCCTTCGATAATGCCGCTCTGCATCACCAGCCCGGAGGCGACGGCGGTCACCAGCAGCCCGTGGGCGATGCGCTGTCCGTAGGGCGTGCTGGCGGCGAACTCGGCATCGGTGTGAATCTGGTTGTAATCTCCCGAAAGCCCGGCGAAGGTCACGATGTCGCTCTCGGTGATGGTGCGGCCCGTGCTGTAAAACGTCTGCCCGACCTCGAACTCTTCAAAATACATGCCGCGGGGTTGATATTTCGTCATGAGTGCTCCTCCAAAATTCAGGGTGATGTTTCAGGCTATTCTAACATGGAGCGCGGGGTTGTTGGGATTGGGGGTTGGGGAGGGTGCAGGTAAATGTTGTAGAAAATGCATAGCCATGCGGGAACTTCTTTTTTGCCCCCTCCCTTGCCCTCCCAAAATTTTCCGCTTTGGTTCCCCTCTCCCTTCGGGAGAGGGGTTAGGGGTGAGGGCGGGGAGAGGGTTGGGTGGGGGGAACACCGTCGTTCTACATCTTTTGCTTGCACCCAGATTGGGGATTGGGAATTAGCAACAGATTGCCATCCGTTATCTCCGCCGACTCGCTGACTCGCTGATTCGCCTCTCGTAGTAAAATGGCATCGTCCCTGCAATTTTTGCATAGACGCCGGAGCCAGGTGCCCGGTTCCGCTGTTTTTTGAAGATTTGTGTTTTTCAAACCCAAAGGAGAATCCCACATGAAAACCATCGGATTGCTCGGCGGGATGAGTTGGGAGAGTACCGCGCTCTACTACCGCTGGATTAACGAAGAGGTCAGGAACAGGCTCGGCAAATTGCACTCCGCCCAAATTGCATTGATCAGTGTTGATTTTCAGGAGATCGAGGATTTGCAGCACCGCGGCGACTGGCATACCGCTGGCGAACGCCTCGCCGAATCCGCGCGGCAGGTCGAAGCCGCGGGCGCGGATTTTCTGCTGATTTGCACCAACACCATGCACAAGGTTGCCCCGCAAATCGAGGCTGCCCTGAACATACCCTTGTTGCACATTGCGGATGCCACCGCCGAAACCATCCGCCGACGCGGAATACAGACCATCGGCCTGCTGGGAACGCGCTTCACAATGGAACAGGATTTCTACCTCGGCAGGCTGCGGGAAAAACATGGCCTGGCCGTGCTCGTTCCCCCGCCGGAAGACCGCGCCATCGTCCACCGCGTGATTTACGAGGAACTGGTGCTCGGCAAGGTTCGTGAAGCCTCCCGCACCCGGTTCCTGCGCATCATGGAAGATTTACGTGCCCGCGGGGCGGAGGGCATCATCGAGGGCTGCACCGAAATTGTGATGCTGGTTCAGCAGCAGCATACCGATATTCCCCTGTTTGATACCACCGCTATCCACGCGCAGGCTGCGGTGGCGCGGGCTATCAACGGGTAAGCCAATCAGCAAAGCGATAAACATGTCTATTCTTACCCGTTATCTTCCCCCCGTTCCACAGGCGACCGCAGCCAAAATGGTTGCAGAGAACGCGTTGAAAGGCAAATTGGCAATTGACCCATTTGGTGCAGCCCCGTCGTGGAATGCTGCTGCGGCTTATGCCGGTGTACGATTAATTCTGGCCGCCAACAACCCAATCAGCCGCCTGCTGACCGAGATCGCGGCCGCACCCCCAGCCGCTGATGAGGCTCACAACGTACTGGCAGCCCTGGCCGCTGCCCGTGTCCGCGACGAGCGAATGGAACTCCATTTGCGCGCCCTCTACACAACGTTTTGCCCCGCCTGTGAACGCGAAATTCAGGCGCAAGCCCTCATTTGGAAACGGGAAGCGGATACGCCGTTTGCCCGTTTGCTGCACTGCCCGCACTGCGGCGTTCATGGTGAGTTTCAAGCCACCGATGCAGACCGCGAACAGGCTGCCCGGTTTGCTGGTGAAAGGCTGCACCACGCACGGGCACTGGAACGGGTTGTCCCGCGTGATGATCCCGACCGAACGCACGCTGAGAGGGCACTGAGCGTTTACCCGCCGCGTGCAATCTACGCCCTGCTGACCATTGTCAACAAACTGGATACCCTTGACCTTGACCCGCGTGCCCGCCGCATTCTGGATGTAATGCTGCTGCACGCCTTTGACCGGGGCAATACGCTCTGGCCGCACCCTGTTGCCCGCAGCCGCCCCAAGCGGCTCACCGTTCCGCCGGTATACCGCGAGAACAACATCTGGCTTGCCCTGGAAGAAGCCGCTGATTCACTGACGCAGGTTCCTGATCCAACTCCGGTGCCGCTCACCCGCTGGCCGGAACTTCCACCGGACGACGGCGGCATCTGCCTGTACGAAGGACGCATCAAATCGCTGGCAGAACAACTCGGCGAAACCGTACCAGAAGCGGTGCTCACGGTCTTTCCCCGCCAAAACCAGGCTTTTTGGTCACTCTCGGCATTGTGGGCCGGCTGGCTTTGGGGGCACGATGCCGTTGAACACTTCCGGGCTGTGCTGCGCCGCCGCCGCTACGACTGGAGTTGGCATACTACGGCCTTGCACGCGGCACTGGCAAGCATCCGCCCCGCCTTGTTGGAAGACATCCCGGTTTTGGGGATGCTTGGTGAGGCGGAACCCGGTTTCATCTCCGCAGTCATCATTGCCGCACACCGGGCAGATTTTTCTCTTGAAACTGTTGCGCTGGACGAAACGGAAAAACAGGTGGCTTTTTCCTGGAACTTGAGGCCAATCCCCGCTTCCGCTGGCGAGCGCACCCCGCAGGGGATTACCAATGCTCTCCGGGACGCTGCCCGCGCCCACCTGCTGGGGCGCGGCGAACCTTGCATCTACCTCCCGCTGGATTCCGCTGCGCTGACTGCACTCGCCCAGCGCAACCTGTTCCCCGAAACCGATACTCCTGCTGAATGCTACGCCAAAACCCGGCAGGCTGCTCAAAATGCGTTTACCTACCATAACGGTTTCCTGCGTTTTGGAGGCGGCGAAAAGAAACCCGAAAGCGGTCTGTGGTGGCTGACTGATGACAAAGCCGCCGCTGCTCCATTGGCAGACCGCACCGAGATGGCAGTGGTCCGCTATTTGATGAAAAGTCCGGGTTGCACCCTGGACGAACTGGAAGATGCCCTGAAGGCAGAGTTCAACAGCCTGATGCGCCCGCCGCGAGAACTGGTGATGGCCTGTTTGGGCTCTTACGGCAAGCCGTTTGGGGCGGGGTGGAAACTTCGGGAGCAGGATGCCCCCCCAAAGCGGCGCGCGGAACTCGCTGCAATAGGGCGTCTCCTTTCCAGGATCGGCAAAAAACTCCGTTTCCGTGTTCATTCTCCACAGAATGAAACACAGCCCCTCATCTGGCAAGATGCGTTCGGACAACCGCGCTATACTTTCTTCGTGAGTGCATCAGCCTTGCTGGGGAAATTTTTGATCAAGCAGGAGGTCGCTCCGGCGCGGGGGATGCTGGTAGTTCCGGGCGGACGTGCCAATCTGGTGATGTACAAACTGCGCCGCGATCCCCGCCTGATGCAAATTTACGAAGCGAACTGGAGAATTGTAAAATACCGCCAGATCCGGCAATTGAGTGAGAATGCAATGCTGACCCCCGAAAATTTTGAAGCGCAGTTGTTGCTTGACCCGCTGACCTACGATGATGAACAGTTGCGGCTGTTGTGACAAGAACGGGAACAAGCAAAAGCGTGGGAGGCAGACAGCCACAGGAGGGCCGGGGGAAGAACGCCGTCTTTCTGCGGCATTTGCCTGCACCCTTTCAAACGGGGTGCAAGCAAAAGATGTAGAAATCGGGCAGCCACATATCTCTGTCCTGCTCCCGACAGGGCGGGGTGTTCGGTGCCTGTCCTGTTCGCAAAATGAAGACTGGCAGTCCTGGCAGGACTGCCAGTCTTGTGTGCGGGACGAGGAAAACACATAGGAATTTCTACAACATTTGCCTGCACCTTTCAAACGCGCAAACATCCAGGCCCTGCCAAACCTTGATATAATCCTCCCTATGCAAAAACAGCCTGCCCCCTCCCGCAGTAAAATCCAAAAGACCCTGCCCCCGTTGCGGGTTGGAACTTTTGCTGCAACGCGGAAAAAAACGGTATGTGCGCACAGGGCACGCACAAAATACCACAAACCAGCGATCAGAGTGAAAGCCCTGAGGGTTCTTGGCCTCGCCTTGATGATTCTGGGAATGCTGGCAGTTTCCTCCGCCCGCGCAGCGGAAACGCCCGCACAGGATTCGCCCGCGCTTGGCGAAGCGGCGGTGCTCTGCCTGCCGGGAAACTATGCCTTTACTGTTACGGACTGTCTCCCCGCTGGCCCGGCTGCCTACCAAACCGGGTTGGCGCAGGATGGCATCACCCTGCCTGAAGCCCCGCTGCCGGTGGCGAAGCCGCCCTTTGAACTGACCTACGTGGATTACCGATACGGTTACATCCGCACCGATAACGCGCCGGTCTTCGGCTCAGCGGAGGACGCTCTTGCCTACCGGAAGAACAAAGCCGTCAAGCGGATTGACGTCGCTTTTGGTTACATTTCCTACATTGATACCCAGGTGGTGGACGGCAAGCGGATTTACATGATTGCCCCCGGCCAGTGGATGACCGCCAACGATATTTCCCGCGTTTCAGCGCCGGTATTCCAGGGGGTGGAGGTCACCCAGACTCCCCCGCGTCCCTTCGGCTGGATTCTGACTTATCTCAGCCCGACGGGATACGTGGAAACCAAACGCACCCCCGGCTACGATGCGGAAGATTACACAGGCCGCACGCTGCAAAACCATGACCTGGTCTGGATTTATGGCGTGGCCGAAGCCAACGAGATGGAGTGGTACCAGATTGGCCCCGACGAGTGGGTGGACGGCCGTTTTGTGGCCCGCGTGATTCCCAACACCACCCCGCCTGAAGGGGTGGACGGCGGACGCTGGATTGAGATCAATCTCTACGAGCAGACAATCGCCGTGTACGATGAGTATCAACTGGTTTTCGCTACGTTGATCGCCAGCGGCCTGGAGCCGTTCTGGACTCGTCCGGGGCTGTTCCAGATTTACGAAAAACTGGAGACCACCCCGATGCGCGGCTCTTTCGAGGCAGACCACTCGGATGCTTACTACCTCGAAGATGTCCCCTGGACGATGTACTTCGACGATGCCCGCGCCCTGCACGGGGCCTACTGGCGCGCCAACCTGGGTTTCCCGCAATCCCACGGCTGTGTCAATCTCTCCATCGGCGATGCCCGCTGGCTCTACGATTGGGCGCAGGTCGGCGATTGGGTGTACGTCTGGGACCCCTCCGGCAAAACCCCCACCGACCCCGAAGTGTACGGTTCAGGCGGAGCGTAGTAGGGGCGTGATTCATCACGCCCCTACGCTACCACATCACGCCCCTGCTTAACCATGGGCGCAGGCAATGTTGTAGAAATTCCTATTCGCTTCCCTCACCCCGCACAAGACTGGCAGTCCTGCCAGGACTGCCAGTCTTCATTTTGCGAACAGGACAAGCACCGAACACCCCGCCCCGCCGGGAGCGGGACAGAGATATGTGGCTGCCCGATTTCTACATCTTTTGCCTTCACCACGTAACCATGGGTGCAAGCAAAAGATGTAGAAATTGAGCAAAGTTCGATATAACCTTGGCAAGTATGCCCCCACCCCAACCCCTCCCCCACGGGGGAGGGGCATGTTCATCAGGTGGGTGTACGGCGCACGAAGTGCGCCGTACACCCACCGAAAGTTATATCCCCCCTTCCCTCGGGAAGGGGGGATACAGGGGGGATGGGGTCCAAAGCGTGAAAACGGTGTAGTGTATCGACAGATAGCAATCTTTCTACATCTTTTGCCTTTACCACGTAACCATTTTCCATTTTGTGCATCCAACAGGATGTGATAAAATGTTCATGTGAGTGACTGCCAGCCCCGCGCGGGGACTGGCAGTTTTGCAGAAAAAAGGAAACCCCATGAACAATTATGACGTTATCGTAATTGGTGCCGGGCCGGGCGGCTATGTCGCCGCCATCCGGGCTGCGCAACTCGGATTGAAAACCGCCATCATTGATAAAGAGTGGCTGGGTGGGGTCTGCCTGAATGTGGGCTGCATCCCCTCCAAATCGCTGCTCAAAAACGCGGAGATTGCCCGCACCCTGCGCAGCGGCGGGCGCGAGTTCGGCTTCAAGTTCGATAACCTGCAACTGGATTACGGCACAGCCGTCAAGCGCAGCCGACGCGTTTCGGGACGGCTGGTGCGCGGCGTGGGTTTCCTGATGAAGAAAAACGGCATCGCGGTCCACATGGGCACGGCGAAACTGACCGCCCGCGATCGGGTTGCCGTGACCGATACCGACGGGCAGGTGACGGAACTCCGGGCGGCGAACATCATCATCGCCACCGGCGCGCATCCCTTCATCCTGCCGGGTGTAACCGTGGACGGCGAGCGGGTGTTAACCTACCGCGAAGCCATCTTGCAGGAAAAACTGCCGGAATCGGTCATCATCGTTGGCTCCGGCGCAGTCGGCGTTGAGTTCGCCACCGTCTGGAACGCCTACGGGGTACAGGTCACGCTCGTCGAGATGCTGCCCCGCATCGTTCCCGCTGAAGATGAGGACATCAGCGCCGAACTGAGCAAGGCCTTCGCCAAAGCGAAAATCAAAACGCGGGTCAACACCCGTGTAGAGCGCATCGAAACCACTGCGGGCGGCGTCCGTGTCACCGCCAGCGGGCCGGATGGCGAAATCACCCTGGATGCCGGGCAGGTGCTTTTGGCGACCAGTTTCCAGCCCAACACGGCAGGCATCGGCCTGGAAGATGTCGGCGTGACACTCAATGAGCGCGGTTTTATCGCCATTGACGAGCGCATGGCGACCAATATCCCCGGCATTTGGGCGGTCGGCGACGTAACCGGCAAACTGATGCTGGCGCACGTCGGTTCGGCGCAGGGCATCGTGTGCGCCGAAAATATCGCCGGAGCCGAAACCGTCACCCTGAATTACGAGATGATGCCGCGGGCCACCTACTGCCACCCGCAAATCGCCTCCTTCGGGTTGACGGAAACACAGGCAAAGAAACGCGGCCACTCGGTCGAGACGGCGCGCTTCCCCTTCCAGGCGAACGGCAAAGCCCTGGGGCTTGGAGATTACGCCGGATGGGTGAAACTCGTCCTCAATGCGGAATCCCGCCAAATTTTGGGCGCCCACCTGATCGGCCCGGAGGTGACGGAACTTCTCCCGGAGTTGACCCTGGCCCAAAGGCTGGCTCTGACCCCTGAAGCCATCGGGCGCAACGTCCACGCCCACCCGACGTTAAGCGAAGTCCTGATGGAGGCCGCGCACGCTGCCGAGGGGCACGCCATCCACATCTGAAGCCCGGTTTGCTTCTCCACCCAAAGCCGGGAGCGGATGTACAAACCACCACTTCCGGCTCTTATTTTGTCACAGTCTTGCATCAGAAGGGCGTTGCAAGGGTGTGCTATAATCTAAAATAAGTGAGGGACTCCTGTCCTGTCTCACGAAATCAGTTGTGAAGAAATGTATCAACCATTAGACGAAAACCTGTTATCTGCATTAGAGCAAAAGGAAGAAGAAACCTTCCCGATTGCACAACTGGTCAACGAGGGCCGCAGCAAAGGCTTTGTGACCCTCGAGGACATTCTGCATCTGTTCCCGGAGGCCGAACGCAGCGTTGAGCAGTTGGAGGAGGTCTTTTCGGCGTTGCTCAGCGCAGGCATTCCCTATATTGACGAAATGCCGGAAGAATCAGAAGCGGAAGAAGGGCCTGTGCTAGACGACGAAGAAGACGAGGAAAACGAAGATACTGCTGAACCGAGCGAGGACTATCTGGCGCATATTGAGATCAACGACACGGTTGGCCTGTATCTCAAAGAAGCCGGGCGCGTCCCGCTGCTGACCCAGGCGGAAGAGATCGAAATCACCCAGCGGATTGAGCGCGGCCGCGAAGCCATGAACCGCCTCGCTCAGGGCGGCCTGACCCCGGAAGAGCGCGAACGCCTGCGCTGGGAGATTCAGGATGGCTGGGATGCCCGCGAGCATCTGATTACCGCCAACGCCCGTTTGGTGATCAGCGTTGCCAAAAAATACATGGGGCGCGGTGTGCCCTTCCTTGATTTGATTCAGGAAGGTAATATCGGCCTGATGCGTGCTGCCAAAAAGTTCGATTACACGCGCGGCTACAAGTTCAGCACCTACGCGACCTGGTGGATCCGCCAGGCGGTGACGCGTGCCATCGCCGACCAGGGGCGCACCATCCGCGTCCCTGTGCACATGGGCGATCAGGTCAGCCGGATGCTGCGCATCCAGCACCAACTCAAACAGAAGTACGGCCGCGACCCCACGATGGAAGAGGTCGCCGAGGCTCTGGATGTGCCGCCCAAGAAGGTGGAAGAGATGATCCAGTTGGCGCGGCACCCGCTCTCACTGCAAATGCCCATCGGGGAAGAAGCCGATGATGACGTGCTCGGCGACTTCATCGAAGATGAGAATTCCCCGCCCCCGGATGAAACCGCAGCCAACAACCTGCTGCATGAGCAGTTGACCGGCATCCTGGACTCGCTGCCGCCGCGCGAAGCCCGCATCCTGCAACTGCGTTACGGTCTGCTTGATGGGCAGTACCTGACCCTCAACGAGGTCGGCCAGAAGATGGGCGTGACCCGCGAACGCGTCCGCCAGATTGAAGCCCAGGCGCTGCGCCGCCTGCGCACACCCAACATTCAAAAAGCGCTGCACGCATATCTGGATTGAGCGCAGGGAGTGAAATCCAAAGAGCGCTGCGAGAAACTCGCAGCGCTCTTTTTCTGTTTCAGCACCCTGAGGACGGGAAAGGGAACCCGAATGCAGCGAATGGGACAAGTATCACACAAAAAAATTCATAATGCTCGCCCCATTTGCGGCTGTTCGTGCTGCAAAACAGGTGCCCGGCATCATACCGAAAATTCAGCCGGAATTCCGCTGAACCGCAAGAGCAGAGTTCAGAACGCCCGCTTTCTGAAGTGTGCCCGGTAGGCTGCCGCCTCTTCCAGCATCGCCCGGAGTTCGGCAGCGATTTCATTTGCCTCCGCCCGCTCAACACCGTCACCCTGTTCCAGCGTGAACGCATCCTCCCCCCGCTCCGTTACGCGCACCGCGCCCTTCGCCTCCAGCCAGAGCAGCCCCATGCGTACCGCACTCACTCGCTGTGCCGTTGCCGCAGCCAGCGCGTCCAGGTCGGCACGCCCGCCCCGTTCCCGCAGGGCAAACTTCACCAGCCCCGCCAGCCGCTCCAAAAACGCACGCGGCGCCGCGCTGCCGGGCTCCACAGCAAACAGGTACACCCGCTGCGGCTGCACCCGTTCCAGGGCGGTCTGCCACTCCAGCGGGCCGGGCGGGGCGGTCCACACGGCAAAATCCTCGGCGGGAGAAAGTTCGTTCCGGTCGCGCCCGCCAACCCGGTTTTTGACCGTCCCCTCCGCCCAGATTTCCAGGCCGGAGATTTCACCTTTCAGGCGGGATAACTCCATTTTGGGATTTGCCGCATCCCGAAAATCCACCGCCTCCCAAATCGGAGCCCCGGACGCGGCCTCAGGGCGGGATTCCGCTATGGGCAGGCGGGCATCCACCCACTCCAGTTGCAGCCGCCGTTCCCCCTTGAAGGTGTTCGCCCGAAGGCGGTAGGCCAAATCGAAGGTCTGCCCCGCCTTTGGGAGCGGGAAACCTGCCCCGCTCCACCAGACCACTTCCTGATGCTGCCTCGCTTCATCGGCAACCACCAGCCGCCGATGGGTCTTGTTCACTCCCATCAGGGTCTGGCTGACCAGTTTCAGGCCGCGGGTCGCCAGCGTCAGGGGCGGGTTGCCCTCCCCAAAGGGGGACAGCCGGTTGAGATCATCCACCAGTTCCAGGGAAAGCGACTCCAGGGGCAGGTAGGCGTCAATTTGCAGGGTTTTGCGCGGGGGCCTGCCGTCCAGTTGTGCCAGCACCGCCCGTCCGAGACCGTTGCGGAAGCGCGGGATGTTCTCCTTGGGCAGGGATAACCCCGCCGCGCCGCGGTGCCCCCCGAAGCCGGTCAGCAACGCCTTCTGGGTGGCGATTGCATCCCGCAGGTGAACCCCCGCCACGGAGCGCGCCGAGCCGCGGGCGATGCCGTCCTCCCCGATGGAGAGCAGCACCGCGGGCTTTTCAAACCGTTCCGCCAGACGGCTGGCAACGATGCCGACCACGCCGGTGTGCCAGTTGGGATGCGCCAGCACCAGCGCGGCGGAATCGAGCAGGGTGCGGTCGCGCTTGATTTGCTCCAGCGCGGCCTGAGTGATTTGCTCGGTGAGCAGGCGGCGGCGCTCGTTGAGCGTTTCGAGACGGGTCGCCAGTTCCTGGGCGCGGGCGGGGTTGGTGGTGGTGAACAGTTCCACGATGGCGTTGGCATCGTCGAGACGGCCCAG
>CAZPSL010000072.1:0-5350 GCA_964589145.1 uncultured Anaerolineales bacterium
CATAGGAATTGCTACAACATTTGCCTGCACCCTCTGCGAGACCTTTAGGGTCTTTTTCGCGGGCAGGAGACCTCAAAGGTCTTGGGCTTGGAAAGCAGCGCGTCGGGCGGAAGTAAGTCCGCAGCCGAGACGCGGGCAAGACGCGTCACAACCAAAGACCCTAAAGGTCTGTGAGACCTTTAGGGTCTTTTTCGCGGGCAGGAGACCTCAAAGGTCTTGGGCTTGGAAAGCATCGCGTCGGGCGGAAGCAAGTCCGCAGCCGAGACGCGGGCAAGACGCGTCGCAACCAAAGACCCTAAAGGTCTGTGAGACCTTTAGGGTCTCCCTGGCGCTCCGCTCAAAGTGATGGAGAGGGCGGGTGACAGCGCCCATACGACTGCCCAATTTCTACAACATTTGCCTGCACCCGTGGGAAAGTTTTCGTTGCCTCTCGTATGTGGTTGTGGTACAATGCCCTCCGCTCCGGAGGGACGTTCCGACCCGCGTATGGAGGGATGGCCGAGTGGACGAAGGCGCCTGTCTTGAAAACAGGTATGGAGCAATCCATCGTGGGTTCGAATCCCACTCCCTCCGCCTTGACAATTGAGCACTGGGGAGGTGCCAGAGTGGACGATTGGGGCCGCCTGCTAAGTGGTTGTCGGGATAAAACTCGACCGTGGGTTCGAATCCCACCCTCCCCGCCTTTGCCCTCGTAGCTCAGTGGATAGAGCACTTGGTTGCGGACTAAGGGGTCGTGCGTTCGAGTCGCACCGAGGGCGCACACAGGGAGCGGGAAACCGCTCCTTTTTGTTTGGTTCAGAGCGGCAAAGACTGCCAGTCCTGCCAGGACTGGCAGTCTTGCAGCGGACAGGAGCGTTTTGTGAATCTCGATAAACCCCAAATTCTACTCACCAACGATGACGGCATTCTCTCGCCCGGCTTGTGGGCCGCCGCCGCTGCGCTGGAGGCGCTGGGCTATGTTCACGTTGTCGCGCCTGCCCGGCAGGCCTCCGGCATGGGACGCAGTTTTCCGGGCTATTCCACAGGGGCTATCGAGCCGAAGGAAGTCAGGATCAACGGGCGCACCTGGACGGTCTATGCGGTGGACGGCTCACCGGCACAGGTGGTGGCGCACGGCATCCTGGAGATCACGCCGCGCCGCCCCGATTTGGTGGTTTCCGGCATCAACTACGGGGAGAACATGGGCATGGGAATCACGGTTTCGGGCACGGTGGGCGCGGCCCTGGAGGGGGCTGCGGAGGGGATTCCCGCGCTGGCGGTCTCGCTGGAGACGGAGATCGAACACCACCTTTCCTACTCCGAGGAGGTTGATTTTTCCGCCGCGGCGTATTTCGCCGCCTTTTTTGGGCGTATCTTGCTGGAAAGCCGCTTCCCGAAAGATGTGGATGCCTTCAATGTGAATATCCCCTCGGATGCAACGCCGGATACTCCCTGGGAACTGACCCGCCTCTCGCGGGTGCGGATGTTTGAGTCGGTACCGCCCCCGGAACGGGCGTGGGGCGAACCGGGCCGGGTGGGATACCGCTTCTCCGGGAATTTGCTCAACGCCCCGCAGGGCAGCGACATCCACACCGTGCGCGTCAAACGTCAGGTTTCGGTGACCCCCTTGAGCCTTGATCTCACCTCGCGGGCGGATTTCAACGAAATCGGAACCATTTTGCGGGCGGAGTAAAAACCGGCGGGGATGCTGTTTCCCGCAAGACTGCCAGTCTGATGCGGCTTATGCAGATGGATGCCACAACCCATCCAGCATCAACGGATGAATCTGCCCGTTGGTCGCCAGCACCGAGCAGGGGGGCGTGAGAAAGTCGGGGCCGCCGCGGGCATCCGTGACCATGCCGCCCGCCTCCGTAACGATCAGCGATCCGGCGGCGATGTCGTAAGATTCGATGCTGATTTCCCAAAAGCCATCAAACCGCCCGGCGGCCACATAGCACAAATCCAGCGCTGCCGACCCCAACCGGCGGACGCCCTGCGAGTGCAGCGAAAAGTGTGTGTAGTGGTCCAGGTTGTTGTCCGCCCTGTGCTGTATGTCGTAGGGGAACCCGGTCACCAGCAAACTGTCAATCAGCCGGTTCGCAGTGGAAACCCGCAGCGGGTTCCCGTTCAGGAACGCGCCCTGTCCCCGCTCGGCGGTGAACATCTCATCCCGCACGGGATCGTAAACCACCCCCAGGGTGAGTTGCCCCTCCCGGACGTAGCCCAGCGAGACGGAAAAGAAGGGGATGCCGTGAGCGTAGTTCACTGTGCCGTCCAGCGGGTCAATATGCCAAACCTGCCCGTCATCCCCGCGGATGATTCCGCTTTCTTCTGCGATGATGCGGTCGCCGGGGCAGCAGGACTGAACGGCTTGCAGCAGGTAGGCTTCCGAGCGGCGGTCAATATCGGTGACCAGGTCAATCTCGCTTTTGTGTTCGATGTGGAAATCCTGTTCCAGCCCCTGAAGCAGGATTTCCCCGGCGTGCCGCGCCCAGGATTGCAGGATCGTCAAATTGGGTTGCATTGTTACCTCGAATACAACTCCCGCCATTTCGGCGGGAGTTGCCTGGTTTGATAACCTGAACTTCGGATGAAAAGGAGGGCACTTATCTTGGGAACACGAAAGGCCGCTTTTGTCCGTGCCTTTTGCCGCATCCACGCTGCCCGGACAGCAGCATTTGGTTTGTCCGTAACTCAGATTTTGTTTTTTTGGTGGTGACTATGGTGCATGACGATGCCTGGTTCCTACCCGTTTCTCTGCTGGTCGAGGATTTCGTATAGTTCGTTGAGTTCTTCCTCGATTTGGCTGCGGTGCAGGCGGGCTTCCTCCAGCAAGGCTTCAAAGGCCGGTTTTTGGTCATCGGAGAGTGTTTTCAGCAGCCGTTCCGTGCGGGTAATCTGGGCACTTTTGTGGCGCAGTTTGCTCTCCAGCCGTTCGCGGTAGCCCTGATAAAACTCGGCCTGGCTCATCGGGGGCGGGACGGTTGGCGTCCCCTGGGTGAGAATCTCCGCTACGGTGAGCAGGAATTCCTCAGTGTCCACCGGTTTTTCCAAAAAGCGGGCTGCACCCAAACTAAGGGCGAAGGCTTTATCCTCCGGGGTGACGTAAGTCGCTGAGAGAAAGACTACCGGAATCTGGTTGGTTCTCGGTTCGGTGCGCAGACGGTGCATCAGGGCGAAGCCATCCATCTTGGGCATCAGGATGTCTGTAATCACCATCGCCGGCCGCTGTTCATCAATACGTCGCATCGCTTCCTCACCGTTGGCTGCGGTGATCACCGGATAGCCTTTGAAACGAAGGGTGACAGCAAGTAAATCCAAAATGTTTGGGACATCCTCAACCACGAGAATGGGGCCATAAGGTACGTTCATCAAAATACTCCGTGACCTGCTATGCAGGTGAATTGCCTTGCAACCGTATTTTACCCGTTTTCAGGCGGAGGGCAAGCATGAAAACGATACGGGGTCAGGGCAGGTCTTCTGCCAGCATTGCCAGTTCCTGTTTCAGGCTGCGCTGGCGGAGGGAAAGGCTGAGCAGGTATAGCCCCATGACGATGAAAAAGATGGTGTACCCGGCGATGAAGTAGTCGGTGGTTTCTGCGGGGCCGGATTGGGAGAGAAGTGAAAAAATGTTCATGGCGGGAGGTGAAGGGGATCCAAAAGTTGAAGGTGGAAAGTTGAAATTTACGGGTTGCAGCAGAAAAAATGTGCGCTGCGGTATCTGGACTGTCAACTCAGGACTTTCAGGCGTTCTTGTTCCACCTTGGCAGCCAGTTGACCAAGACGGACGCGGTGCCAGAGAAGATCGGCAAAGATGACGGTGAACACAAACAGCGAGAAAAAGAACACGATTTTCATATCGCCGGTCATGCCGATATTGCCGCCTTCCGAACTGCCGACCACAACCGGATGGATGGTGCGCAGGATTCGAATGGTGAGAAACGTAATCGGCACGGAGACGAACCCCAGGATGGTGTAAACAGCCCCAAAGCGGGCGCGGCGCTCCGGGTCGTCAATGCCCTGACGAAGCAGCATGTAGGCGGCATAAACCAGTTCAACGATGGCAGCGGTGGTCAGCCGCGGGTCCCAGGTCCACCATGTGTTCCAGATCGGGCGTGCCCAGATCGAACCCAGGACGATAGCGATGAAAAAGAAGACCAGGCTGATTTCCACCGCGGCCACCTCCACAATATCCCATTTGAGATTTTGAGTGCGCAGGTAGGCGATCCCGGCCACTCCGGCGGCCATGAAGCCCAGCATCCCTACCCAGGCGGTGGCGACATGGAAGTAAAACACTTTTTGCACCTGTCCCATCACGGCTTCCAGCGGGGCGAAGAAGAACACCATCCAGACCGCCGCCAGAAACAGGACGATGGCGACAATATCCAGGATGGTGAGGGCTTTGGGTTTCGGGTCCATTTGAAATCCTCTGTTCGATAATCCTTTATCGGGTTTCATTCTTCGACGACGTAATCGAAGAACATGAACGAGATGGCGATGAAAATTACATCATAAACCAGCAGCAGGTTGATCCAGATGCTCAGTTCGGCGTAATGGATGCCCTGCAAAAAGCCGCCGCTGGCTCTCACCGCCGCGATCAGCACCGGAATCACCAGCGGGAAAAGGAGAATTGGCAACAGGATGTCCCGCGTGCGGGTTTGCACCGCCATCGCCGAGAGGAGCGTCCCCACCGCGACGTAGCCGACAGAGCCGAGCAAAATCACCAGCAGCAAGCCGCCGTTGAACAGGTTGATATTATACAGGATACTGTAAACCGGCAGCACAATGGCTTCCACGATCAGCATAAAAACCAGATTGCTGATGCCCTTGCCGAAGTAAATCGCCGAGCGGTCTACCGGTGCCAGCAGGAGACCGTCCAGACAGCCACGGTCTTTCTCAATTGCCATCGAGCGGTTCAGTCCCAGGGTTCCGGCAAAGGCAAACGTCACCCACAACACCCCGGATGTCACGCTGGAGCGGGCGGCAGCATCCAGTTCCAGGGCGAAGTTGAAAATCAGAATCACCAGCAGCGAGAACACCAGCATACTGGAGAAAAGTTCCCGGCTGCGCCATTCCGCGGCCAAATCCTTGCGCACGATGGCGAAGGTGGCACGGAGGAAGTTTCGGAGAGGGGTCATTGCAAGGGGTGAATGGGAAATCGGTAAACCGGCGAATTGGGGAATGAGCAGGCGGGAGAATCCCAATTTACCAGTTCCCGATTTACTGATTTATCGCCTCGCGGTAGAACGTCAAAATCCGGTCGGGTTCCATCTCGTCCCGGCGGGCGGAGGCGACAATTTTGCCGTGCGAGAGAACATCAAAGCGTGATGCCAGGTCAGCGGTGCGTGCCAGATCGTGGGAAGTCATCACC
>CAZPSL010000073.1:0-8213 GCA_964589145.1 uncultured Anaerolineales bacterium
ATTTTCCGCTTTGGTTCCCCTCTCCCTTCGGGAGAGGGGTTAGGGGTGAGGGCGGGGGGAGGGTTGGGTGGGGGGAACCCAGGCGTTCTACACCCAGAATCGGGGGGGTGGGGACGCAGTCGAGCCACGCAAAAGACCCTAAAGGGCTGCGAGACCTTTAGGGTCTGCGTTTAAGAGGACTGCCAGTCTGGCTGGGCAGGCCAGTTACGCCTCTTTGCCGTCACCAATGCCGAGCGGCTTCCACTTGGCGGGGTCTTTCAGGCGGTGCTGCATCCCGTGGCGCTCGTGGATCTGGTCGAATCCATCGGGCTTGATGAACATTTCCTCGCCATCCAGCAGGGCGGTGAGGCCCTCCTGCCCGGGTTCGGGGCGTTTGAGTTCAAAGGGGGCGGCCTTCGACGGGAGGTAATCCACCGGTTCCTCGTAGGTGGTGATGTAGCCCTCGAAGTTGCGCAGCACCACTTTGTGGTCGGAGTAACTGAGCAGGTAGTTGGGCATCACCGGGATTTTGCCGCCGCCGCCGGGCGCGTCGATAACGTAGGTTGGCACGGCAAACCCCGATGTGTGGCCGCGCAGTCCTTCCATGATTTCGATCCCTTTGCCGACCGGGGTGCGGAAATGCCCCGCCCCCTCGACCAGGTCGCACTGGTAGAGGTAGTACGGGCGCACGCGGATGCGAACCAGATCCTGCACCAGTTTGCGCTGGAGGTGAACGTTATCGTTGATGCCCGCCAGCAGCACGGACTGGTTGCCCAGCGGAATGCCAGCGCGGGTGAGTTTGTCGCAGGCTTCGGCCAGTTCGGCGGTGATCTCGCTGGGGTGGTTGACGTGGATGTTGAGCCACAGCGGGTGGTACTGCTGGAGCATGTCGGTCAGTTCGTCGGTGACGCGCATCGGCATGAAAACCGGCACGCGCGAGCCGATGCGGATGATCTCCACGTGGGGGATTTCGCGCAGACGGCGCAGCAGGCGGTCGAGCACTTTGGGTGCCAGGGTGAGCGGGTCGCCGCCGGAGAGCAGCACGTCCCGAATTTGGGGCGTGTTTTTGATGTACTCGATTTGCAGGTCATACTCATCGGGGCGGAAGGTTTGGGTGGGGTCGCCGACGATGCGCGCCCGCGTGCAGTAGCGGCAGTAAGTGGCGCACTGCGTGGTGACGAGCATCAGCACCCGGTCGGGGTAGCGGTGAACCAGCCCCGGCACCGGGGAGTGGGCGTCTTCCGCCAGGGAATCTTCCATCATAGCGGTAAAGGGCACCATCTCCTGCTCGGTGGGGATGATCTGCCGCCGGACGGGGTCATTCGGGTCGTCGGGGTCAATCAGCGAGACGAAATAGGGCGTCACATCCACGCGGAACAGGCCGGGAGCGGAAAGCGCCTTGCGCTCGCTTTCAGTGAGCGGGAAGATGTTTTCAAAATCTTCCACGCTGTTGAGGCGGTGGCTGAGTTGCCAGCGCCAGTTGTTCCACTTTTCATCGGGAACGTCGGCATAGTAAGGGGCACGTCTGGAAGGGAAGGGAAGTGTGGTCATAGGGTGGGTAGTCAGGGGGTTAGAGGGTTAGGTGGTTGGGTCGTTGAATGGTTCGTGGAGGGTGGAGGGTGAGGCGTGGAGCGAGGAGGGTGGAGCGAGGAGCACGGGAACTGGCGACTCACAACTCACGGCTCACGACTCTCGGCTCGCGACTTTCATCGGGGCGAAGGTCATGCGGTGGACGGGGGATGGGCCGAGTTTGCGGATGGCCTCCCGATGGGCGGCGGTGCCGTAGCCTTTGTGCCGGGCAAAGCCATAGCCGGGGTATTCGGCATCCAGTTCCACCAGCAAGGCGTCGCGGGATGTTTTCGCCAGCACCGAGGCGGCGGCGATGCTCAGGGAGCGGGAATCGCCCTTGGGGATGGCGGTCTGCGGCAGGGGGACATCGGGCAGGTGGATGAAATCCAGCAGCAGGTGGCCGGGGACGATTTCCAGGGCTTCGATAGCCCGACGGCAGGCCAGCCGGGTGGCGGGCAGGATGCCGATCTCGTCAATTGCCGCGGCGGAGGCGAAGCCGACCCCGAAGGTCACCGCGATTTCCCGGATTTGGCGGGCAGCGGATTCCCTTTGGGACGGGGTCATCATTTTGGAATCGCGTACCCCTTCCAGTTCCGGGGGGATGCTCCCCATTCGGGGCAGGATCACCGCTGCGGCAGCGACCGGTCCCGCCAGTGCGCCGCGTCCGGCCTCGTCAATCCCGGCAATCCAGAGGACATCGTTTGCCCAGAGGGAGATTTCGAGGTCGAGGGTGGGGTGCTGACGACTGGCAGTCTTGACAGGACTGCCAGTCGCAGGGCGGGCGGCGGTCATCGGTCGTACAGTCCCCGGCGGGCATTGCGGCGGATGGTGAGCAAGTCACGGATGAGCGCCAGGGTGTCATGGACGAGGTGGATGCGGCTTTCCGGGTCGTAGTACCAGGGGATGGGCAGTTCGACGATGCGGTAGCCGCGCAGACGGGCGATGTAGAGCACTTCCGGGTCGAAGGAGATGCCGGGGAAGGTCTGGTAACGGAAGATGTCTTCGGCGATGTCGGCGCGGAAAAGTTTGAAGCCGCACTGGGTGTCGCGCAGGCCGGGGAGCGCCAGGAGGCGGATGAGCAGGTTGATGGCGCGTCCGCCCCAGTGGCGGTAGGCAGGCTCGTCGTAGCGGATGGAGCCGGGGGCCTCGCGGGAGGCGATTACGATTTCGGGGTCGGGGATGCGGGGCGGCAGGAAGCGGTTGACCTCTTCGATGGGCATGGAGAGGTCGGCATCGCACATGAAACGGTACCGCCCCTGTGCTTGCAGCATCCCGGCTTTGACGGCCAGCCCCTTGCCGCGTTCCTCGATGTGGATGGCACGGCAGATCGGGTGCTGGCGTGCGAATTCCTGGGCAATTTCCAGCGTGCGGTCTTCGCTGCCGTTTTCGATGACCAGAACTTCGATAGCGTAAGGCTGCTGATTGGCAAATTCGCAGATCTTCGGCAGCGTGACCGGCAGGCGGGTTGCCTCGTTGTATGCAGGGATGACAATGGAGAGAGCAGGGGAGGGCATCAAAACCGTCTGAGGCTTTAGAGTGAGAGCAGGATAATCAGCATAAACATAAACAGCACGGCAATTGTTCCAAACAGGAGCAGCGCCAGCACAATCCACTGCTGGGTTGTGAAGTTGAGTTTTTTCCCGACGGGGGCCAGCGTCTTGGTGAGTTTGTCAGGCTGTGCTCTGGATGCGGCTTTCTGGCGGGCGGCCTCTTTCTCGGCTTCGGCTTTTTCATCGCGTTCGGCGAGGTCTTTCAGGGCGGCGACAATCTGGTAAATGCGCTCCGGGGAGAGCGCAGGCGGGGTTTGCACGTATTTTGCGCTCCAGTAGCGCAGGGCATCCAACTGGATGGCGTGTACTGCCGGATGCTGGGTGTCGATGGTCATGCCGGGGTGCATTCCCACCAGCAGGCCGTCCACCTCCGCATCGGAAAAACCAATCTGCTGAAGCATTTTCTGGACGGCACGCGTGTAAAGTTGGGCGCGGCGGATGAGATTATCTTTTGCCGGTTTGAATCGCCTGCCCGACATCTCCAGCCACTGGTCGTCCTTGGCGCGGAACAGGCCGCGCTTGCGGCTGAGCACAATGACCAAAATACCGGGAGGCCCGATCAGGATGAGGGGCACATGAACATCAACTTCCTTGAGCGGGTAATTGCGCAAGAGGGTAAAACGCTGGTCTATATCTTTTTCGACAATCGCGATGAAATCTTCCTGCATGGCAAGGTCGTTGGGGTACGAAAAGCCATACTTGAGGGAAGCGTTAAACCGATCTGAAAAAGAGAGTTTTCCGTTCTTGGGTTTGATCTCTGAAAAGTTGTGTATCCTCATGCGAGCCTCCTGCCAAAAGATAAAAAGGTGCGTGATTGAACCATGCTCCCACAGGTTACAGCAATGGCACGCCGCTCAAATCATCCCGCGCAGGCTGTCCTGCTCCACAGATGATTGCCGGTTTGTCTTCTTTCCCAACCAGACGGATGTCCTCGAAAACCTCGAAATCGCTGCCCATGCCAGGAATGCGCCGTCCGGTTTTGAATTTTTGCCCGGCTTGCAGGCGTGCCAGCAATGTTTCACGGTTGAGCACAATGCGGTCTGAGAATACAAAGCCGCGCCGTTCAAAGGCCCGGACCCAGTCAATGTCCCCGCGCGGGGAATAGCGGACAGCGGTTACAACGCCATCGTAGGGTTTCTTTTTTCCGGCCATAGGGATTCTCCTTGTTGCTGGTGCTTCGGGGTGGATTTCCAACCCGCGCCGCAATTTGCTTACTGGGGAACTTTTGCCCGCGAGAATTTTGCCAAACGCACGGGAGCGCGGTGATTTGGGCGTGCTTTGCACGCCCAAATCACCGCCGGAGTCAAAGTCCTGGCCCTATTTTACCAAGAAATTGATTCCTTACGGAACTTCCGCTTGGCTGGGGGTGCAGGCAAATGTTGTTGTAATTCCTATGTGTTTCCCTCCCCCGCTCACAAGACTGGCAGTCCTGGCAGGACTGCCAGTCTTCATTTTGCGAACAGGACAGGCACCGAACACCCCGCCCTGCCGGGAGCAGGACAGAGATATGTGGCTGCCCGGTTTCTACAACATTTGCCTGCATCTGCCTTCATGACAATCTGGACGAATCATCCGCCCCGTGATAGAATGCCCCGGCTCCCGCAGCAGACGGGAGACTTGTGCCCGCGAGGGCAACATCCCACACATCTCCCGACCTGAACGGGCGTGCCGCCGGGGGCAAGCGGTTCCGGAAAGGGGCGAAGGAGATGGAGGCATAACGCAAAGGAGAATAAAATGCCTGTTGTTTCCATGAAAAAACTATTGGAAAGCGGCGTTCACTTTGGGCATCGCACCCACAAGTGGAACCCGCACATGAAGCCTTATATCTTCACGCAGCGCAATGGTATCCACATCATTGACTTGCAGAAGACCGTCAAGGCTTTGGAAGAAGCCTACAACCTGGTGCGCGATACCGTCGCCGAGGGGGGCACAGTGCTGTTCGTGGGCACCAAGCGCCAGGCCCAGGACACCATCCAGATCGAGGCCGAACGCTGCGGGATGCCCTGGGTCACCGCCCGCTGGCTGGGCGGCACGCTGACCAACTGGCGCACCATCCGTCAGCGCATCAACGAACTGGAACGCCTGGAACGGATGCGCGACCGCGGCGATTTTGCATCCTTCACCAAGAAGGAAGCCCTCAATATGACCCGCAAAATCGAACGTCTGGAGATGCTTCTGGGGGGGATCCGCTCGATGACCGGGCTGCCTGACATCCTGTTTGCAGTAGATGTACGCCGCGAAGAGACTGCCATCCACGAGGCCAACCTGTTGAACATCCCGGTGATCGCGATGGTAGATACAAACTGCGACCCCCGCAACGTGGATTACATTATCCCCTCCAACGACGACGCCATTCGCGCCATCAAACTGATTGTCGGAAAGATAGCAAATGCGGTTGTCGAAGGCCAGAACATGCGCAAAGACATGGACGAGGAAGTTTCTGAAGGCTACATGGCCTTTGTGGAGGGGGACGAACTGAGCGATGATGACTTGCTGGGGGCATCCACGCTGGCGAAACTGCAAGAGCAAAGCGAGGGAGCGGAAGCCGCAGCCGAAGAAACCAACACCGAAAACGAGTCCGAGGCCGTTGAAGAAACGACCGAAGAAGAACCCGCCGCAGAAGAAGCGGCTGAAGAAACCGAAGAAGTTGAGGAATAAGAAAAATGGCAATTACTGCTGCACAAATCAAAGAACTCCGCGAGGCTACCGGCGTCGGCTTTCTGGATTGCCGTGCCGCCCTGGAAGAGGCCAACGGCGATTTCGACAAGGCTGTAGACCTGCTGCGCGAGCGCGGTCTGGCGAAGGCTGCCAAACGCGCCGACCGGGAAGCCTCCGAGGGCATCCTGGAACTGTACAACCACGGCAACGGGCGCGTCGGCGTGATGGTGGAAGTCAACTGCGAGACCGATTTCGTGGCCCGCTCCGATGCCTTCCGCACCTTTGCCCATGACATCGCCCTGCAAATCGCGGCGGCCTCCCCCGGCTGGGTCACAGAAGAGGATATTCCCCAGGATGTGCTCAACCACGAGACCGAGATCGCCCGTAACCGCGCCATCGAGGAAGGTAAACCGGAAAAAATTCTGGACCGCATCGTCGCAGGACGATTGAAAAAATTCAAGGAAGAATCCGTCTTGCTGATGCAGCCCTTCATCAAAAATGAAGACATCACCATCCAGCAATACTTGCACGAGAACATTGCTTCCATCGGTGAAAATATCGTCATCCGGCGGTTTGTGCGCTGGGAAGTCGGCGAAAGCAGCAAATAGCAACTTAGAAGGCCAACCGCAAAGGTTGGCCTTTTTTGATAAAATCCGGTGTTGCACACACGCTGCATGGATTGAAAATTGCCAAAATCAACCCCGATTTAGACCCCGAAGATTTCCCGCTCCCCGACGACTGCCAGTCCTGAAGGGGGTGCAAGCAAAAGATGTAGAACGATGGTGTTTCCCCCTACCCAACCCTCCCCCCGCCGGGGGGAGGGTTGGGCGGGGGAAAAGGAAGCAGCGCCCATACGACTGCCCAATTTCTACAACATTTGCGTACACCCTCCTGTAGGACTGCCAGTCGTAACCCGGAGGCGAAAACCGTCAGGCCCTTAGGTTGTCACAAGCATCTTCTGCCAGGCCCTAAAGGGCTGCGGGACCTTCAGGGCCTTATTCCCCCAAACAAAAAGGAGCATCCATGAGCAAGACCCCCAAATTCAAGCGCATCCTGCTCAAATTGAGCGGCGAATCCCTGGCTGGCCCGGAGGGGTACGGCATTGACCCGCAGCAGGCGGAAGTGGTTGCGGAGCATGTGCGCGAGGTTGTAAATCTGGGCATCGAGGTCGCCATCGTCATCGGCGCGGGGAACCTGTGGCGCGGACGTACCGGGCTGGAACGCGGCATGGACCGCACCACCGCCGACTATATGGGCATGCTCGCCACCGTGATGAACGCCATGGCACTGATGGACGCGATGGAACGCGGCGGCATTGTCACCCGCGTCCTGTCAGCGGTGCAAATGCAGGCCGTCGCCGAGCCCTACATCCGCCGCCGGGCCATCCGCCACCTCGAAAAAGGACGCGTGGTCATCTTCGGGGGCGGGACGGGCAACCCCTTCTTTTCCACGGATACCGCCGCGGCCCTGCGGGGAGTCGAAATCGGGGCGGATGTGCTCATCAAAGCCACAAAAGTGGATGGCGTCTACGATTCCGACCCCTTCAAAAATCCCGACGCGGTGCGTTTTGACCGCCTCACTTACATCGGCACCCTCAACCGTCGCCTGGAAGTGATGGACAGCACAGCCATCACACTTTGCATGGATAACCATCTCCCGATTCTGGTATTGAACTTTTGGGATAAGGGCGTTTTGCATCAGGCATTGCTGGGAGAACACGTGGGAACATTAATTTCCGGATAAGCCCCTGGAAAAAACACCATCAGGGCTTTCGCTCTGGGTGAAAGCCCTGACCCGATACATTCGCCGGGGTGGGAGAAACACCGCCTCTCGGCAGCATCCGCGTACCCCCTGCCTTCCTGATTTGGGTGCAAGCAAAAGATGTAGAAATCGGGCAGCCGCATGTCTCTGCCCTTCCCCCGGCGGGGCGGGGTGTTCGGTGCCTGTCCTGTTCGCCAAATGAAGACTGGCAGTCCTGGCAGGACTGCCAGTCTTGTGTGCGGGGCGAGGGAAACACATAGGAATTTCTACAACATTTTCCTGCACTCAGGCAAGGGGGGGAAGGCGTTTCTGTCATTTGACAGTTCATGGGCTTCGTGATATTCTTCTGGCGGAAACCGACTGGTCGGTTTCTTTTTTTTGAGCGCACAAAACCAGTTGCGGATACGTCAAAAAGCGCCGCCCAGGCAATACAAGTTGCGTCAGGCTGTGCGGATGCCGCGCCTTAAAAAGCAGAAATGCGTGATATTGGCTTCATTCGTGAAATTTTGTGTTCCCGATCGGGTACCCCGTTCTTTATCTGAAAATCAGGTTACAAATGACCCGCGATACAGACACCCGCAACCGCATTCTGGAAGCCGCGATCAAGGTTTTCTCCACCAAGGGCTACCACGAAACCCGCGTGGATGAAATTGTGGAGGCCGCCGGCACATCCAAGGGCGGCGTGTACTTTCACTT
>CAZPSL010000074.1:0-15650 GCA_964589145.1 uncultured Anaerolineales bacterium
GGATGATGAAAAACATCTTGTCGGATGGGTCTCCCTCGCGGATGATCTCGTCCCCTGCCTGTGCTGTTGCCCGTGTCAGACGCCGCGCAATCTCCGCCAAAGCGTCATCGTCCAACTCGGTGAAAATCTGAATCTCCTGAAGGAGTTTCACCCGTTGTTCGATCTCAGCATCGGGGATCTGTTCTTGCGGTTTGTCAAAAGAGAGAGCCATCTGCCACCCGAGGTTTTCCTGAGATTAGGCTATGTGTGCGTGCAATTTGATTTTAGCACGAAACAACTGATCCCGCCGCGCTTACGAAACCATCCGCCGCACCCACTTGTAGAGTTCAATCACCACAAAGGGGATCGCGCTCACCCCGAGGCAGATCAGCATCTCGTTCAGGTTCAGCGGGCGCACGTCGAAAATCCCCTGGAAGAAGGGGATGTAGAGCAGCATCAGTTGCAGCACAAACGTCGAGAGCACCGCGCCCACCATCAGGCGGTTGGAGAACAGCCCGATTTTGAACAGCGAATCCCGGCTGGAGCGGATCGCCAGGGCGTTGCCCATCTGCGAGAAGACCATCGTGGTGAAGACCATCGTCTGCCAGGGGCCGGTGTGGTCAACCTGCCAGGCGAAGTAGCCCAGCCCCAGGGAAACCAGCCCCATCAGGATGCCGATCCAGATGATTTCGCCGCCCAGCCCGCGGCTGAAGACGCTCTCCTGCGGGTCGTAGGGCTTGCGGGACATCACATCGCTCTCGCCCTGCTCCTCGGCGAGCGCCAGCCCCGGCAGCCCGTCGGTGACCAGGTTGATCCACAGGATTTGCAGCGGCAGCAGGGGCATCGGCATCCCCAGGAAAGGCCCTGCCAGCATCACGAACAACTCGCCGGTGTTGCTGGAAAGCGTGTACTTGATGAATTTGCGGATGTTGTCAAAAATCACGCGCCCCTGCTCGACTGCGGCGACGATGGTGGTGAAATTGTCGTCCAGCAAAATCATGTCGGCGGCCTGCTTGGAAACATCCGTGCCGGTGATGCCCATCGCCACGCCGATGTCGGCCTGCTTGAGCGCGGGCGCGTCGTTCACGCCGTCGCCGGTCATGGAGGCGATCTCGCCCTCCTGCTGCAAGGCGTTGACGATGTTCAATTTGTGCTCCGGCGCTACGCGGGCGAAAACCGCCACATCGTGGACGCGGGCGCGCAGTTCATCCATCGGCATTTGCGCCAGTTGCTGGCCGGTGAGGTAGGCGTTCTCCCCGTTGGAATCGGCAATGCCCAAATCCTTGGCAATTTGCAGGGCGGTGAGCGGGTGGTCGCCGGTGATCATCTTGACCTGGATGCCGGCGCGGTGGGCGGTGGCGACCGCGTCGCGCACTTCGGGGCGCGGCGGGTCAATCATGGCGGTCATGCCCACAAAAATCAGGCCTGATTCCAGCGCGCTCAAATCTTCGGGCAGTTCATCCTGCTCCCACACACGGAAGGCAATCCCCAACACGCGCTGTCCCTGGCTGGCGTATTCGGCGTTGGTCTCCGCGATGCGCTCCCGCCATTTGGCATCCAGCGGCAGGAATTCGTTGTCCACCAAAACCTGCGAGCAGACCTCCAGCAGGCTGTCCACCGCGCCCTTGGTGAAAACCGCGTAGGGCGCATCCGCCCAGGGTTCATCGGACTGCTGGACTTCCGCGCTCATCTTGTGGATGGTGGTCATCCGTTTGCGGTCGGATGTGAAGGGGATTTCCGCGACCCGCGGCCATTCCGCCTGCAATTGGGTGAGATCGAACCCCAGGTTGTGCGCGGCGAGCACCAGCGCACCCTCGGTGGGGTCGCCGATTGCGGTGAGGTTCCCGTCCTCGTCGGTTTCCAGCACCGCGTCGTTGCAGAGCGCGCCCACCCGCACGAGGACGCTCATCGCCGTCAGGTCGGGCGGCGAATCGGCGTAGAGCCGTGCCCGCAGCACATCTTCGCGGCGGCTGACCACGGTGGTCAAATCCTGGGAATGTCCGGCAATGTCCAGGATGGTGACGGTCATCCGGTTTTCGGTGAGCGTGCCGGTTTTGTCGGAGCAGATCACGGTCACGGAGCCGAGCGTTTCCACGGCGGGCAGTTTGCGGATCAGGGCGTTGCGCTTGAGCAGACGCTGCCCGCCCAGCGCCAGGGTGATGGTCACCACGGCGGGCAAACTCTCCGGGATGGCGGCGACTGCCAGGCTGATGCCGGTGAGGAAGATGGTTTCAAAATCGCCGCCGTGCCGCCAGCCGATGGCGACAATCACAACGATGATGCCCAGCGCAACCCAGGCCAGGGTTTTGCCCAGTTTGTCCAGGCGGCGCTGAAGGGGGGTCTGGGTGCTCTCCACGCCCTGAATCAGCCCGGCGATTTTGCCGAGTTCGGTTTCCATGCCGGTAGCGGTGACCACAAATTCGCCGCGCCCGTAGGTCACGACGGTGCCCGAAAAGAGCATGTTGGCGCGGTCGCCCAGGGGCAGGTCATTCCCCGAAAGAGCGGGAACCGCCTTCTCTACCGGCTCGGATTCTCCCGTCAGGGCGGCCTCCTGCACCTTGAGGTTGACGCTTTTCAGGATGCGCCCATCCGCCGGGACGATGTTTCCCGCCTCCAAAATCACGATGTCCCCCGGCACCAGTTCGGTGGAGGAGACTTCGACGATATGCCCGTCCCGCCGGACGCGCACGATGGGCACCGCCATTTTCTGGAGGGCGTCCATTGCCTGCTCGGCGCGGTACTCCTGGGTGTAGCCGAGGATGGCGTTGAGCACCACGATTGCCATGATGACCACAACCTCGGTGTGTTCGCCCAGCATCAGGGACACCAGCGCGGCGGCAATCAGCACGATGACCATCACGTCCTTGAACTGGTCGAGGAAGATTGCCCAACGGCTTTTTTTCTGCCCTTCGGCGATGGCGTTGGGGCCGTATTTTTCGAGCCGCTGATGGGCTTCCGCCGCGCTGAGGCCGCTTTCGGGGCTGACGTTCAGACCGGTGATGATTTGTTCGGGGGTTTGTTGGTAGGTTTCGGGCATAACGGGTTTCCTTCGTTGAAGGTTGCAGGTTGGAATTCGTTACAGGTTACAGGTTGCAGGTTGAAGGTTGCAGGTTGCAGGTTACAGGTTGAAGGTTGAAGGTTGAAGGTTCCCCAACTTTCAACTTTCAACCTGTAACTTTCAACTTTTAGCGCGTTTCCGGGGCGACGTATGTTCTCAACAAGGTGGTTTCTTCCCGCGCCCGGACGGTGAACGCGCCCATCGCCGCGGGGAGCAGGGTGAAGCGCACGGCGGGCAGTTCCACGCCGTTGATTTCGGCGTGCCCCGCGATTGCGCCCCAGATTTCGAGCGTTTCGCCGTTGCAGAGGCCGCGGTAAGCCGCACCGGCATCCATTTCGACGCGCTCGGTGATGAAATAGCGGTTGCTGCACAGTTGCCAGCGGCGGATGCCCCCGGATTCGGCGATCAACTGCGGGGTGAGTACGCCCGGCTCAACGCGGGAGAAGTCAATCACGTCCAGGGCTTTTTCGATGTGCAGGGGGCGGGGACGCCCGTCGGCGCCGAGGCGGTTCCAGTCGTAGACGCGGTAGGTGGTGTTGGAGTTCTGCTGGATTTCGGCGAGGATCGAGCCGCCCAGGATGGCGTGCAGCGTGCCGGTGGGGACGCAGATCACATCTCCGGCGCGGATGGGCAGGTGGTGCAGGTACGGCTCAAGGCTGCCCTCGGCAAGCGCCTGCCGGAAGGCTTCGGGGGTGGTGCCGCGGCGGACGCCCAAAATCAGTTCTGCGCCGGGTTCGGCATGCAGCACAACCCACATCTCGGTTTTGCCGAGTTCGTTCCCCTCGTGGGTGCGGGCGTAATCGTCATCGGGGTGCACCTGCACGGAGAGCGGGCGGCTGGCATCCAGCAGTTTGATCAGCAGCGGGAATTTGCCGCGTTCCTGCGCCCAGGTGTTGTTTTTGCCGATCAGTTCCAGCCCCAGGCGGGCGTGCAGTTCGGTGAGGTGCAATCCCGCGAAGTGGCCGTTTGCCGCCACCGTGTCGCCGTCCGGGTGCGCGGCGATCTCCCAACTCTCGGCGATGATGCCGGGCGGCAGGTCGCGCCCCAGAACGCGCTCCAAGCCGCGCCCGCCCCAGAGGTAATCCTTGAAAACGGGCTGGAAGGTGAGGGGGTAGAGTTCCGGCATAAGATGAAAGGTGGCAGGTTGCAGGTTGAAAGTTACAAGTTGCCTGAATTTCGGGCAAAGGGCGGGGCACCTGTTTTGTAACACGAAAATCCGCGAATGAACCGAATATCACGAATTTTGGCTTTCGTAATTTGTGATATTCGTGCAATTTGCCGCATTCGTGTTTCCCGGACATCACCTTTCGGCTTGTCCGCAACTCAAGGTGCAAGTTCGTCGCAAAACGTACCGCAAGTTTACCAGATTTTGATGCAAATTCAGCCTTGACAAATCCAAAAGCAGGGTTTATAGTTTAGGGCACTTAACTATTTTGGTTTCTGAAGTATTGCAGGTGAGTAGGTAATCAGGTAATCAGGTAATCAGGTATCAGGTATCAGGCGCAGAACTATCGCTTGCTTACTTGCACACTTGCACACCTGCACACTCGCAAACACCCCGCCCATGCCCCCCTCCTCCGACCCCTTCATCCGCGCCCTGCAAGACTGGGGACGCATTTTCATGCGGCGTTCCATGCGGAAGATGCTGCACTACGCCAAAGGGAGCGGCCTTTCGCTCTCGCAACTGAGCGCGCTGCTGCACATCTACCGCGGGGAGAGCGGCGTTTCGGAAGTGGGCGAATACCTGGGCGTGAGCAGCGCCGCCGCCAGCCAGATGCTGGAACGACTGGTGCAGATGGGGCTGGTCACCCGCACCGAAGACCCCAATGACCGCCGCGCCAAGCGCATCGCCCTCACCGAGGAGGGGCAGCGCATCGTTGAAGAGAGCCTCACCGCCCGCCAGACCTGGCTGAATGAGTTGGCGGACAGCCTCTCAGGGGCGGAAAAAGACCAAATCATCGCGGCCCTCCAAATCCTGATCGAGAGAGTCCGGTGAAGGGCCGGGTTCATAGCCGGTTTCTGGTTGAAGGTTGCAGGTTGAAAATCGCCGGTTTCTGAGTGTTCAGCCTGCAACTCCTGACCGGCAGCCTGCAACTTCCATTCCCCAAAGGAGTTCCGTTTCATGCTCCGATTGACCCGTTTTCTCAAACCGTTCACCCTGCTGATTGTGCTGATTGTCGCCTTCCTGTTCGTGCAGGCCAACGCCGAACTGGCGCTGCCCGATTACATGTCGAAGATCGTCAACGTCGGCATCCAGCAGGGCGGCGTGGAAAGCCCCGTTCCGGAGGCCCTCCGCAAGAGCACGATGGATAAACTGCTGATCTTCATGAGCGAAGAGGAGCAGGCCCTCGTGCTGGAAAACTACACGCTGCTCGCCCCGGATGACGCGGAGGCCGCCGCCTATGTTGAGACCTACCCCGCCCTGGCGGAACAGCCGGTTTACCTGCTCAACGATGTGGACAGGCAAACCGCCGGGCAGTTAAGCCCGGTGATGGCGAAAGCCTTCATGGCGGTCACCAGCATCGAGCAGATGATCGCCGACCCCTCGAAAATTCCGCCCGACATGCAGTTCGACCCCTCGAAACTGCCCCCGGGCATGGATATTTTCACCGCCCTGAAGCAGATGCCCGCCGAACGCTCCGCTGAGATGACCGCCCGCATGGACGAGATGTTCGACACGCTGGGCGAGAGCATGGTCGAGCAGATGGCAATCCGCGCCGTGCGCGCCGAGTACGAAGCCCTGGGCATGGATACCGCCAAACTGCAAACCAACTACATCCTGCGCACCGGCGCCTGGATGCTGGGGCTTTCACTGCTGGCGGGCGCGGCGACCATCGTCACCGGCTTTCTGGCGGCGAGAACCGCTGCCGGTGCCGCCCGCGACATCCGCGAAGCCGTTTTCACCAAGGTCGAGAACTTCAGCGGGGCGGAGTTCAGCCGCTTTTCCACCGCCTCGCTGATCACCCGTTCCACCAACGATGTCACCCAGGTTCAGCGGGTCATCTTTATGACCCTGCGGATGGCCTTCTTCGCCCCGATTATCGGCATCGGCGGCATCATCCGGGCGATGGACAAGAGTCCCTCGATGTGGTGGGTGATCGCCGTGGTGGTGTTCGCCCTGCTGGTGCTGATTGGCATCGTCTTCTCGATTTCCCTGCCCAAATTCAAGATCATCCAAAGTTTGGTGGACCGCCTGAACCTGGTCACCCGCGAGCAACTTTCGGGCATGATGGTGATCCGCGCTTTCAACAAGCAGGATGTGGAGGAAAAACGCTTCGACGAGGCCAACCGCGACCTGACCGCCACCAGTTTGTTTGTCGCCCGCGTGATGGTGGTGATGATGCCCGCCATGATGCTGCTGATGAACATCCTTTCGGTGGCAATCATCTGGGTGGGGGCACACCAGGTCGCTGAGGCGCAAATTCAGGTGGGCGATATGATGGCCTTTTTGCAGTACGCCATCCAGATTGTGTACGCCTTCCTGATGATGTCCATGCTGTTCATCTTCCTGCCGAGAGCCGCGGTTTCCGGAGACCGCATCTCTGAGGTGCTGGATACCGAGATCACCATCACCGACCCGCCGGACCCGAAACCGCTGCCGGACCCCGTCAAAGGGAGAGTGGAATTCGACCATGTGAGTTTCCGCTACCCCGGCGCCCAGGAAGACGTGCTGCACGACATCCATTTCACCGCTGAACCCGGCAAGATGACCGCCTTCATCGGCTCGACCGGCTGCGGAAAATCCACGCTGGTGAACCTGATCCCGCGCTTCTACGACGTGACCGAGGGCAGCATCCGCATTGACGGGGTGGACGTGCGCGACCTGCGTCAGCACGATCTGCGCTCCCTGATTGGATACGTTCCCCAGCAGGGCAACCTGTTCACCGGCACCATCGAGAGCAACCTGCGATACGCCGACGAAAGCGCCGACGAAGATACCCTGAAGGAATCGATCGAGATCGCCCAGGCGGCTGAGTTCGTGTTCTCCCGCCCCGAGGGGATGAAGCGCGAAATCGGGCAGGGCGGCACCAACGTCTCCGGCGGGCAGCGCCAGCGGCTGGCGATTGCCCGTGCGCTGGTCAAACGTCCGCCCATTTACATTTTCGATGACAGTTTCTCCGCCCTGGATTTCAAAACTGACGCCGCCCTGCGCCGTGCCCTGCGCGAAAAAACCGGCGACAGCACCGTGCTGCTGGTCACGCAGCGGGTTGCCACCGTCAAAACCGCCGACCAGATCATCGTGCTCGATGAAGGGCGCATCGTCGGCAAGGGCAAACATCACGATTTGCTGAAAACCTGCGAAACCTACCGCGAGATCGCTATGTCGCAGTTGAGCGAGGAGGAGTTGGCGTAATTGGGAATTGGGAAACCGGGCTCCGGTAAACCGGGAAAGACGAGTTTCGTTTCGCCAATTCCCGATTACCATTTTGCCAATCCACCCACTCTCCCCGCCACAAACGGAAACGCACCATGAAAAAACCAGAAAACAAACATCGACAAGCCAAAACCCCCGGTCAGATGATCGGGCGCGGACACGGGGGCATGGGCATGATGCCCGGTGAAAAGGCCCGCGACCTCAAGGGCACGCTGCGCCGCCTGGTCAAATACCTGGGCAAGTACAACATCACCATTGTGAGCGTGATGATCCTGGCGATGCTCTCCACTGTGTTCTCCATCTTCGGGCCGAAGATTTTGGGCAAGGCGACCACCAAACTCTTCGAAGGCGTGATGGGGGAGATTAGCGGAACCGGCTCCGGGATTGATTTCGACTACATCGGGCAGGTACTCCTGCTGGCCCTGGGGCTGTATCTCCTTTCCGCGGTTTTCGGCTACATCCAGGGGTGGGTGATGTCCGGTATCTCGATGGATGTCACCTACCGCTTCCGCAAGGACATCGCCGAGAAAATCAACCGGATGCCCTTCGCCTATTTCGACCGCACCAGCCAGGGCGAGGTGCTTTCCCGCATCACCAACGATGTGGATACGGTCAGTCAGACTCTCAACCAGAGCCTTTCGCAGATTATCACCTCGGTGACAACGGTAATCGGCGTGCTGGTGATGATGCTGACCATCAGTTGGCAGATGACCCTGGTGGCGCTGCTGATCGTCCCGCTTTCGATGGTGATTATCGCCGTGGTGGTCAAGCAGTCGCAAAAATACTTCAAAAAGCAGCAGGATTACCTGGGGCATATCAACGGGCATGTGGAGGAGATGTTCGGCAGCCATCTGGTGGTGAAGGCTTTCAACGGGGAAGAGCAGAGCGTCCGCCAGTTCACCGGCCTGAACAACACGCTCTACGATTCGGCCTGGAAGGCGCAGTTCCTTTCGGGGCTGATGATGCCGATTATGCGCTTTGTGAGCAACCTGGGCTACGTGGTGGTCTCGATTTTGGGCGGCTGGCTGGCAATCAAGGGCACCATCACCGTGGGCGACATCCAGGCGTTTTTGCAGTACGTGCGCTCGTTTACCCAGCCGCTCACGCAGATTGCCAATATCTCCAACATCATGCAGCAGACCGCCGCCGCCGCCGAGCGGGTGTTCGAGTTTCTGGATGAGGCCGAAGAAACCCCGGATGTGGAGAACCCTGTCAAACTGGAGAAGGTGGAAGGCCGCGTTGCCTTTGATCACGTGCGCTTTGGTTACAAGCCCGAAAAAATCGTGATCAGGGATTTCAGCGCCGAAGCCCAGCCGGGGCAGAAAATCGCCATCGTCGGGCCGACCGGGGCAGGCAAAACCACCATCGTCAAACTGCTGATGCGCTTCTACGATGTCAATGACGGCGCCATCCTTGTGGAAGGGCACGACGTGCGCGGGTTCGCCCGCTCCGACCTGCGCCGCATGTTCGGCATGGTGCTGCAAGATACCTGGCTCTACAACGGCACCATTATGGAAAACATTCGCTACGGCGCGCCGGATGCCAGCGACGAGGAAGTCATCGCCGCCGCCAAGGCCGCCCACGTGGATCACTTCGTGCGCACCCTGCCGGACGGCTACAACATGGTCATCAACGAGGAGATGACCAACATCTCCCAGGGGCAAAAGCAGTTGCTGACCATCGCCCGCGCCATCGTTGCCAGGCCGCGTATGCTGATTTTGGACGAGGCCACCAGTTCGGTGGATACCCGCACCGAGGTGCTGATCCAGCAGGCGATGGATACCCTGATGGAGAACCGCACCAGTTTCATCATCGCCCACCGTCTCTCGACCATCAAGAACGCCGACTGGATTTTGGTGATGAACGAGGGCGACATCGTGGAACAGGGCACCCATGAAGAACTGCTGGCAAAAGGCGGCTTCTACGCCGAACTTTACAACAGCCAGTTTGAGTACACGGAAGAGGGGTAAAGATTCATTGCTCCCGAAACGGCTGGCGGTTCTGTCAGAACTGCCAGCCGTTCATTCGATAAGCCGAAAGACCCTAAAGGTCTTGCAGACCTTTAGGGTCTTCTTGGTGTGCGGTTACAAACATCAACCGGGACCTCACAGGTCTCGCCACAGGTTGGGGATCTCCAGAAAACCGGGGAACAACAGGCTGCCCTGCCTTCTGTTTCACACGGGCAGACCTGTGAGGTCTGTCTGATGGCACACATCACCCCTGAGTGTGCAGGCAAATGTTGTAGAAATTCCTATGTGTTCCCCTCGCCCCGCACACAAGACTGGCAGTCCTGGCAGGACTGCCAGTCTTCATTTGGCGAACAGGACAGGCACCGAACACCCCGCCCCGCCAGGGGAAGGGCAGAGACATGCGGCTGCCCTTCTTCTACATCTTTTGACTGCACCCAATTTTAGTTGACGACTCGCCTGGATTCGTGGTATCATCCCATCCGTTAAATTGCCAAATTCGGTTATTTTCTTTGAGGAGTGAGGAGAAGCAAACATAAGCGCGTCAAATTACCGCATCAATGATCGTATTCGGGCACGCGAGGTTCGTCTGATCGGGCCGGACGGCACGAATCACGGTGTCGTTCCCATTCACGAAGCGAAGCGTATCGCCCGCGAAGCCGAGTTGGATTTGGTGGAAGTTGCCCCGAATGCCAAGCCGCCCGTGTGCCGGGTGATGGACGTAGGAAAATTCATCTACGAACGTCAGAAAAAGGAACGGGAAGCGCGTCGGCAGCAGGTTAAGGTCGAAATCAAGGAGATCCGCCTGCGCCCCAAAACGACTGCTCATCATCGCTCTTTCAAGGTGCGTGATGCCCGCCGTTGGCTGAAAGAAGGCAAGAAGGTCAAGGTCCGCATCCGCTTCCGGGGCAGAGAAATCCACTACCCGGAGATTGCACTGGAAGATTTACGAGAGATCGCCGCCGAACTGGAAGATGTGGCGGTTGTGGAGCAAGCCCCCTCCCGCGAGGGACGTACGATGCTGATGGTGCTTGCGCCGCTCAAACAGAAAAAGTAAGTGTTCTGCGTTTGCGTTTGATAACAACAAGTTGATCCTCCGTGGATGCGCAGGGGCGGCGTTCGTTGCCGCCCCTGATTCCGCGGTAAAACATTATGAGAGGAGTTTCGTCGTGCCTCGGAAAGCCCGTAAAGGAAAGTATAAACTCAAGACCCACAAGGCGACCGCCAAGCGTTTTCGGTTGACCGGTACCGGGAAATTAGTGCGCACCAAGGGCGGCAAAGGCCATCTGCGCCGCCGCACCTCCAAACGCACCAAGGCCCTCTTCACCGAGATGGTTCCCGTGCAGGGTAAGGGCATCCAGAAGCGTGTCATGCGCCTGGCGCCCTACCTGAAGAAGTACAAAGCCAACCCCAACGCACGGAGTGGTCAAAGTTAGCCTGATTTTCAGGTTAACCGTTCGGTTCAAACTTTGTAGTGCGGTCGTTGAGTGCATGCAACGGATGGGTTCAGCCCATCGGCGCTCAGGGATGCGCAGGAGAGTAATTCATGGCTCGTGTAAAAACCGGTTATACCCGCCGTCGTCGGCACAAGAAAATTCTAAAACTGACCAAAGGACAGTTCGGCGCTCGCAGCCGCAGTTATCGGCGGGCGAACGAAGCGATGCTGAAAAGCCTTTGGTATGCTTATCGTGACCGCCGCACCCGCAAGCGCGACCTTCGCCGTCTGTGGATTGCGCGCATTAACGCCGCAGCCCGCCTGAACGGGACGACCTACAGCCGCCTGATTCACGGGATGAAGCAGGCCAATATCGCCATCAACCGCAAGATGCTGGCCGACATGGCTGTGCACGACCCCAAGGCGTTCAGCGCAGTGGTTGAAAAGGCAATGGGATAAAAAGAATCCCCCCACAACAAAAGGAGCCGCCAAAAGGCGGCTCTTTCTTTTTGACTGAGTTCTGGCTGATGAGTAGCAGCCTCAACAGCAAAATTGTCGATTTACTGTGCCAGCGGGATCACGTTGGAAGCCTGAATCCCTTTGGGGCCTTCTTCGATCGTGAACTCAACGCTCTGACCTTCCTCCAGGCGGCGGTAGCCGTCCATTTCGATGGCACTGAAGTGAACGAAAACATCCTCGCCATCTTCGCGGCCGATAAAACCATAACCCTTGCGGGCGTTGAACCATTTCACGGTTCCGACAATACGTTCTGTCATCTTTCTTAACTCCATGCGGTGTGAGATTTTTCCAGCATAAATGCTGGTTGAACGAACGGGCGTTAGATTATCACGGGGGAGAGAGACTGTCAAGATGACAAAAACGCCAGGTGCAAGCAAATGTTGTAGAAAGTGGGCAGTCGTATGGGCGCTGCTTCCTTTCCCCCCTCCCTTGCCCTCCCCCCGTTGGGGGAGGGCAAGGGAGGGGGGACCACCGCGTTCTGCATCTTTTGCCTGCACCCAAAACGCCAACGGGTTGGGATAATTTTCCCTACCGTGCCGGGATTGCTTCTCTGGCAAGGTGGTCCACCCGCTCGTTCTCGCGGTGACCAGCATGGCCGCGCACCCAGTGCCAGGAGATCTCATGTCCCTGGATGGCGGCATCCAGTTCGCGCCACAAATCCTGGTTTTTGACCGGTTTTTTGGCAGCGGTCTTCCAGCCGCGGCGCTTCCAGTTGGGCAGCCAGCGGGTGATTCCCTGACGAAGATACTCGGAATCGGTGTAGAAATCCACCTGGCAGGGACGATTCAGGGCTTGCAAGGCCCGAATGGCGGCGGTGAGTTCCATGCGGTTGTTCGTTGTCTGAGATTCACCGCCGCTCAGTTCTTTCTCATGTTCCCCGTAGCGCAACAGAACCCCCCAGCCGCCGGGGCCGGGGTTGCCGGAGCAGGCGCCGTCGGTGTAGATTGTGACGTGCGGCAGTTCAGACATGCGGTTTGCACAGGGAGAACAGCATCAGCCGTCCTTGAACAAATCCTTGTAGCCGATGACGGCAATCGCCAGATAGGCCAGCGTCTTGGGGATCATTAACATTCCAATCAGGGGGATATGCTGGACGAACAGAATTACCGGGATGTAGAAGGCGTAGGATACCACAATCATCCAGCCAATCCAGATGAAGGTACGGTCGTTCTCTGCATAGGCATCCCGCAAAATCAGATAGGCAGAGCCTAACCCCAGGATGACTAATGGGAGATTGCGGTAGGTTGCCCAGGGCTGCGGCGGCATCGGTGCGCCCCATTGGTTGGCGGCAGGCATCATCATCACCAGGCGGAGGATCGCCATGCCGAACAGAAAAATCCCGAACCAGCCGTAGGGCTTGTCGAACCGCCGATGCCAAAGGACCAGCGTCAGCACATAGAAGATGGTCACGGTCACCGATGTGACCAGCGTCCCGAAGCCGGTCAGCAGCATCTCCTGCCCGGCAAGGTTGATGATTGTGCCGGGGCCATCCATCACCAATGCCAACACACGGAAGCCGACATGCCCACTATCCCCAACCGCCAGCAGCACGAACATCGCCAGGAACAACTGTGCAACGGAGTAATTCGTCTCTCTCGCGCTTGGGAGATTGCGCCACATAGCAATCACCAGATACCAGATGGCGATCAGGTAAGCAATATTGAAGCCGGTTTCAAACCAGATGCGGAAAGTTTCAGGCATAGTTTTTGTCTCCGAGTGTTGGGAATCGGGGATTGGGAATTAGGAATTGGGAGTTGGGGCGCGTAATTTCCAGTCTCCAACCACCAGTTGCCAATCCCTAATCACCCATCACGCATTTTCTGAAAAAAGTTTTTTGTACACCACATACGCCATTACACCATAGACAAAGGTTTTGGGCAGCATCAGCATCCCCAGGATGGGAACCTGGTGTGCAAACAGCACCACCGGCGTGTAAAAGGCAAACGAGAGCAGGAACAGTACCGCCAGCGTGGTGTAGAGTTTGTCTCCTTCGGCGCGGCCCTCCCGCCAGAACAGGAAGGCGACTCCCAGCCCCTGAATCCAGAAGGGAATGTTGCGGTAGAGCGCCCAATCGTGCGGAGAAACAGGGCTTTGCCACTGATTGCCGGGGAAGGCCATCACAATCAGGCGCACCAGCGCCGCCAGAAACAGCAGCCAACCGAACCAGCCGTAAGGCTTCCCGAAGCGGTTGTGCCAGATGACCACCATCAGGGCATAGAAAACCGTCAGGGTGATGGAGGTCGCCAAAGCCCCAAGTCCGACGATCCCCAGCGGGATACCGAAGATCTCCGGGGTGGCGTCCAGTCCCCCCAGGGCATAGGCGATCACCCGCCCCAGGATGTGGGCGCTATCCCCCAGGGCGAGCAGACTGAAAGCCCACAGGTGCAGTTGCGCCACCGGGCGGCCGGATTCGCCCACCTGGGGCAGTCGGCGGTTCATCGCCCAAACCAGATACCACAACACCACCAGGTAGGTGAGCGTGAAAATGATTTCAAACCACATGCGAATTGCTTCTGGCATCATTTACTCCTTTTGGGTTGATAATCGTTTTCAGGCGACAGCCAGATCATGCTGACTGCAAAGCCAACCAGCATGATCACTGCGCCGCTGATGTAGGGCATGTAGATGTGGAAATCGAAAATTGCGCCCGCCCAGAGAGGCCCGACGATGCGTCCCAAACTCATGAAGGAGTTGTTCAGCCCCATGGCGGTTCCCTGCCCGATTTCACCTGCCCGCCGGGAGGTCAGCGAGGAGACCGACGGGCGCAGCATGGCGACGCTGATAATAAACAACCCGACGGTGAGCAGCACCGTGGTGTAGTTGAAGGCGGCGAGCATCACCAGAAAACCGACTGCGCTGCCCAGCAGGGAGGCACGGATGACAACTGTCTCACCCCAGCGTTTGGTAAGCGGCCCCGTCAGCCCCCCCTGCATGACCGCTGAGAGGATACCGATGACCGTGAGGATGGTGCCCACATCCTTTGGCCCGTAGGCGAACTTCTCCACCGCGTACAGTCCGAAGATGGATTCAAAATTGGTCATGCCAAAACTGAGCAGGAACGCCAGCAGCAGCAGGATTCCAATGGGGCTGAAAAGAGCCTGCCACATCTCCTTGAGTTGCGGGCCGCGGAATCCGCGGCCCTCGCCATGTTTGCGCTTTTCGGGCAGCAGTGATTCCGGCAGAAAGAAGATGATTCCCAGCATTGCCAGCACGGAAAGCGCGGCAGCGATGAAAAACGGCATCGAGAGGCTTCCCTCCGCCAGCCAGCCGCCCAGACCGGGGCCGAGTACCATGCCGACACCCATCGCCGCCCCCATCATGCCCATCCCGCCGCCGCGGTCCTTCTCGGAGGTGCTGTCCCCGACGAAGGCCATCGCAGTCGGCAGCGTAGCGGAGGAGAGTATCCCCGCCAGAGCGCGGGAGGCAATCAGCATCCACAGTTCGGTGGAAAGCCCGGAGAGCACCATCGCAAAAGCGTTCCCCGCCAGGCCGAGCAGAAGCAGCGGCTTGCGCCCGTAACGGTCGGAGAGACTGCCCCAGACCGGCGAAAACAGGAACTGCATCACCGCGTATGCGGCCATCAACACGCCCATCGCACTGCCACTGGCGCCAAATTCCTTGATGTAAAACGGCAAAATCGGGATAATCATCCCGAAGCCCATCATCACAATGACGAGTGTGAGGAAAAGAATGAGGATGTTCTTTTTGTTAGAGTCCATGATCTGTGTCGGCGAAAATCAAGACTGGCTGATTGAGATGGCAGCCCCATCCCAAAATTACCGTTTCCTGATAGGTTATCCGTAAACCACGGTCAGGTATTTTTCCACCAGGCGGACAAAATCCTTCCGCTCGGCGGGGGTGAGTTGTTCCAAAAACTGGCGCAGGCGGATGCGCTTCTTGTGCTGGATGGCCGCCAGCAGTTGCCGTCCGTCTTCGGTGAGCGTGATGCGGACCGCGCGGCGGTCGGCGGGGTCGCGCTGACGGGTGAGCAGGCCGCGCTCCACGAGGCGGTCCACAATCCCCGTCATGGTGGCGGAAATCTGCCGGGCGGCATCCGCCAGTTCGGACATGGTGCGGTTGTCGCCCGCGTTTTGCAGGGCTTTCATTGCCGTGTATTGCGGAACGGTCAGGTTGAACTCGGAAAGTTCCTGCGCCAGTTGGCGGTGTGTAGCCCAGCCCAGTTGCAGCATGGTGCGCTCAATGGCTTCCAGATCAGCCTGGAGCGGGTCGGGAGATGCAGGGGTGTCGTTCATGGTTTTCGCGTTGAGAATACTAAAGCGCAAAAATAATCAGCGACGCTAAATATATCCACCGTTG
>CAZPSL010000075.1:0-15904 GCA_964589145.1 uncultured Anaerolineales bacterium
TCCTCGGCGGTGGTGCGCACCCAGATGGCTTCGTACATCTGCCCGTCGCGGAAAACGTAGGCTTTGCCGGAGCCGAGCAGGTCAATTTCGATGATCTCCGGCTGGCGGCTGTAAAAACTGTACGGGGCGAACAAAATGACCACGTTATTGGCAGTGATCGGTTTGCTGCTGGCACGGTCGGTGAGCATTTCAAAGGTTTCGCCTTCGCCGGTGTCCAGTGCGGCATCGGCGTAGCGGAGGTAGCCTTGTTTCTCCGCATCATACTGCCATTTGTGGTAACTCTCGGCGGAAAATCGCACGGTTACGCTGTCGGCGGGTTGACCGTCTTCCGGTACGGCCTTGTCGAAGCGCATCCCGTCCAGGTATTGACGCCCGTTGGGGACGCCCTGCCCGGTGAAGTGCTGGCTGAGGATGGCGGTATCGGTCATCAGGTGGTTCCATCCGCCGGGTTCGATGCGGCAGGTGGGGTACTCCACGGTGGGCGGGCAGGGTTTATCGCTGACGGTGGCGAGCCGATTGGCGAAATCGGCGTTGAACAGCCGCCAGCGGACGCGGTAATCGGCGCTGCCGAAGGCAAAGACCGATTTGTAGGCGCGGATCAGGTGTTCATCGGGGAAGCGTGCCGAGCGGATGGGGCCGGCTTCGTCTGCGTTCTGTCCGTAGAAGATGGCGTGGAAGCGGGTGGCGCCGTATTCCTGGTAATATTCGAAGACCAGGTCGGCAGTGGATAGCCCCCATTGGGGGCGAATCTCGCGCGGGAAGTTGGAGATTTTTACCGCGACCGGACGGCGATTCAGAATTTGGGGGTCAGCGACTTCCAGCCCGGTGAGAGGGTTCACGTTACCTGGAAATTCGACCGGGCCGTAGCCTTCGGCGGGGTAGTCTGCCAGGGGTTCAGGGGGGGGCGTTGCCGTGGGGAGCGGTGTTTCTGTGGGGGTGGCGGTTGGCGGGATTTCCGTGGGGGTGGCGGTTGGCGGGGGCGCGGTAGCCGACGGGATGGGTGTTGGCGGCTCTGTGGCGGGCGGGGGAGTCGTTGACGGGGTGCAGGCGATTATTCCGAGGATTGCAATCAGGGTGAAAATTCCGGGGATACGTTTCATGGCAATCTCCTGGTGACAAGGACTGGCAGACCTGTCAGGTCTGCCAGTCCTTATGGGGTAGCAGTTGGCGGCGGAGGCGGGGTCGGGCGGACGAAGTCAAACGTCCAGGTCGCTCCATCGTGTTTTAGTGTCGAATCGCTGTGGATGACCTGAAAGAAGGTCACCCCAGGGCGCAGGGGAAAGTAATCGCCGTTGATGTTGCGGATGCCGAGCGGTTTGTTCTCGGCGGTGCGCTGCCAGATGGCGGGGTTGCCGGTGCCATCCCGAAAGACGTAAGCGGGGCCCTGCCCTGCGAGTTGGATATCGAAAATTTCGGTATCGGAGGAGAGGTAGAAAAATTCGTGGGGGGCAAAGATGATAACAACATTGTCGGCGGCAACGGGCAGCCCGGTCAGGTTGTCGGTGAGGAGTTCGTATTGCGGGTCTACGTAGGTGTGGTCAATAACGGTGTCCCGGCTGCCCTGGTAACGCAGGTATTGCCCGCTTTCGGGGTCGTATTCCCAGTAGGCGTAGTTGGCGTAGGAGTAGTTGACGTCGATGTGCGTAGCGAAATCCCTGCCGTAGTTGCCGATGGATGAAAAGGCGTTGGTGACCAGGTCCGGGCGTTCGTTTCCGCTGCCGCGTTCCGTGACATGGCGGCTGATGGCGGCGGTATCTCCAAACAGGTTGTTGGGCGGGCGGCGGACGTCGTCCCGCCAAAGGGGGGTAATGCCGGGGCGTTCTACGACCAGTTGGTTGTAGAGGTTGTTTTCTTTGAAGTAGGTGACCACCTTCTGATCGGCACCGTTGAAAACTACAACGGCATTGTACATTTTTAGCAGGGTGGCATCGAAGATGCGCCCGGAGCGGATCGGCCCGACCTGGGCGGCATCCTGCCCGTAGAAGACGGCGGCGAAACGGGTCAGCCCGTCTTCCAGGTAGTATTCGAAAACGTGGTCTGCCAACGAGATGCCCCATTGCGGGCGCACGCTGTGGGGGTAGTTGGAGATTTTGACAATGATTGGTTTGCGTTCCAGCAGCAGCGGGTCGGCAACCGGCAATCCGGTGAGCGGGTTGGCGTAATCGGGAAAGTTTTTTGGCGAAACGCGGATAATCGGCGGCATGGTGGCCGCGGGTGTATTTGTTGGCCCCGGTGTGCGGGTTGGCTTTGGTGTGGCCGAGCCCATCGGGGTGGCTGTGTCCAGCGGGGTAGGCCAAGGGGTAGGAGTGTTTTGCGCCATGGTTGGGAGCATGGCGGTCGGCGGTAAGGTAGGCAGCGGAGCAAAGGCCTCCTCGAGGATGGAACATCCCGCCAGCAGTGCGGCGGCAAATATCAGGGTGAACGGAGCAAGTTTGCGGGGTGTCATTTGCTAAATGCGAAAGTCCTGTTGCTATTCATCTTGGGTGGCGCGGTTGACCCCGTATCCGGCGATGAGTATGGCAATGCCGTTGGCGATGATCTCATCCAGCCCGCCGGGGATGAAACCGCCAAAGGCGGTGTAAAGGGCGGCCAATAGCAGGGGGATGATGGTCCAGCGCGGGGTACGGGAATCCTTGCGAAGGGCAAGGGTGTAGGTGAGGGCGGACCCGGCCGCGTTTACGGCAGCGTCATCAATCCCGAAGGGGATCAGATCCGGGCTGACGGTGTAGATCACGCTGAAGAAATAGGGCAGGATGACGGTGAGCCAGGTTTGGGTTTCCACCTGAAAAAGCAGAAAGGCTCCCAGCGCCATAAATCCGAGGAAAAGCCCGGTGCCCAGATACAGTCCGGTGGTGGCATCCCAGGTGTACCAGCCGATGCCCAGTCCAATCAGGGGGAGCAGGACAGCAGCAGCCAGAAAGATCACAGAAAAGAGAATAATGTAGCGGTCGCGCATGGCAGAAAAGGCTCCGAAAGCGATGTTGTGCGGTTCCGGCGGGGCTGCCGGAATAGGTTGGTTGTGGATGCTGTTTGCAGCAGGTGTGCAACCCAGCGGGTATCAGGGCGATTTGCCGCCCGTTCAAGGGCAATGGAAACTGGCCGGACATGCGCAACGGGAAGGGGCGCTTTCCGGCCGTCGTTCAGAGCAAAAGTCCTGGTTGAAAATCTTTTCTCTGGTGGTATCAATGCTTTTGGGGAAATACCGTTGTTTTGCAACGTTTGTTTGCAAGGAGATTACAAATCCAGGCAGCGGATCATGGCTTCCATATCAACATGCCTTGAGAGCAATTGCTGGAATTGTTCCAGTTTTGCCAATTGTCCGATGCGGGTTTTGCCGAAGATATTGTCAATGGCTTCAACAGTTTCCAGCGTATTGGTACGCATTAGCAAAATCGGGACTCCCTGTGCATTGGCCTGCCGGATGATCAGCGGGCGCGGCTCCAGCCCGCCCGTTAAAATCATGCAGGAAACCGGTACCTCCAGGGCGACAATCTGAATGTCGGAGCGGTCTCCGCCGGTGATTAGTGCAGCGTTGTGTTTTACCCGCAACCGCCCAAGCGCCACTTCCGCCGTCATTGCGCCGACGGTCAGGTTTTCGACCTTGATATCACTGGTGTCGCAGTCGGTTAGCACCTCCGGGTGCAGTGCATCAATCAGGTCGTCTACCATTAGTGCAGCCAGCGATTTTTCCTCCGGCAGAATGCCGAAAATGCGAATACCTTGTTTTTCGATGTACGGTTTGGCAAAGTTTTTTACAAACTCAATTTCGTGCGGCGGAACGCGGTTGATGATTGCGCCGCACATGAATTCTTCCAGGCGGGTAGCCGCGGTCAGCACGTCGTCCATCAGGCGGATTTCATCCCGGTACTTTACCACGCTAAGTACACGGCTTTTCAGGGCGCGGATTACCTGCGGAGTGGGCAGATCAACTGCATAGCCCTCCCGCAAACTTCCGCCTCCCTCAATGAGCATCAGGTTTTTTCCGGCGGCTGCGGCTCGTAGTGCTTCTTCCACTTTGGGCATCAGGTCGCCTCCCCCGCTGCCTGTGAGACGGGCTTTCAGCAGGTCGTGTGTTACTACAATCGGGGATAAATCTGCCAGGGGCAAATCGAGGTTTAGCATGTCTTTGACGAAAGCGGCATCCTCATCCACAATTTTCCCGCCAGTCAGCCGCGGCTGGATGCTTAACGGCTTGAGATACCCGATTTTGTATCCGGCATTTTGAAAGTGCTTTCCCAGAGCCAGGCACACAGCGGTTTTCCCTGAGTAGCGTTCAAGGGAAGTGATGTACAAAGATTTCATTGAAACTCCCGGTGTCTTTTGATTATTGACGGATGTCAATTTTCCCCCGGATCTGTTCCATTGCTTCCTTGAATCCGGTCAGCGAGTCACTGGTTTCCATCAGTTTTTTGCGTTCGGCGCGCACGAAGCGGGAGTAGGGCGCAATCGCTTCTTCGATGTTGCGCAAACTGCGCTGGATTTCGCGCTCAAACTGCGCCCGCAGCGATGTGATCAGCGTCTCGCGCATCTCGGCGACCTTTGCACGCATCTCTTTCTTGGCCTGTTTGCGCTTGGCGGGGATGATGAACAGCCCCAGCAGCGCCAGCCCGGAGGCCATCAGGATGCCGGTTACATCCAGAGCGACGGTAGTTGCGATGGTGGTGACAATCACCCCCAGCCCGACCGCACCGATTTCCAGCACGGCGGCGGCGGCAACCGCGTTTTGCACATCGGCGGCGATCTTCTGCGCCTCGCGGGTCTTGTCGTAGTTTTCCACCACCTCGCGGGCGGCGCGCCCGACTCCGTCCAGCAGGCGCTCACGCTCCGAGTGGAACGCACCCACCGTCGAGCCGCCGACGATGCGCTCTTTATGCTCCCTGCGCCGCTCCGCCAGATGCTCCGTGACCGCCTGCCATTGCCGCAGGTCGGATTCTACCAGCCAGTCAATCATCTCGCCGACGCGCACATCAATCTGTGTGGGCACATCGGCGATCACTTTCTGCTCGAACTCCCGCTGGATGCGGTCTTTCTTCATCAGGTCTACTACCCGTGCCAGGCGGATGGTATCGTCGAAGTAATCCTGGCCGCGCTTTTCCATCTCGTAGATGGTTTTTTCGATATCCGCCATGCGGAACTCGAAATCGCGGCGCATGTCTTCCTCGTAGATTTTCAACTGCCGTTCGATGTCTTCCAGGGCGGAGAAATCCTCCTGAAGGAGGCCCAGCCGTTCGTTGACGACCTTCAGGTAGCGGCTTACAAGGTGTTCGCCCACCCCAAGGGGGTTCAGCAATTTGAGGCGCACGCGGCTCTCCTCGTCCAGATTGCGCTGGATGTAGGTTTCCAGCGGCTCGAAGCGGCTTTGCTCCCACAGTTGGGGCTGACCCTGCTTGGCCTGCAACGCCAGCCGGGCGCTGACGGGGAAAATCTCCGGGGCGATGCCGAGCAGTTTCTGGGCGTTTTCGCGGATGAAGGTTTCTACCTCGGTCAGGTCGTTCTCGCTTTGCAGCAAATCCACCTTGTTGAGCACTACAATCACCTTCTTCCCCCAGTCACGGATGCGCTCCAGGAAGGCGCGCTCACTCTCCGAAAAGGGGCGGTCTGCCGAGGTGACGAAGAGCACCAGGTCGGCGCGGGGAACGAAACGGTTGGTGATGATTTCGTGTTCACGGATGATGGCGTTGGTGCCGGGGGTATCCACGATGGAGAGATTTTCCAGCAGTTCCACAGGGGCGGTCAGGATGTGGAGGTGTTCGCTCTCCACCTGACGGGTTTCTGCTTCCCCGTGGCGCAGCACGTTGACCCGCGTGGTGGTGGGTGTTACGCCCTCCCGCAGGATTTGCTGCCCCAGCAGGGCGTTGATGAAGGCGCTTTTGCCGGCGTTGAACTCGCCCACCACCACCAGCAGGAAGAAATCATCTAACTGGGCGATGGAATCTTCGAGGGTTTTCTGGTCTTCTTCGGTGGTGCCGAATTTGACCAGGGCAACGCGCAAATCGTTAAGCAGGGCGCGTTCTTCGGTCAGCAGGGCTTCCTGGGTTTTGGTGAGAATACGCATGAATGGAGGCTTTCTGTTTCGTGTTTAGGTTCTATCCGAAAATTCAAACCGGCATGTCGCCACAGCATGGCAAACTGTATCCGGTTTGTCGAACAGTGATTTTTCGGACAAGTTTTAGAACTTTCGCTAAAACGCAGGGAAACGTGATGTGGTGCGTGTGTGAAGCCCGCACATCACATCACAAACTACTGTTCAGGGGTGCGCAGGTGTTGCAGAAACGCCTGTGTTGCCTAATTTTCACATCTTTTGCCTGCACCACTGCCCAGCGCGAAAGTCCTGTTTTTGAAGTAAAGTTGAGGAAATTGTACCACGAGTTGATAGTGCGATTTCAGGGGCCAAAGGGGGGCAGGCAAATGTTGCAAAAAGATAGTGTTCATCCTACCCAGCCCTCCCCTTCCAAAAATTTCCGCTTTGGTTTCCCTCTCCCGAAAGGAGAGAGAAGGGGCGGCAAGAGACCTGTGAGGCCCTTGGGCCTCACAGGTCTGCTGCGCGGTTTTGCCGGTACATCCGTTTGTAGGCAGCGGAAAGCCTCCGTCAGCCCTTGAGCAGAAATACGTTCAGCACAATCCAGAGAGGGGTGTAACGCAGCACGCGGAAATGGCGGTCGCGCCCGGCAAACAGAAGCACCGCCAGAATCAACCCGCTGGCGTACCGCACTGTTCCGCCCGGTTCCCGAAAGGTGGAGAACGGCAGGAACAAAAAGATGGCCCCCTGCAATCCGAGCGCGAAGACAAGGTTATCCGGCTGCTGCTTCAGGAGTTTTTCTGCTGCCTTCCACATGCCCCAGAATGCGGGCACCAGAAAGAAAGGGATGACAACAATTGCCATTGCCAGCAGGTACAACGGGCTGTATTTGCCGATTTTCCAAAGCCCCATCAATGGAATCCGCTCAAACGGTGTTGCCATCGCCCCGCCGGAGCCAACTCCCGGACTGCCAAATACCAGCCAAAGCCATCCCTGAAAGAGAGCAAAGGGTACAATGGTAACAACGGCCAGCCCCAGTGCGCGCGGCCAGTCCTTTCGCAGCAGATAGGCCAGCCCTTGTCCTGCTGCGAAGATGAGGGTTACTTCTTTTGCGAATACCGCCAGAGCAAACAATGCCCACCCCCAACGGTGATGCTCCTTTTCTATGGCGAGCAGCGCTGCCGCAACCAGGGCGTAGGCCAGCGGCTCTGGCAAATCCAGCCGCACTGCGACCAGAAAACCTACCCACAGCCCGTATACCAGCGCATACCACGGGTTGATTTTCCACCGGATGAGCAGGCGCGTAACAACCCAGGTTCCCAGGGTGTGCGATGCAACGCCCAGGGCTGCCAGCGCCCAGGGAATGAAAGCGGTGTTCCCGCTGCTGATGATATGCGCTAGCAAGGGGAGCAGAATGCGTTGGTAACGGTAAGCGGGGGCGTCCAGATAAGCCGCAACATCATTGGGCTGCCAGTTTCTGGCGATGTAGTAAACAAATTGCCCGTCGTAGCCTTCAGTGCCTTGCGGGTCTCCCAGGCTGTAACGCGTCCCCAGCCGTGCGAGCGAAAGCGGGTTGCCTCCCGAAGAAACAATGACTCCTGCAACCAGCAATACCAGCGCGCCAAGTGTCACCAGTACCGGGCCTGTAGAAGTTTTGGCGATATTTGTGCGAATTTGTTCCATTGCCTGCTTTTGTGGTTTGCGTTGAGTTGGTGTTTGCGGGGCTATCCAAAAATTCGAACGCGGATCGGTTCCGATTTTCGGTAATGCAAGCGATTTCCCGCGATGGTGTTTCGCATCCCCTCTGATAACCGCTGCCTGAGCAACTTTACAGGCGCAGAAACAAGCGCCTGCTTCATTCCCTGGCAATGCGTACTTTCACCCCTTGAGAATTGTCTGTTCCCCGCTGAGTGCTTTTGGCTGCCGGACGGTTCCCTCCGGTTTTCTCCGCGGCTTTGTGTCGAAATAGAACCTGTTTTGCTCAGGCAAAGACGGATTGCGAAGTGTTACCGGCCGGAATCTGGAACGAGATTTTGCTGCCCTGATTCATGGCGCTTTCCACGTCGAGATGCCCTCCCAGCATCTCGACCCGTTCTTTGATAACCTTAACCCCCATGTTGCTGCCCTCCAGCAGCGTATCAATATCGAAGCCTTTGCCGTTGTCTTCCACACCAACCTTGACGTCGGTATCACTGATGTCAATTGTGACGGAAATCTGGCTGGCCTGACTGTGACGCGCCGCATTGCCGATGAGTTCCTGGATAGCGCGAAAGATCATGACTTCAATGTAGGATTCCAGACGCCGCTCTACGCCGGAGATGTTCAGCCTGATTTCGGTGTTCCCTTGTTCTCTAAAGGCTTCAACGTACCGTTTCAGCGTGGGAACCAATCCCAGGTCATCCAGCATCATTGGGCGCAGTTCGAAGATGAAGTCGCGCACTTTCTGGAATGTGGCCGTGGCGGATTGTTTCAGGTCTTCCAGTTCTTTGCGGGCCTGATCTGGATTGATATCGAACAGCCGCATTGCGATTTCTGTTTGCAGGATAAAATTTGAAAGGGCTTGTGCCGGGCCGTCGTGCATCTGACGGGATAGCCGCTGGCGTTCTGCTTCTTGCGCCTGGATGATGGCTTCCACTGTTCCGAAGGCGGCTGATTGGCCGCCGGCTCCCCTTGGGGCTGGTGCGATTTCCAGTGTTTGCAGAATTTGTTCTGTTTGCTCGACGTACTCCTGCAAGTGCGATTGATCACTTTGCAGTTTTTCGAGTTGGCCGCGCATTACAAACAGCCGTTGTTGCGCATCCAGTGCCGCATCGTAAATCGTGCGGATATCCTGCCGCGGGGCAGAGTCGAAGTATCCGTGGAGTTGTTGAATTTGTGCAGTGGCGGCCGCGTTTTTCTGAGCCAGTTTGTTGACTTCCAACTGGCTTTGTTCAATCAGCATCGTGATCTCTTGCAACTCACGTTTTTTCTGTTCCAGGTTTTGTTTGATTTCCCCGGCGAGTTGCTTCCAGGTGTTAGCATTTTCTTCAGTTTGCTTCTCTGCGAAAACCATGCTGTGTACTCCTGATGAAAATTTGGCAAGTTAGCACAAGTGCTGCTTTCCCGGTTCGGTGCCCGTCCTTCTAGATTTCTGTTTTTGCCGGAACCGGATCGAATTCCTGGTCGTGCAGGCGTACCCACCCGCGCTTGAGGGCGTACACCGCTGCTTGTGTTCGATCTTCGACCCCTAATTTCCGCAAAATGGAAGTTACATGGTTTTTGACTGTTTGATGGCTGATGCCCAGCAGGTTGGCAATCTCCTTGTTGCTCATTCCTTTTGTCAAATAGGTAAGCACTTCCATCTCACGCTTGGAAAGCGGGTGGAGGGGTTCCCCCGGGTCGCTGTATGAACGGGTTGCCCCAGCGGTTCTCAATTCCAGCCAGCGTTCCAGTCTGGCACTATCGAATACGTCCGTTCCAATTACGTATTTTCCGGCAGCCACATACCGGACAATCTCAACGAGATTCTCCGGCTTAACGTGTTTTGCACAGTAGGCTGCCGCGCCAGACCGCATCGAATAAATCACCTGTTCGGTATCATCGTAAGCGGTCAGCAAAATAACCCGCGTGGGGAGTTTCTCGCTAATAATTTGGCGGGTTACTTGTTGCCCGTTCATTCCCGGCAGATTGACATCGATGATCACGACATCTGGCCTGTACTCGCGAACCAGCAGGAGGGCATCGTCTCCGTTATCGGTATCGGCTACAATGACCAAATCAGTTTCCAGTGAAAGCGTATTGATTACGCCTTCTCGAAAGATAGGATGATCGTCAACAATTATAACAGTGATGGGATCCATAACATAACTCCTCTCGGTGAGAGTATAGCACATGAGTACTGACCAAGCAACCGGAATCGGGCGGTGGGTGCAGGCAAAAGATGTAGAAATTGGGCAGTCTATGGGAACTGCTTCTCTGGCATTCTCCTCCGCCTCACCCCTTTTTTGCCTGCACCCTGGCCGAATGTGAATGCGACTTCATCTCCACCGGTAAACGGCCATATTTTTGTACCCCGCTTGGCGGGTGCGTTCACTGTCGGTTTGGTAAACCAGCGCGGCATGTGTAACCAGTTCCGGGTACCAGTCAGGGAAGGTCACCAGGTAATCGGCATTCCGGGAATCCAGGTAATCCGCGAGTTGGGCTTCATCCCGCATAAAGGGAATGACATCCGGGGAGACCAGCCCGGCCAAATCGATTATTTCCCGTTCTCCAAAGTAACCCAGCGCCCCAATATCGTGAGCGGCAATGCGGGAGTCAGGTTCGGTGTGGGCGGCAACCCATCGGGCTGTTGATACCATTTCATCTTCGATGAAAGTGACATCACTGGTGAATGCCTTTGCCCCCAGGAACCAGAACATGCCTGTTACCAGCAAGGAAAGAACCAGCCAGGTTTTTGCCAGCACCCGATAAAGCACCGCTGCCGCTCCCCGGTATTTTTGCACCCATTCCAGTGTTCCCGCCAGCCCCAGAATGAAGAAAATGGGCATTGCGGGCATTGCATACCGCCCGTGCTGATACGTGACTGGCAGCCGTATGGCGAAAGTTCCCAGGTACCCCAACATCCACAGAAAAGCCGCCAGTTGCTTCCATTGCTGCTGACGGATCGCCGAAATCAGTGCGAAGATGAACCCGGGCAGCAGGACAATTCCCACCCCGGTGAGCGGTTGTATCAACTGTTGTGCATAACGGGCTGGCAGCGGGATGGATTGCAGTTCTGCGTATTCGGCTTGTTTGGCGTAAAATGTGTTGGGCCAGACCGTCCCGGCGATTGCCTGATTGAAAAGCAGGTATAGCCCAAAGGGTACGGCAAACCCTGCTGCCATCAGCGCTCCGTCCCGAAATCTGGTTTTTCTGTGCTTCCCGGTTTCCAGAAGCAGGGCGAACACTGCCGGGCCAAGCAGCAGAAGCCCATCCGGGCGCACCCATACGCTGATGCCAATTACCGTGCCGAGAAGCAGCCAGGCACGCGGTGAAATACGTTGCTGCAACAGGTACACCAAAACCCCGGTTGTTAGCAGCGCAGCCAATGCGGTTTCCATCCCTGAAACGGCGGCCCAGACCAGATGCCATTCAAAAACCAGCACTGCCCCCGCAGCCAGTGCGAGTTTTTTTAGTTTTGGACGAAGGCTCTGCACTCCCCGAATTCCTGTCAGCCCGATGGCGAAAAGTGATGCGTATCCCAGCAGATACGACCAGATAAAATGGTCGGCCCGTGCCCGGTATCCTGCACTTAAAAGGAGCACCCACAATGGACCGGTTGAGCCGCCCGACGGTGTGCCGGGGACAAACGCCCATTCTCCGAACTGTGCCAGATTGCGGGCATAGGTCTGGTAAATCCAGGCATCGTCAAGCGGATAGCCGCGATGGTGAATTGCCATGCTCCACAGAAAGAAGCCGCCGCTGGAGAGCAGCGCACCGAAGGCGATGGCAGGAACAGAAACTTTTCGCATTATGCTGACAGCAATTCCATGTTAGCCGTTGTGTGTTGTCCGGTTGTTTGTAGCCCGAAGCGGCAGTCTGGCATACCGTTTCAGCCCCCGCCAATCAAGCAGGTAGAGCGAAATCAGCGCGGCAGGCAGCAGGCCGTGCATGAAGACGGCTTCAAAATTGTCGGCGCGGGTTTCGTCAATGGTGGTCAGGAAGATCGTCCACAGGGCAGCGGTCAGCCCCCACTGCGCTGCGAGTACCCATAGCGTCCCCCACTTTAGCGCATTCAGCCGCTTGAACACAAGCATCAGCGGCAGGTAAAGAATGACGTGATTGGCCGTGGCCGAGCGGAAGGCGACCAGGCTGCCAACCAGCAGGGTCCATGACAGGGTCCAGAGAAACTCCTTGGGGTGGGCGGTCAGGGTGCGGTACCAAAGGTAGAGCATCAACCCCAAAAGCGCGGCGGTAATCAGCGGGTTCAGAAGGTGATCCACGCCGGGGGCGAATCGGGCGGTCAGGTTTTCCAGGGGGTTGCCAAATCCCACATAAGCGGAATACGCCCCGATATTGTTCACAAAGCGGAAGATCCAGTCGGGTACCCATATCAGGCTGGTGATCACCAGCCCCGCGAGCGCGCTCCCAAACCCGGCGATGAATCGCCATTGCTTTTGCTTCCACGCCCAGAGCAGGAGAAACGGGATCACCAGAAAGACCATCTGTGGTTTGACGGTTGCCAGCGACAATACCGCGCCGCCCGGCCATTCCCGCCCCGACAGCAATCCCCAAACGGCTGCCATCACCGCCAGCGCCACCAAAATGGAGAACTGCCCCAGCATAATTGCCCGCGCCCCGGGGTAGAAGAAAACCCCCCACAGGATGGTGGCGGCCAGCATGATCAACGACGGTTTCCAGCCCGAAAGGTGCAGGGTGAGCGCGATGAGGGCGATCAGCGCGAATTGCAGCACCGTCATCCAGATTGCCTGCGCCCAGGCGTAGGGGACGAAAGTGAGGGGGAAGAACAGGTAAACTGTGTAGAGCGGGTAGGCGAAGTTTACCTGGTCTTCATCGGGGCGGGTATAACGCCCGAACATGATCTTTTGGGCTTCGCGGTCAATTTCGCGGTCGTAGGGATTGCGTCCATGGAGCACCAGTTCCTTGCCGCCGTACCAGCGGGCGAAAAAATCCGCCGTGCCGGGATTTTCCACGGCGAAGCCGTGCAGGGCAATGGCTTCCCCGATGAAAAGCACCAACAGCAGGGCAGTGATGAAAATCCAGGTTGCTTTTTGTGATTTTTCCATTTTTTGGGGCAGCACTTTTTTCAAAAATTGCTGTGCCAGGACGTGCGAGGTCTCACGCGTCTGCAACTTTGGGGAGCGGAAAATCTGCTTCCGGGTCACGACTGGCAGTCCTGCCAGGACTGCCAGTCGTCGCGGTGACGTGAGCCCTTTGCCCGGAGCGGATTGTCAATCCGCTCTACTTTCTGCCAAATCTGCGGGAGCAGCCTCACCATTCCCTACCGAAAGCGGTACTTCAGCAGCCACCAGACCGCGACCAGCCCATCGTACCACTTGATTTTTTTGCCCTCATCCCACAGGCGGGGGTTGTAATGAATGGGCACTTCCCGGATGTCCCAGCCGCGGCGCAGGGCTTTTGCCGTAACCTCCGGGCAGAACTCGAAGCCGGTACTCTCCACGCCGATTTCTTTCAGGGCCTCGGTGCGGAAGACCTTGTAGCAGGTGGCTTCGTCCGTGATGCGCGAGCCGTACAGCAAGTTCGTCACCCAACTGAGCAGCCTTCCGCCCCAGTAAAAACTCCAACTGGAGCGCGGGTTGCGCTGCAAGTTTCGCGAGCCGTAAACTACCTTCTGCTCCGGCGAATCGAACGCGGCCACCAGTTTGTGATAATCCTGCGGGTCGTATTCCAGATCGGCATCCTGAATGATGACCAGATCGCCGGTGACGTGTTCTAGCCCGGTGGCGACAGCCGCCCCCTTGCCGCGGTTGCGGTCATGGTGCAGGATGGTCATATTCGGAGGCAGGTTGGCTTCCCAGCGGTGCAGAATCTCCACTGTGCCATCGGTCGAACCGTCATCTACCAGAATCAGTTCCTTTTCCAACTCTACCGCCTGCACGCGCGCTACCAGTTCTTCCAGCGTGGCTTCCTCGTTGTAGATGGGGATGATAACGGAGAGTTTCATGGGGTCTGGGGATTGGGGTCTGGGGATTGGGGCGGAACCATTCCCAATTCCCTAATTACCTGATACCTGTTTCCTAATTACCTGATGCCTGTTTCCCAATTATCTGTTTCCTGATTACCCGTTTTCCCTCTTTACAAACCGCTCCAAATCCACATCGGGGTACGGAACCCGCTCGTAGGAGCGGCGGTCTTCGCCGTGCGGGGCGGTCAGGTCAAAGCCGATTTTCCGGGTCAGTTTTGTGCCCGGTTCGGCGGAGGGGTCGAGGCTGGAGCCGGGTTCGCGGGGGAGCATCACCAGGTCGCGGTCACCCTGAAAACGGGTTGCCAGCGCCCACTCCACTTGCAGGGGGTCGTAAATATCCACATCGGCATCCACCACAAAAACGTGTTTGCAAGAGCGGTGTCCCTCAAAGGCCGCGTAAATCGCCCGTTTGCCGTCCTCCTTGTGTTGCTTGTCAATCTGCACAATGGCGTGCAGCCACGAGCAGCCGCCGGGGTTGACGTTCACATCCAGGCAGCGCACGCCCGCCGCCTGTACGGCACGGAAGATGGTCGGCTCGCGGGGCATCCCCATCAGCAGTTTGTGTTCCAGCGCGCCGGGCAGCAGCGCCTGCCAGAGCGCATCCCGACGGTGGGTGATGGCCTTGACCACCATCACCGGTTCCTCGCGGATCACGTCCTGCGTTTCGGTGAGGTCCACAAAGGGACCTTCGGCGTGCCGCCGGTCGCGGTAGACCGTGCCCTCGATGACGAATTCCGCCTCCGCGGGGATGACCAGATCCACGGTTTTGGCGCGCGTCAACGGGGGCGCCGCCGCGCCCGCGGATTTTGCGAGGGTTTCCGCTATGGAAAGTTCATCCACGCCCAGCGCGACCGAGGTCGCTGCCGCTGCCAGAATATCCGGCGAATTGCCCACACAGATTGCCACATCCATCTCGCCCAGGTCTTCGAGATAGCGGTGGAAGTGCCGCCCGCGCACCACCCGCAGGGCCATCTCGCGCCGGGAGAACTGCATCCCGCGGTGAAAGTCCATGTTCTGCCCGTGTTCGGGGTGCCGGATAATCGCCACGCCGGAGGTCAGGTAGTTGCCGCCGTCACCGGGGAAATGCCGCAGGATGGGCAGGGCATCCAGATCGGGGTCAGGGCGGACAACCTCCTGGCAGGGGGGCGAAGATTGAAGGTTGGGGCTTGACGATTGACGATTGGGCGCGGCGGCAATCGCACCCGTCATCAAGGGTATGATGCCGGCGGTTTGGATGCCGAAATAATCGGCGAACTGTTCTTTAGTGCAGAACAGGTTGCCGACCACCCGGAATGCGGAATCGCGTGCGTTCTCGAACAGCACAGGGCGCGGTTCCAGTTGCTTCATCACTGCGGCGATCTCGTACTGCGTGGAAATCGGCTCGGTGATCACGAGCAAATCGCCGCGTTCTTGTAGTTTCCGGAGGTAGGTGCGTAAGGTCATCGGGTTTGCAAACGGGGAAAAAGGACTGGCAGTCCTGCCAGGACTGCCAGTCCTTGGCAAATCACTTCATCAGGTAAAGCGCGCCCACCGCCAGGAAGGCGAAAAAGCCGAATGTCACTCCTGCGGCAATCAGCACATCGTTGAGCCGTCGCTGATCCACCAGATGGGCAATCGGGAAGCCGCCATCCGAGGCGAGGATAGGCCCTCCAAGCCAGGAAAACACCAGGCCAGCGATCAATCCGCCAATATGCCCCCAATTATCAATCCCCGGTGACATCCCGATGACCAGGTTAATCACCGCGATGGTGATAATTTCCTGCAAAGCGCGCCGGGTCATCCCTCCGAACAGGGCTTTGTTCTGGTAGATGAAGACACCCTGGGCACCGAGCAATCCAAAAATCGCGGTCGATGCACCTAACGACGGGGCATCCGTGAACATCATTGAGAGGACGTTGCCCCCAAACCCGCCCAGCAGGTACAGGGTCAGAAAACGTCCGTGGCCGTAACTCCGCTCCAGCCCGCGCCCGAACAGGTAAAGGGCGTACATGTTGAAGCCGATGTGGAAAATCGAGCCGTGCAAAAACATCGGTGTAATCAGCCGCCAGTATTGACCTGCTGCAATCGCCTCGTTGATTTTCATCCCCAGCAGGGAGATCAAATCATGCCCCAGGAAGTATTCCGTCAGATATTGAGCGATGAAAATCAGTGTGGTAACGCCCATCAGGCCGTAGGTGACGGTGGGCGGCGTTGAGGGCGGT
>CAZPSL010000076.1:0-14118 GCA_964589145.1 uncultured Anaerolineales bacterium
CAAACTCGGCACCCAGACCGGTACCACCAACTACGAGACGGCGAAGAAGTACCTGCCCGAAGACCGCATCCAGGCCTTCGAGCAGTTCCCCTTCGCCGTCCAGGCGTTGATTGCCGGCGATATTGACGCCGTGATCATTGATGATGTTGCCGGGCAGGGGTACGTGGGCGAGAACGCCGACAAGGTGAAACTGGTGGGCGATTCGCTTTCCAGCGATTACCTGGGCTTTATCTTCCCCAAGGGCAGCGATCTGGTCGAGCCGGTGAATGCTGCGCTCAAATCCATGATGGAAGACGGGTTCCTCGAGGAAATCAACAAAAAGTACTTCGGGCCCGACTTCAACATCACCTATGACGATTTGGGATAACCCTCTGGTCGCTGGCTGAAATCATGTAAACTGAGAACCGGTGTGTAGGCTTTCCTGCACACCGGTTCTTGGAATGTCAATAATGAAACCGGCATCTTCAACACCGGGTTTACGAAAAGGATGATCTGTGTGCGAGGATCATCACTGAAATTTCAAGGAGGCCCTTTGTGACCGATCAATTGCCAATTCCTGTCCAGCAACAGGCCCCTTCTGAACCATCCTTTGAAGAATTGCGCACCCGCAAGTGGTCGGAGTTCCCCTGGTGGTTCGTCGCGTTGGTCTTGTTTTTGATTTTTTCTTTTGGGGTTATTCTCTTCGTCCCGAATTATCGAGAAGCGCTGGAGTTCATCTGGGTTGGGCTGGGCGTTACCATCAGAATCTCGCTGATTTCTTACGGATTTGCGTTGATCCTGGGGCTGCTGGCCGGACTGGGACGCATTTCATCGAACGTCTTTTTCAACAACATGGCGCGTTTTTATGTTGAATTTATCCGCGGCATTCCAATGCTGGTGTTGATTTTCTTCATCGCGTTTGTGGTGGTTCCTCCGGCAGCGGCGTTGGTCGGCGTCCCGAACTCTGCACTCTCGATGAGTACGCGTGCCATCATCGCGCTTTCGATTACCTATGGCGCATTTTTGGCGGAGATCTTCCGGGCAGGCATTCAGTCCATCACTAAAGGCCAGATGGAGGCCGCCCGCTCGCTGGGGATGAGTTACGGACAGGCGATGCGCTACGTCATCCTGCCGCAGGCAATCCGCAACGTGCTCCCCGCGCTGGGGAACGATTTTGTTGCCATGGTCAAGGATTCATCGCTGGTTTCTGTGCTCGCGGTGCGAGATATTACCCAACTCTCCCGATTGTACGCAGGCAGTACCTTCCGGTTTCGGGAGGGATATTTCACGGTTTCCATGTTGTATCTCTCGCTGACGCTGGCACTCTCGCTGCTGGTGCAATGGATGGAAAGGCGGTTGCGTAAAGATGAACACTAAAGATAGCATCATCGTTGTCAAAGATTTGCACAAACATTTCGGGGATGTGAAAGCACTCAACGGGGTGAGTTTAACGGTGGAACGCGGCAAGGTGGTGGTCGTCATCGGGCCAAGCGGTTCCGGAAAATCCACCATGTTGCGCTGCATCAATTACCTGGAAATCCCCACCAGCGGAGAAATCTGGATTGACGGGCAGAAGATGTCCAACGATGCCAAAAAACTCAACGCCATTCGGGCGGAAATCGGCATGGTGTTTCAGTTGTTTAACCTGTTCCCCCACCTGACCGCCCTGGAAAACGTTACGCTGGCGCAAACGGTGGTGCGTAAACGTTCCAAGGAAGAGGCTGCGGAAATCGCTATGGAGCAACTGCGGCGGGTCGGCATCCCGGAGAAGGCGGATGCGTACCCTACGCAACTCTCTGGCGGGCAGCAGCAGCGCGTTGCGATTGCGCGCGCATTGGCGATGAACCCGAAAATCATGCTCTTCGACGAGCCGACCAGCGCGCTCGACCCGGAGATGATCAAGGAAGTGCTGGACGTGATGCTCGATCTCGCAAAAGAGGGCATGACGATGGTCTGCGTCACCCACGAGATGGGCTTCGCTCGTTCCGCTGCTGACGAGGTGATTTTTATGGATGGCGGCCTGATTGTGGAGCATACCACGCCCCGCGATTTGTTCAACAACCCCCGCGAGGAACGCACCAAACTGTTCCTCTCCCAGATTTTGCAGCACTGACGCAAATTCCCAAAGATACGCTATGGAGCGAATGGCACGAATTTCTGTTCGTGCCATTCGCTCCATTTGTGTTAACCAGACAGTCAGGACTTTCGCTGAAACGCAGGAAAAAGTGGTGTTTTGTGTGTGCTTTGCACGCACAAAACACCACAAACCACTGCTCAGGGCAAACGTCCTGGCAGTGTCACTTGGGCTCTCCGCAACTCAGGTTATTTCTGCTCAGGGATTAGCGCCTGCCTGCAAACTGGAGGTGATGTGAAATTCGCCGGGATGCTCGTCTTTTCCGAAACCCGCCAGAACAAAAATTGCAGTACACACCCGCGTGCCCGGATTACGCCAGCGGTGCTTCAACTGTGCAGCGAAGAGCAAACTGTCTCCCGCTTCGAGCAGAAACCGTTGCTGCTCCACCTGATATTCCAATTCACCCCGCAGGCATAGCACAAACTCATGCCCGCTGTGAACAATCCCGAACGGGCCGCTGCTGGCACCACTTTCGAGCGTGAGCATAAACGGCTCCATCCGGCCAATAAAAAATTCACCCCCTAACCCCTCCAGCAAGCCGAGCGGAAACGGGACGCGCGCCCGCTCTGACGATTTTCGAAAGACAACTTCCTGTTGAGAGTGCTGCTCGCGAAAAAAAGCAGTGATCGGTATGCCCATTGCACCTGCCAATTTGTAGAGCGTACTCACCGAGGGAGATGTTTTCCCGCGTTCAATCATGCTCAATGCGTTGGCTGATAACCCGCTGGCACGTGCCAATGCCCGCATGGACATATTTCGCTCCTGGCGTAGTTCCCGCAGGCGATTCCCCACATCTACAGAAATTGCATCTTTTCCATAAGTGGACACTTGCACCTCCTTGTTTACCTGACTCCAAAAATCGTCACGTCGCCTTGCCGGAAGACGATCGGCAGGTTTTCGTAGAATTTTCCTTCGCTCAGCCCCGCCGGGCAATTGGCGCCGCCGCGGGCGTAGGTGCTGCGCTCCAGCCCGCCGACCACGATGTAGCGGATGCCGTAACGGGTGATGATTTCCTGCGCGTCCGCCCAGTTGGGGGAGCAGTAAAGCGCGGCTAGGTCGGGTTCGCGGCTGCCCATTTCGGCGTAGCCGCCGCGCCACTGACTTTCGTGCCCCATCCAGCCCAGGACAGCAGGCTGCCCGCTGAGAGTCGCCATGCGGGCGTAGGCGGTGTAACTGGAGGCCGGGGAGGCGGCTTCGGCAACCACGCCCAGGGGAGCGGATGCCAGCCAGCGCGCCGCCGCAGCCTCGTCAGGGCTGGAACGGGCGATGAACGCCGCGCCGTCCAGCGTCCACTGGGGCGGGTTGAAGCCGTTGGTCTTCGACCACAGCCCCATCGCGGGGTAGAGCATCGAGAGCGCGAGCACCGCCAGCGTGACGCCCCGGAAGGCCCAGCCCCAGCCGCCGCGCAGGCGGTTCCACAGCGTGGCAGTGGCGTAGGCCGCGGCAATGGCCCACAGCAGCCAGGCGATGTAGTAGAACTTGAAAATGGTGTTGATGCGGTAGCCGAAGAAGTCGCGCAGGAAGAAAAATTCGGGGGTCAGGACGAGCAGCGCGGCGAGCGTGACGGCGAGGAGAACGAAGAGGGTAGCGCGTGAAGGTGTCTCGACTGCGGCTTCGGCAGGCTCAGCCTCCGCTCGACGCGATTGCTGACGACTGTCCGGTATCAGCACCGCCAATGCCAGGGTGAGCATTGCCCCAAGGGTGAGCCATGTCCCCGGAGTTACCGCGCGGCGGCGGAAGCCCTCGATGATCGCCGCGCCCCAGCCGGGCGCTTGCAGCGAGCCGAGGTAGGCATCGGCGGCGAGGGCGGCTTCGGGCTTGATCCCGGCAAAAGCGGGCAGGATGGCGATCAGCGCGGTGAACAGGGCGGTAGCCGCGAACAGGAGCGCAAAAACCACCAGCGCGGCTTTTAGCCCGGTCAGCAGGCGGGGCTTGTCGGCATACCGCCGCGCCAGGTAGAACAGCAAACCGAAAATCGGCACCAGCAGGGGGGCGAACTGAATCCAGGTGTACGCGCCCTTGGTGATGTAAATCAGGTTCGGCAGGAAGCCCCCCGCCTGAGATGAGAAACTGAGGTAGAACGGCAGATACAGCACCCCGCCCGTCACGCCGAGCGCGAGACCGATGCCGAGAAAGTCGAGGGCGGCTTGTTTCAGCGGGTTGCGTCTCGGCTGCGGCTGCGCCTCCGTTCGACGCGATGACTGTGGGCTGACCGCTGCCCACCACCCTCGCAACGCGTACGCCCCCGCGAACAGGGCGACGTAAAACGGAAAATCCCAGGTGTTGAGGAAGCCCATCGCCCCCAGAACGAGCGCCGAGAACCCGAAGGCCGTCCAGTTCAGGCGCAGGGGGATGCCGAGCCAGCGGATGCGCCCCTCCCCGCCGCCCAGCAGGACGTGGTATGCGGCGGCCATCACCAAAAAGGCGAAGGGCAGGGCGAGAACATGGGGGTGCAAATCGCCGAGCAGAAACGAGAAGAAGGGGAACTCGTCAATCACATCCCCCTTGTTGACCCACAGGTAATCGTAATCCTGAACGATGCGGGAACCCTGCCACCACCACCAGAAGGGCAGCGCCTCCCCCGTAGGCGGGTTGGCAAACCGTCCGATGTCGAGCCAGGCCCAGAAGGGCGAAACCCATCCGCCGGAGCCCGTCTGCTGCCAGAAGATGCCGCGGGCGTACATCCACTGGAGCAGCCCGCTCAGGTTGCTGACGATGAGCACGAAGAATGGGGCGAGCAGCGCAGGGAGCGGGGAGCGGACGGCGGGTGGCGAGTGGCGGCTGTTTTCCGGCTTCTGCTTTCTCCCCAGCAGATTGTACAGCACCCCATACGAGCCGACCGCGCCGAGGGCGAAAATCAGCGCAAGCCCCAGGTTGAAGGCCGCGCTGCCGGGGCTGGCGGTCAGGCGCGCCAGCATGGCAACCAGCACATAGCCGAAATAGTAGTACGAAATCGAGTAGCCCGAAAGCCAGGGGTCGTGCGGGGGCAGGGAGGGCGAGTGCAAAATGGCGTTGATGAAAGCCAGTTCCATCGGCTTTTCGGTGCCGGCGATATCGGGGTTGGCGGCGCGCACCACCGCCCAGCCCGCGAACGCCAGCAGGAACAGGACTTCCACGATCAGGATCATCCGTCTTTGACGGCGCACCCAGCGGCGGAGTTCGCCCGGCTCCAGAGAGCGCCACGCCCAGAACCCCAGGGCGGCGAGCATCCCCAGGGCGGCCAACTCCCCGCCAACAGAGTTCGGCAGGATGTGGAAAACGCCCAAAATCCAGAACAGGTAGCCCCAAAGCAGCAAACCGAGCGTGCGGGCAAGCGCGTAGCCCCGGTCCGCCAGCGCGGGCAGGAGTTTGTAAGCCAGCGGGAAGGTCAGCAGGCCGAGCAGGGTGATCAGCAGGTACCAGAGAAGGAAGGACATGGGAAATAGAGTATGCGGATTCCCCTTTCCCTTAGGGAGAGGGGCTGGGGGTAAGGGAAACGCACGACCCGGAATCAGGCAATCAGGCAATCAGGTAATCAGGTAATCAGGTGATCAGGCGATCAGGTAATCAGGTAATCAGGTGATCAGGTGATCAGGTAATCAGGCGATCAGGCGATCAGGTAATCAGGGGACAGGTGAACACTGGGGCTGCCTGCCCTGTTTCTCTGCCCGCCTTGAATACCCTGTTTGCTCTCCGGTTCACTTCACCACCTCATAAATTGCCGTCTCGCGGTCGCGGTAGACCTCGTTCCACAGGATGCCGTTCTGTGCCTCGAATTTTACCAGACCGTCACCGGCGTATTTGGCGCGCTCCAACTGCCCCAGCACAATGTAGGCGACATCGTACTTCTCCAAAAAGGCGACGGCTTCGGCGGGGTCGGTGGTTTGGTAGAAAGCATCAATCGCGTTGACGCGGTCCCAGACCCAGGAATCGGGAGTCAGGGCACGCTGCTGACGCTGGTGCCAGTTCCAGCCCAGCACGCCGGGCAGGCCGGTGTAGATGGTGTAGCGCGTGCTCCAGCGGTATTCGGTCAACTGACCCTCGACAATCACCGGCGAACCCTTGACGTTCTCCTGCATCCAGCGGATGGCGTTGTAATCCTGGCTGAGATCCATTTCGGTTTCGAGGTCGAAGAGGATGGCGTACTGCATGTAGGTCATCCCGTCGAGGGTGTGAGGCGCGTCCTCCGCCATGCGGTCCCGGATTTTGGCGGGAGTCGCCGTCAGGGGGTAGAGCGCCGCCCCGGAGATCAGCACCACCACGCTGACCTGCCAGAAGATGCGCCAGCCGCGGCTCCAGCGGGGGAGACTCCCCAGCAGCCAGGCGAAAGCCGCCGCCCCCGCGACCGCGAACAAAGCCCAGGTGTGCAGATAAAACTTGAAGACCGTGTTCATCCGCCCGATGTCGCCGCTGACCGCCACGAGTTCGACCATCAAGGTCAGCAGCAGCCCGGTCCCCAGCAGGAAGAGCGCGAACCGCTTGACATCGGACTGCCCGGGGCGCAGGAAGAGAATCCCCGCCCAGAGTACCATCGGCAAAACCAGCCAGGCTACATGCACGCCCATCCCCAGGGGGAAGGAGACCTCCGGCGGGATGCCTTCGGGGTAGCGGTTCAGCCCCAAAATCAGGAGCAAAGCCGCAAACAGGGCCAGCAGCGCCCACATCAGGGGCCGGTAGGGCTTCAGTTTGCGCAGCGCAGAAACCGGGGTGGATGCCATCCAGTCAATGCTCTCGTAAATCAGCCAACTGAGGAAAATGAAGATGAACAATCCCCAGTGAGTGAGGTACTCCGAGAGCGGGGTGCGGGTGCCCTTCCAGAGCATCACGTCCGAGTAGGCCTGCCCGTACCACTGGCGGTAGGGCTGGTAGAGGAAGGTCGCCAGCAAAAAGAGCGCGGCGACCGCCGCCGCGATGTAGAGCAGTGCGCGGGCGCTGCCGGGGCGGCTCTCGCGGGTATCGCCGTACATCCAGAGCGCGTAGGCGACCGCCAGCGCGCCCAGCGGCAGGTAGGTGTAGATGTCCGAGAGGTTGGTGGGGTAGAGTGCGCCGATTGCCAGCCCGCCCAGGAAGAGGCTGGCCGCGATCTGGAGCGGGGCGCGGCCTCCCTTGCGTTGCCAGGCGCGGCTCAAAACCACCGAAAGCGCCCAGGAGATTGCCAGCAGGGCGATTGGCAGGGCGATCAGGTGGGCGTGCAGGTCGCCGTAGAGGAAGGTGAAGTAGGGGAACTCGGTGATCGGGTTGCCGTGCTCCGGGGCGATGACGCGGCTGGGGTTCCAGTACCATTCATCGGAGCGGTAGGGCAGCGGCGAGCCGGTGAGCGCCATGAAAAAACCCTCGATGCTCCACAGCAGCCGCGCGAAGATGTTGGCATTTGCCAGCGCGTCAATCGGCGCGGCGATCAGTTTGAAGCCTTTGGTGATCATCTGCAAGGTGCCCAGGTTGCCGAGTACCGCCATCACCAGCGCGGCGGAGAGCCCGGCGGTTAGGGGGGCGTGGGGCGCGGGGCGTGGAGGGTGGAAGGTGGAGGGCGGAACGTCCGCAGGATGCGCAGTCGAAGCGCGTGGCGGCGTCTCGCCTGCGGCTTCGGCAGGCTCAGCCTCCACTCGACGCGATGATTTTCGGCTGCCTGCCGCCAAATTCCACGCCGCGGAGAACGCGCCGAGGGCGATCATCGCCAGCAGGGTGGGCAAAATCAGGTTGTAGGCAATCGAAGGCACAATGCCCAGCAGTTTCACCAGCACGCCCACAATCACAAAACCGTAGTAGTAGTAATTGATGTAGCCGCCCGCGAACCACGGGTCGTAGGGCGGAAAACTGGTGCTTTTGAGAACGGCGTTGAAGTACGAGAAATCCATCGGCTTCTCGCCGCCCTTCCAGGGGTGCCAGAGATCGGGGTTGCCAAAGCGCACCAGCAGCCCGAAGAGGAAGAATGCCAGGAACAACCCTTCCACCAGCAGGAAGTAGGAACGCCGCTCGCGCCATTCGGCGCGCAGGGCGGCGCGCTGCTTCCAGGCCAGGATCAGCCCCAGGAGAGCAACCAGCCCGAAGGCCGCGCCGATGGTCGCCCGCGAGAACGGAATCCGCACCGAACCGGCGAGCCAGGCGAAATAGGTCAGCATCAGCAGGCCGGCAATCCGCGAGAGCGGGTAGCCGCGATCGCCCAGGCCGGGCAGGGCGAAGCGCACGAAGGGATACGCCAGCCAGCCGAGCACGCTGACCGTCAGATACCACAGGGCGACCGTGACCAGCGGGTAGCGGTTCTGGAGGGCGTTGTAATCGAACAGGTCACTCCAGGTGCCGCCGCTGCGCTGTTCGGCGAGGCGGTCAGGGGGCAGGAGCAGGTTGCCGGGGTGTGAATCGGCCTGTTTGGGGGTGACGCGTACCACCGTGGAGAGGTCCACCGCCCCCAGGATGGCGCGCACCCGCTGCGGGTCGTACTCCGCCGACTTTTTGAAAATGAACACCTTGGGGTGGTCGTAAACCGTGAAGGCTTCCTCGGAGGGCTGGTCGTTGACAGCGATGGGGCCGATTTGCGGGTCGGTGGTGAAGACGCGGATCAGTTCAAAGCCGAGATCGCCCCGGAAGGTGCCGACCTCCGCCACGTTGTAGCACCACTCGATCTCGCGCTCCGGCGGACAGCCGAGCAGCCGGTGGTAATACTCGCGAGTGAGCGGGTAGCGCTCCGGGACGCGGGTGGTGCTGCCCCATTGACGGCTGGAGGAAATCAGGATGTAATCGGCCTGGTCGAGGGTGGTGACGAACCGCTCGTACTTCTCGGTGTTGTCGTCCCAGTACATCTCGAAGTTCAGGCCGCCCCGGTAGATGCCGCCGTAGGGGTCGTAGCCGTCAATGCGCAGGGGCAGGCCGTCATCCCAGGATGATTCGTTGGCTGCTGCCGCACCCGTAAAGGCCAGCGCGCCCTCGCCCTCTTCCAGCGTGAGTTGCAGGGTGTAGCGGCGTCCGTCTTCCAGCGCAATGAGCGGCTCAAGGGTCAGGGTGTAGCCCGCGCCGCGGGGGTCATCCCGGACGGCAAAATCGGAGCGCACCGTGCCTTCCGCCAACGGCTCGGCTTGCAGGTCTCCGCTGTAGAGTTGGATGCTCAGCACCTGTTCGTCGGGGGTGTAGGGTTCAACCGTTTCGCCAAAGCGGATATTCACCGCCGTCAGCGTGCCGTTCACCGGCGGGGTGTAAAACAGCGTGATGGGGAGCGCTTCCCGTCCCAGGCAGTTTGGCAGCAGGGCAATTTGTGCTGGCACCGGTTCACCGCTGCTGTTCCCTTCAGAGATAAAGGCCAGCGCAAGCGGCCCGCAAATCCGCAGGTCGGAATCTCCGGTGCTGGCATCCAGCGTGATGAGATAGGACTGCCCCGCCAGCAGGTATACCGGGTTGCTGAGGGGGATTTGCACGCTTTGGGGGGAATCCGCACCCGAAGCCGGAACCGCCTGCCCGACCGCAAGCGGGTTGCCCGTCCCGGAGGCATCCATCACCGAGACGAACAGGGTCGCGGGCTGCTGCCGGGTGCGCTGATCTACCACGTGCGGGAGTCGAATCTCGTTCAGCGTGCCGGAGGCATGGGCTTCGAAGGGCAAAATGTAGGGCTGTTCCGGCTGGATGGTGGTTCCCTCCGGGAGAGGGAGCGGCTGATGGTAGGTGCCGTTCCCCTGTCCGATGTGCAGGGTGACGGGGCCGGGCATCTCCTGGAACAGCCAGCGCGAGGCGGCAATGCGGGTGTGCTCCCGCGGGTAAATGCTGCTGAAGGCGTATCCCCAGGCGGCGGTGGCGAGCAGCACAAGGCTGCCGAGGGCCAGTGCGCTCCAGCGGAAGACGGCTGAGGACGGAAGACCGAAGACCGAACCATGTCCGTCCTCCGTCCCTTGTCCCCGGTCGTAGAGCCACACCACCGCCCAGGCGGCGATGATCGCCAGCAGGGGGTAAATCGGCAACTGGTAGCGCATGGTCGGGTTCCACTGGATGGATTGCCAGGCGAAGTACGCCGCCGTCCAGCTCCAGAGCAGGATGTGTTTGAGCCAGCCGCCCTTGAACATGCGCCATGCCATCAGTGCGAATCCTGCCCAGGCGAGAAGCCCCATCGGCAGCCCCAGTCCCCACAGAGTCATGTTCTGCCAGGAGAACGTGAGCGGACGCCGTGCCCATTGCAGCGCCGGGGGAAAATCCACATCGCCGCTGGCCTGTGCCCGCTGGGTTTTGATGGTTTCTACCCAGGCATCGTTGAGTGTCAGCCCGTCGAAGGCATAGGGCTGGAAGACCCGAAACGCCAGCACGCTGACCACTGCCGCCAGCACCAGGTAAGCGAACAGGCGCGGTGCCTGCTGTTTCTGCTCGCGGGGCGGAAGTTTGAGCCAGTACAGCCCTGCGGCCAGCGGAAGAATGACTGCAATCGGTGCGGCGTTGATTTTGGAGGCTGTTGCCATCCCCAGGGCGAGGCCGAAGAGGACGAAGAGCGCGATCCGAGGCGGCTGGAGCGTGGAGGAATTTGATGATTGGTGATTGATGGCTGAAGGTTGTTCATCCGCTGTGCTGCGTCTCGACTGCGGGCTGACGCCCTCCCTTCCTCCCTCTCCGCTCCTCTCTCCTCGCTCATCCCTCCTCGCTCCTCTCTCCTCGCTCCTCGCTCTTCGCTCCTCCCTCCTCCCTCTTCCATCTTCGCCAACCGCTATCTGTGCCGCGAAGTAGAATGCCAGCATCATGAAAGAACTGGTGATTGCATCTACTGTGTAAAAATGCGCCTGCTGAATGGGCAGCGCCAGCACGGCATAGAACGCTGCCGCCAGCAGCCCCACCCGCCGGTTGTAGAGCGTTTCTGCCGCCAGAAAGACGAGCAAGATTGTCAGCAAATCCGCCGCGGCGGAGAGCGCCCGCCCGACCAGGTGGATATCCCCGTATCCGGTCATGCCCAGCCACTCACCGAAGTAGCGGGTAATGAACAGCGGCAGGGTACCGTAAACAAAAAAAGTGTAGCCGCGGTTTGCAGGGTTCAGCGAGGAATTCGCGGTGTCGAAGTATTCCCCGAAACTATCCACCGGCGCAATTGACGTGGAGACCATCGTCAGAAAACGCTCATCGGGGTGCAGGTGCTGATCTTCGTCCCAGTTGATGCCGCTGAAGCGCAAGAATGCGCCTGCTGCCAGAATGTAAACCAGCAGCATCATCACCATCCAGGGGCGCAGACCTTTCGATTTTTTTGGAGAGACGGAAGGGGTCGGATTTTCCATGAGAGGCTCAGGGTTCGGGGTCATTTTCCGGGGCGGGGATGATCTCCACAGGCAGATCACTCGGAACGGGCTGCTGCGCTTCACCGGGGACGAAGTAAATGTAAAAATCGTGTCCCTCCAGCGGGGAGTTGTACAACCGCAAGGTGCCGTCCGGGTAAAGTGATTGCAGACGGCCCAAAGCCTCGTCATCCTCTGGCTTGAACAGGAACAACTTCGGGCCGGGCGCGGCTAACGTCTCATCCAGTTGATCAGGCCAGATGCCGTAATCGTGCCGCGGAAAACCGGCGTTGATCCCCACCAGGCGGGTATCCACCCAGTAGGGATAAGAGACCACCCAGGCCTGATTCTCGTCACCAACGGTATCGGCAAACTGGCGGATGACTGCCCCCATTTCGGATGTGTTCCACGAACTCGCGTCAAACTGGGTTCTGTATTGTTGAAAGACCAGGTCGTAATTTTGTTGGATGGAGAGGAAAATCAGGAATAACGCGGCCCCGTAAGTGATCGCCCGCCCCCAGCGGAACTTCAGCACGGATTTGAGGCTGGTCATCCATCCGTCGAGGCTCCACCCCACCAGAAGGAAAACCGGCACAATCGCCGCTGCGGTGCGGTTCAGTGCAGGGTTTTCTGCCGGGAACGCCAGCGAGAGTATCGAGGGCATCATCAGCATGGGGATTGACAAGACCCAAAAGAGGTCCATCCAGTCCCGTTTGCGGGCATAGCGGTAAATGATAAGCATCACCCCGCTGAAGAACAGCACCGCTGAGACCACGTCCAGCGCGGGGCGGTAAGGAACCGAATGTACCCAGATTTCGCCGTTATTCCAGAAGAACATGAGCAGGGCTTTCCAGGTGTTCTTGATAAAAATTTCCCAGGCAGGCCCGGGGAGCGGCTGCTCGATGCCGGTCATGCGGCTCATCGCCCGGTAGGAGAACAGAGCCGGGTTGGAGAGCCAATAGCGTCCCAACGGGATGAACACAAACAGAGAGGTGAACCCGGTGGCAGCCAGCCAGCCGACGGCCTGCCAGCGTGCGCCCTTTGACTGCCGGTGAAGCAGGTACAGCCCGAAAGCCAGCAGCACAACAAAAGGCACAAAGCGGTAAGGGCTGTACCCGTGCAACCCCATGCCGAGAAACAGCCCTGCCACGATGAAATCGTTGCGGCTGCGGCGGCGGAAGCCCCGCACCAGAAAGTACACCATCGGCGCGTAGAAAAACGGGTAAAGCGTGAACCGCAATGCCACCCGCGAGATCACGTTGGGCCAGTAGGCGATTCCGGCAAAGACCATTGCCAGCAGCCCGACGCGGCGGTTGGCAACCTCCTTGCCCAGCAGGTAAATGAACGGCAGGGTAAACAGCCCGGCGAGTCCCGTACCCAGTTTGAGGCTCATGAACGACAGGCCGGTGCCGAAAATCAAGGACATCGCCGCAGTCAGGTACATCTGAAAGGCTTCACGCCCGGTGTTGCGCGGGAAGAAAACCCGATATTGCCCGTCAAGCACATCTGCCACGTCGAGCAGTTTCTCGGCGTGGTCGCTGAACATTTCTTTGGGCACCTGATCCAGTTGATGGAATCGAAAGAATGCAGTGAGCGCAAAAGCGGCGATCACCAGCAGCGTCCACGGGGAAAAGCGGATGCCGTGCGTGCAAAAATCATTCCAGCAGGTGCGGATGCGCGCTGTCCAGCGCGGGGTGCCGGGTTCAGGCTGCTGCCAGAGTGCCCAGAGAAACACAGCGATGGATGCCAGCCACAGCGTTGTGTTGAACAGCGTGAAGCGGTTGCCCCCAAAAGCGATGAACGCTGCCAGCCCCAGGATGCCTGCGGATGCCAGCCACGGCCAGCGGACGGTTGTATCTTCCCATCCCAGGCGGTAAACGGCCTCCCGCGCGGCGAGTTGCCACTCGCCTTTCCAGGCCGCCCAGAGTATCCACACCGCGGCAAGCGTGTAGAAGAAAATCCCCATCCCGGCAGAACGGTTTGGCGGTTCCAGCGCGGATTGGGCCAGGAAGGCCAGCCCCGGTGGCAGCAGCAGCCGCGCGACCTTCCAGGGTGCGATATGAGGCGGATGAATGGAAATGTTCGGCGGGCGGGAGGGAATACTGGCCGGGGGGCGCGGTTTCACCTTGGATGTCGGGGGCATCGCTGAATCCGGGGATTGCGGCTCCCCCTCTGGAATGTGGATGCGCTCATTGCGCCAGAAGAAAATCCAAGATTTAACAAAATCCCAGACGGTTGGTTCCTGTTTCATAAGTCCCAATGATAACGCATCTCGCGGTATGCGGCAAATCGCCGTGCAGGAAGGGGGGCAGACAAAAGATGTAGAAATTGAGCAAAATTCAGCATTGTATTGTTGAGTGTACCCCCACCCCCGGCCCCTCCCCCATTGGGGGAGGGGCGTGTTTGTCAGGTGTGTGTGCGGCGCACTTCGTGCGCCGCACACCCACCGAAGAGTCCAGTCCCCCCTTCCCTGGGGAGTGCGAAGCCTGCCCGAAGGGTGAGGGGGGATACAGGGGGGATGGGGCTCCAGAATACCACGGCTTGTTGGTAGATAACCATCTTTCTACAACATTTGCTTGCACCCAAAACACCTACCGCATCACGTTTTTAGTACAATTGTGCTATAATTCCCCCGCTTTCCAAACCTTCAACCTGCAACTTTCAACCTTCAACCTGCACAACCCGCAACCCATGACAACCTCAACCATCCGCGTCGTCGGCGCACGCGTACACAACCTCAAAAACATCACCGTAGAAATCCCGCGCGACAAACTGGTGGTCATCACCGGCCTGTCG
>CAZPSL010000077.1:0-30079 GCA_964589145.1 uncultured Anaerolineales bacterium
AGCCTGCCGAAACCCGCAAGCGCACGTAACACCGCCTCAAGACCCTAAAGGTCTGCGAGACCTTTAGGGTCTCCTGCGAGGTGGTGCGGCTTGCCAATCCGCACTACGGCACATCCGTTTATCCGCTTCGCGCCAGCAATCCGCTGCTGATTGTGTCCGCTTTTCCGAAGACTGACAGTCCTCACAGGACTGCCAGTCTTGCGCGTTCCCGCGCGTCTGCACTCCGTTCCGCTCGACGCGATGACATCCGTTTATCCGCTTCGCGCCAGCAATCCGCTGCTGATTGTGTCCGCTTTTCCGAAGACTGGCAGTCCTCACAGGACTGCCAGTCTTGCGCGTTCCCCGCATCTCGACTGCGCTCTGCTCCGCTCGACGCGATGACATCCGTTCATCCGCTTCGCGCCAGCAATCCGTTGCTGCTACCTCTCCACCGTGACCCACATGCGCTCGCCGTCGGTGGCGATCTCAACCCAGCCGTGCTGATCCGTCCGCAGCAGGGAATAGCCGCCCAGCGCGTCCAGCGTCTCGCGGTCGGGGCGGCCATCGGGGTCGTCGGCAGCCACCGAGAGCAGCACCAACTGCGGGCGCAGGGCAGCGATCCACTCCGGCGGGTTGAGCGGCGCGTAGCCCCGGTCGGCGAGCAGCAGCACGCTCACCTGCCCCACCGCTCGCCCCATCGCCAGCGAAGCCTCGGCTTCGGCATCTGCACCGAAGGGCAGCAGGGCGCGGAAATTTCCCCATTCCAGCAAAAGGATCGCCCCGTTGTTGGAGACGGTCAGCACCCGCAGGGTGGCACCCTCCCCGAGGTCGAACGCCTGCCCCGGAGCGGAATCCCGCACCGGAACCCTGAGGGTGGTCAGCGTTTCCCGCAGGTGATCGGCATCCCGCGCGGGGCTGGGCAGCCCGGCCCAAAGCGCCGCCCGCGGCGGAAAGCGCGGCAAGGCCCGCGGCAGGGCTGCGATGCTTTCCGAGCGCGGCGAAGCCACCACCAGGTAATCCACCTCGCGGCGGAAGGGCGGCAGGCGGCGCCCCAGCGCGTCGGAGAGACGCGAGGCCGAAGCCCCGCCGTTGATGAGCAGGAACCGTCCGTCGGGCGTCTGCACCAGCGCCGCCTCGCCGGAGCCGACATCCAGCAGGGTCAGGTGTAGCAGGCCGTCGGGGGCGGAGAGCGCCAGCCGCCAAACAAAGACCGCGCTCACCCCAAGGACGAGAATCGCCGGGGTGGCGAGGCTTTGGGCGCGGTTTTCCTCGCGGGCGGCGAACCAGCCGCGCAGGCGGGACCCGCCAAAAGTCAGCCCGAAGAGCGCTGCATAGAACAGGATCAGCCAAACGAGCGAGAAATCTCCGAGATCGAGCGTTCCCCCCGGCAAATCGGCAAAAAACTCCACCGCCCGAATGGTGTAGAGCACAAAAGGCCAGGCCAGTGGCGCGGCGAGCATCCCCAGCGGCAGGTAGAGCACGCCCAGAATGAGCGCCAGCCCGCCGAGGGTCATCACCGGTGGCTGGGCTGGCAGGATGGCGGGGTTGGCGAGAAAGGCCACCCACGAAACGCTGCCGAAGTGGTAGGCCATGATGGGCAGGGTGGTGAGTTGAGCGGCGAAGGTAAAGAGGACGTATTCGCCAACCGGGGCGGCGATTTTGCGGGCGGCGGAACGGGGCAGGCGGCGGGCGAGCAGGGCGGTGAAGGCGTCCTGCATGGGCTGGGCGTAGAGCACCAGCCCCAGGGTGGCGGCGAAGGAGAGTTGAAAGCCCACATCCCAGGGCGTTTGCGGGTTGGCGAGCGCCATCAGCGCGGCGGTAAAGGCCAGGGTGTTGAGCGCGTTCTGCCGCCGCCCCACCTGACGGGCGAAGAGCGCCAGAACGCCCATGATGGCGGCGCGCACCACTGCCGGGTCTGCGCCGACGAGGATGGTGTACAGCCCCAGGCCAAGCGCAGCAGCGGCCGCGCCCCGCCGCGCGCCGAGCGCGCGCCCGAAAATCCCCATGAAGAGCGCGGCGACAATCGCCATGTTGAAGCCGCTGATGGCGATGATGTGGGTGGTGCCGGTTTCCTTGAAATCCTGTGCGACGGGTTTGGGGATGCCGGTTTCCACCCCCAGGAGGATTCCGGCAAAGAGCGAGGCTTCGGGGTCAGGCCAGAGTTGGTAAACCGCGGCGAGGGCTTTCCCCTTGATGGCGTAAACCGCCGCCCAGAAGGGGTTTCCCTGCCCGCTTTCCAGGCGGACGCCGCGGGCGCGGGTGAGCGTGCTGTAAACGCCCTGGCGGGCGAGGTATTCTCGGTAGGAGAAATCTTCGGCTTCGGGCGGGGTTTCGAGGTAGCCGTGCAGGAGCAGGCGGTCTCCGTAGCGGAAACCGGCGGCGAGAGCGGGGTCGAGGCGCACCAGCACCAGGCCGCGGACGGGTTGATGCTGCGTGGTGGTGCCGTAGGGGTGCAGGTCTTCAGCGGCGACTCGCAGGAGGACGGCGTTATCGCGCACATCGGGGAAGGAATCCACCACGCCGGTGAGGGAGATACGCTCGCCGGTGTCGTTGTGGGCGGCGATGAAGGCGGGGTCGCTCAGGTCGGGGAGGGCGGCCTGGTAACGGAGTCCGCCGAGGGTGAGGGCGAGCAGGGCGAGAGGGAGGAAGGTGGTGCGCGGCGGGTGGAGGATTCCCCCCACCCGACCCTCCCCCCGGTGGGGAGAGGGCAGGGGAGGGGGAAAGACGCGGCGGGCCTGGAAACGCTGAAAGGCGAGGGCGGCAAGGAAAACGAAACCCGCCGTTCCGGTGAGTGCATACCAGAAGGCGGCGGGCTTGGCGATGAAGTCGGCGATGAAGATGCCCGCTAAAAAGGCCAGGGAGAGCCAAAGCAGGGGCATGGAAGGCGTTGGGGGGTCAGGAATCCGTTACTCGGTACTTGTGCCAGTATCGCCAGATGCCGTCCGCTCCCATGCCGATGGGCATCGCCAGACTGTAGGCGTGCAGGGCTGCATCGTCCAGGCCGGCGGCGGCACAGCGGGAGAGTTCCCACTCGTTGAAGGGCTGGTACAGGTCTTCGCGTTCGGCGATGCCGGGCAGAGCGGCTTCCATCCAGGTTTCCAGGTCGTTCAGCGCGGATTCGAGGGCATCCAGGTGCCAGTCTGCATCGTTGAAAATGCCGAAGTGGGTAGGCGCGATGCGGCTGAAGCCCGCGGCGCGGAACTTGGCGATGGTCTCGCGCCAACTTTCGATGTGGAACTCTGGCGGCGGGGTGGGGAGGCGCAGGTAGCGCGGTCCCGGCAGACGCACGCCGCCGACATCGCCGGTGAAGCAGGTGTCGGCGATGATCCAGGAAAGGTGGTGACGGGCGTGCCCGGGGGTATCCAGGTAGCGGACGGGGATGCCGTGGAGTTCCAGGCTGCCGTCTCCGCTCAGGGGGTGGAGTTTCTCCTCCGGGACGGGCAGGAACTCGCCCCAGAGGGCGTCCATCGAATCTCCGTAGATGCGGGCGGCGCTGGCGAGCAGTTTTTCCGGGTTGAGCAGGTGCTTTGCCCCGAATTCGTGAACGTGGATTTCCGCGCCCTGACGGGCGAGGTAACCCGCCGCGCCGGCGTGGTCGAGGTGGATATGAGTGATGAGCACGTCGGTCACGTCGGGGATGTGATATCCTCGTTTGGCGAGTGCCGCCTCGATGCCGGGCAACGTGGAGCCGGGGCCGCTTTCCACCAGGATTACACCATCCTCGTGGGGGATCATGTAGGATGCGATGGTCTGGGAAATGCCTTGAAAGTTAAGGTCGAGGGTGTAGGTTAGGGTTTCCATGCTGATTTTTTGAGATACTCCAGATTTTTGGGTGTGCCGGGGTGGAGTGTGCCGTTTGCTCAGGAGATTCCCGCTGAGGCTGGTGGTTCCTGTTATTTCAGCGAATGACGAGGGGCAGGTAAATCATGTCGGGAACCCGTTCAACAAGTATGGTGACAGTGGCTGTATCAAAGTTGCCGCTTCCGGGGTTGTCCCAAATTGTGTATTCGAAGGTTTCCACGATGATTGTGCCGATTGCGTAATCGTCAAAGTGACCTACCGGGTTGTAAGTATATGTTCCATTACCGTTATCGTGCAAATCTCCGCGCAAGTGGCTGTTGGCTACTCCGCCGTAGTAAATGTAGTCTCCGTTGGCGTCACTGTCGTTTGTCAGTACGTTGCCGGTGGTAAACGGATGGTTGGAATCCGTATTGAACGCGCTGCCTCCGTCGTTGCGTGCTACAGGCGGGACATCTTCAACAGTGAGTTGTTGCTGCATGACTGTCGAAGTGATGATTTCTGTGCTGGTAAACCCGAAATTTTGCCAGTAAATGGTACCGCCCGGAAGTCCCCAGTCCACTCTTGCGGTAATGATGATATCCAGTTGCTGATTGGCAGGGATGGTGACATCATGCGCCAGAACAGGCAGTGTGCCAGCGATGCCAAAGTCAGGAGGAACCAGACGCACGGGGCCTTGCACCGTAAAGATGGCGGGCAAGGTTGCGGTGACCACGCCGTTTGTAACCCCCGGCCCTTGCGGGGCCACATGGAGGGTAATACTGATCATCTCGTTTGGGCGTATGGCATTGTGAGGGGGGGCGGTTTCTGGAAGCAGAGAAATTTCTCCCCTGCTTAGTTCAAATGCGCCAATATCACATCCGGGGCCGTAGGGACGCGCATTGCCGTCGTTATCTATGTTTGTTGCACAGGAATCCGGAGGAATCCGGTCGAGCGCCGGGCTACCGTTTTGGGGGACACTGTTCTCATCCAGCACCGGATCGCCGCCTGCCGGGAATCCACAGGAGCCATCTGCGATGAGGTTGTAGTTTCTGTCCGCGAGTATACCATTATCCCGCTGACAATCGGCGCCGCCTGAATTCCCGTTTGAAAGAATGCTTTGCTGCAAAGATATATTGCCATTTACCAGGTAAAGATTCGCCCCTGTCATGGCGGCATTGTCGTTCATTGTGGATTGAACGATCTGTCCCCCGCCATTGCTCGTATTGATGTAAATCCCGCCTCCTCCGGCACTTCCGGTATTTGTGTAAATGCTGGAGTTGACGATGGTTAGCAGCCCTGTGCCGCCGTTGCGGGTGTCCAGAGCGACTCCGCCGCCGTATCCATCTGCGCCGTTCCCGATGACTGCGGATTGAATCAGGGCCAGGGATGCGGTTGTACCCGCTGTTGCGGTAATATAAATACCCCCGCCCGCTGTAATTGCCCAATTATCTCGCACCACGCTGTTGGTGAGTGTCAGAACACCCTGGCTGAGTATCCCGCCGCCATAGAGTTCCATCACGGGGGAAGTATCTGTGTAAGCATAGCCGTGACGAATCGTAACACCCTCGAAGGATACCTTGGCCGTAGGGCCAACCACGACGATATGCCCTGTGTCTGTAACAAGTTGCTGAAGTCCCTGGATAACGGTGTGTTCCGGGCCTTGCCCAACGATTGACAAGGTTTTGGTGACTACTGCAAAGGTTTCTTCGTAAATTTCCGAGGAAAGTTGGATCGTATCTCCGTCTGCTGCTGCGTCAACCGCGTCGGTAATTCCTGTATAATCACACCCGCTGTTGCAAACTGTGATTGTGTTGACTGGCTGCTGGTTGTTTGCCTGACCCTCAGCAGCAGCGATTGGCTTAACCTCTCCAAGCCGGAAGAAAATACCTGCAAGGAAAACAAGCAGCACCAATCCGGAGAGTAGTTTTTGTTTTTTCATCGCGGCCTCCAAAATGTGCATCCGAAACGGTTTGCGCTGAACGTTTCCAGTGTACCTTAAGAACTGCATCTGCCAAATAGGTGATTGGGGGTGGGTGCCTATCCCAGCGGTGGGTACAAGGCATTTTGCTCCGGATCATCGGGCATGTAGAGTACCCAGACATGGTTGCCGGCCTTTTGGAGTTTCGGTGCGTGTTTCCAGGTGATGCTTTTGCCTTCAATTGATTCCGACCCGACTTCAAAGAGATATTGCACTGCCCAGGGGTTGCGCCCGTTGACTTCCACCGTGGTGTCGCGGTAGATGTCAATGATCTCGCCGGGGGTGGCGATCCCGAATTCGTAGGGGCGCAACTTGCCGCGGGCGGTCTTGATGCCGGAGTAGAGCATCGCCGCGCCGATGATGCCGAACGCCATCCCGAAGAACCCGCCTGCGCAGGCAAACGGCACTAACCCGACTGCAATCCCGATAGCGGGAAAAACACACGCGATGCTGAGCCCGACGATGGCGAAGACAATCCCGATGGTGGTCATCGGAGAGTTTTTCCAGTACATGCGGCTTTTGTAGCCTTTGGGCAGCGTGCGCGGCGGAGGCGGTGGCTCCGGGCCGGGGTCAATGCCGGGGACAGGCAGCGGTCCGCCGCATTTGCGGCATTCCAGGGCGTCGGCGGGGTTGCGCTGTGTACACCAGGGGCAGGCGATGAATTCCATAAGGGTTCCTTTCGAGGGGGCAGGTGATCAGGAAACAAGTAATCAGGTGATCAGGAAACAGGGAATCAGGAATTGGGAAATTGGGGAATGGGGAAACTGGAACATTCCCAATCTACCACCTTACCAACCTCCCAATCCCCAATCACCTGATTACCCAATCACTTTTATCCAACCAACTCTTTCAACTGCTGACGCAACTTCTCCGCAGTTTGCTGGTAGCCTGCCAGCCGGTCGCGCTCGCCCTGAACGACGTGAGACGGCGCCTTTTCGGCGAAGGGGCTTGCCAGCAGTTTCTCCAGGCGGGCGATTTGTGCTTCTGCCTCGGCCAGTTCCTTTTTCAGGCGGGCGCGCTCCTCGGCTGGGTCCACCAGGTCTGCCAGGGGCAGGAAGATTTCCACGGGGCCGATCACCAGGGCAACGTGCCCTTCGGGCCTGGCTTCCATTTGCTCACGGATGCTCACCTGCGCCCTGTCCAGGCGGGCAAGCGCCGCCAGGGTGGACTTTTGCGCCTCAATCATTGCCGCTTTTTCCCCTGCGGCGATCACCGCCGGAATGCGTTGTGAGGGCTTGATGCTCTTCTCCGCCCGCAGGTTGCGGATGGCGCGCACCATCTCCTGGATCAGAGCGAAATCGGTGGTTTTGGCGCGCTCCCAGTTCTCCTCGGGGCGGGGTTTCGGCCAGGGGGCAATGATGAGCGCCTCAGGCCAGGTTTTGGCGAGGCCGCTCAGGGGCGAATCCAGCACCGCGGTTCGCAGATGCCCCCACAATTCCTCGGTCACGAAGGGCGTGAAGGGGTGCAGCAGCCGCAAACTGGTATCCAGCACGCGCACGAGGGTGTCGGCGGTGATGCGGGCGCGTTCCCCGCCTTCCGCCAGTTGCCTCTTGGCGATTTCCAGATACCAGTCGGCAAAATCGCCCCAAAAGAACTCGTAAATCTGCCGCCCGGCCTCGCCGTACTGGTGATTGCCGAACAGCCGCTCCACGTTGCGCACCAGGACTTGCAGCCGCGCCCAAATCCAGGAATCGGCGAGAGTCCAGTCTGGGGAGTTGGTGGCTGGTAAATTGGCAGATTGGGGTTCCGGTTTCCCGGTTTCCCGATTTCCCAATCCCCCAATTTCCGCAATTACAAACCGGCCCGCGTTCCACAGTTTATTGGCGAAGTTGCGGTTGCCTTCCACCTTTTTGACGCTCAGGCTCATGTCGTTGCCGGGGGTGGAACCGACCAGCATGGTGAAGCGCAAGGCGTCGGTGCCGAGTTCGTCCATCACGATGAGCGGGTCAATCACGTTGCCGTAGGATTTGCTCATCTTTTTGCCGTGCTCATCGCGAATCAGCCCGTGGAGGTAGATCTCGCGAAACGGTTCTTTGCCGGTAAATTCCAGCCCCATCATAATCATGCGCGACACCCAGAAAAACAGGATGTCGTAGCCGGTTTCCATCATCGTGGTGGGGTAAAAATAGCGGTAATCTGGCGTTTCCTCAGGCCAGCCCAGGGTGGAGAAGGGCCACAGGCCGGAGGAAAACCAGGTATCCAGCACGTCCGGGTCCTGCTCGATGTTCGGCGAGCCGCAGTGGGCGCACTCGGTCGGGTCTTCGCGGGTGACGGTGTACTCGCCGCAGTCGGCGCAGTGCCAGGCGGGGATGCGGTGTCCCCACCACAACTGGCGGCTGATGCACCAATCGCGGATGTTCTCCATCCAGTTGAAGTACACTTTCTCAAACCGCCGGGGGATGATGCGGATGCGTCCCTCGCGCACCGCAGCGATAGCGGGTTCTGCCAGCGGCTTGATTTTGACGAACCATTGGGTGGAGATCATCGGCTCGATGATTTCTCCGCCCCGCTGGGAACGCGGTACCTGATGTATGTACGGCTCTTCCTTGATGACCAGCCCCGCGGCGCGCATATCTTCCCAAAGTTTTTTGCGGGCATCGAAGCGGTCCAACCCCTCGTAAGGGCCGCCGCTGGCGTTGATTCTGGCTTCTTTATCCAGTATGGAGATAATTTCGAGATTGTGCCGCGCCCCGATTTCGTAGTCGTTGGGGTCGTGCCCGGGGGTGATTTTCAGCGCGCCGGTGCCGAACTCGCGGTCTACATATTCATCGGCGATGACCGGGATTTTGCGCCCCAGGATGGGCACCACGGCTTTTTTGCCAATGAACTTCTGATACCGCTCATCTTCAGGGTGGACGGCGACGGCGGTATCGCCCAGAATCGTCTCCGGGCGGGTGGTGGCGACGGGAATGTACGCGTCCTCCGTCCCGGCAATCCGGTATTTGAAGTAGTACAGCGTACCCTGCTCCTCGTGGTATTCCACCTCCAAATCAGAGACCGCCGTTTTCAGCCCCGGTGACCAGTTGATCAGCCGCGGCCCGCGGTAGATCAGCCCCTTTTCGTACAGGCGCACAAAAGCCTCGCGCACCGCTTTGGACAGGCCCTCGTCGAGCGTAAAACGCTCGCGGCTCCAATCGCAGGATGCTCCCAAACGGCGGATTTGTTCGGTGATCATGCTGCCGTGTTCCCGTTTCCATTCCCAGGTGCGCCGCAGAAATTCTTCGCGCCCGATTTCCTCGCGGCTGGTGCCCTCGGCCCGCAGGGCGCGCTCCACCTGAAGTTGGGTGGCAATTCCCGCATGGTCGGTGCCGGGCACCCACAGGGTCGGGATGCCCTTCATGCGGTGGTAGCGGATCATCAGGTCTTCCATGCTGACAAACATGGTGTGCCCGAGGTGCAGTTTGCCGGTCACGTTCGGCGGCGGGATGGAGATCACAAATGGCTTCTTCGTGGGGTCGTGCCCCGGTTCGTTGGGGTCGTTGATCGGCTTGAAGTAGCCGTTCTCCTCCCACATTTTGTAGATGCGTTGTTCGGTTTCCTTGAAGTTGTAGGTTTTTGGTAAAGTGTGGGTCATTATTGCTCCAGTGGTGATGAGTTTTGTCGAGCGGATTGCCAATCCGCTCAACGGTAGGTCGGATTGTCAATCCGACCTACTTGCCTCCCGCGGACCAAGCACTTTCACCCGTGCTCGGCCATCCCGCAGAAAACACGGAAATTCGTAACATTCGTTCCATTCGCGGATTACTTACGGGACGAGAATCGGCTCGATGATCTGCCAGGTCTTCCCGCCGTCCGCGGTGTTGACCAGGGCGATGCGGACATCCTTGCGGGCGACCGCCCATCCGTAGAGTGCATCAACAAAACTGAACTGCCCGTCCCAGGTGACGGTCTTGAACTGGGTCCAACTCCGGCCGCCGTCGCTGGTGCGGTAGAGATCGCGGCCGAAAGCCCAGCCGTTGTCGCTCCCCAGGAACAGCAGGCTGCTCGCGGAGGTGGGCAGTTCCTGCCAGGTCCAGTCCGCACCGCGGTTGATAGTGCGGTAAACCCAGGTACGCGGCGGATTCTCGTCAGAGGTCCGGCAGTTGACGATGACCAGGCCCGTCTGAGGGGCCGGGAAAACCGGCGACTGGACGGCGCACTGGCTGAGGTTGCTCGTCCAGTTGAAATCGGGGGGCGGGGGGAGAAAGATATCCTCCCATGCGGCGCCGCCGTCTGTGGTCTGCTCCAGGAACGCGCCAGGCATCACGCCGAGGTTGTCTTTGGTCACCCAGCCGAACTGCGGGTCGGCGAAGGCGATACCGGTGTTGTGCAAACTCTGCAAGCCGCTGCCGTGCGGGTCGGCGATGCGTATCCAGGCGGTGCCGCCGTTTGTGGTGGCGAAGAGTTCGCTGTAATCGTGGCTCATTCCCGCGCCGACGTGGACGAGCAGCCAGCCGGTTTGCTCATCCACAAAGGCGAAGGCTTCGGGGGTGAACCAATCTTCGTTCCCGGTGGTGGGAAGCGGGGCGCTGGCCTGCCAGGTGTTTCCGCCGTCCGCAGTGTGCCAGATGACGGGGGCCTCCGTCGGGGATGGGCCGGATTGGGGTGCGTAGAGCGCCAGTGCGGTGTTCTCGTCGGCGAAGTAGCCCCAGGCGGATTCCGCCTCGGCGGGGTCGGATGCCAGCGAATCGGGCGGGGTGCGGTCTTCCCAGGTCTGCCCGCCGTCCGCAGTGACCAGAATGCGCGCTCCGCTGGATGCGGTATGCCCGATACCCCATCCCGTTGCGCGGGTGACCATGTGGATGTAGGTGAGGGTGAGCGCTTCTCCGGCGGGGGCAGAGGTTGCCGTGCCGCCTGTCTCCGGGGCGGTTGTGGGCGCGGGGGATGCCGCGGGGGGCGCGGCGGGCGTGAATGTCGGATACGCGGTTGCCCTTCGGGGCGTTGGTGACATTTGGGCAGGGGATTCCGGTGCGGCTGCCCATTTCGGGGTCAGCGTGGGGGGCGGGGGCAGGGTCGGCGTCGCCTGACCGGGGAGGTTGCAACTCAGTGCGGCGAGAATCAAAATCAGCAGGGGAATAAAAATTTTGCGGGACATGGCGGTTTGTGTTTACAGGTTGCAGATTAAAAACAAAATGCCTTCATCCGTTTGAGGACGAAAGGCAATCTTCCGCGGTACCACCTCAATTCGCAGCGCAGGCTGCGCACTCAGCCCGGGACTTCCCTGTTGACGGCGGCATCCCGGCGGCGCTGTAACGGGCGCTCCCGTGCCGGTCTACTCCTGTGCAAACAGTTTCTTCGGCAGTCTGACCGGGCGACATTCGGCGGGTGGTTTCTGAAGGATGCTTGCAGCCGGTGGCATCCTCTCTCTGCCAGTTCCGTGCCGCTTACTCCTCCCGGCGGAGGGTATTCAATTGTGAACAGATTATACCCGCAGCCGGAGCGAAAGTCAATTAAACGGCAAAAGAGGGTGCAGGCAAATGTTGTAGAAAATGTATAGCCATGCGGGAACTTCTTTTTTGCCCCCTACCCTGCCCTCCCCCCGTCGGGGGGAGGGTTGGGAGGGGGGAACACCGGCGTTCTACATCTTTTGCCTGCACCCGGCGTGATTAATTCACGCCCCTACTGCGATAACTCATACTCGAAGTGCGCCCGCAGCGTGTTGTAGATATAGTTTTCCCACAGGCGCACCACATCGTTCTGGTGATAATCGTGAGATGAGTATGTCTGCACGATGACGCGGCCGTCGTGGCAGATTGCCAGAACCCCGTAACGAGTTTTCTCCTGGGCGTAGATGCCAGCCAGCAGAGTGGCATCACCCCCGTTGATGGTTCGGATCAGATCTCCGGCATCGCCACCCCAATAGGTCGAATAATTGACCAGAGACATGCCCTCATTCGGCTCGTGGAAGACAGGGTGTTCTCCGTACAGCCACCAGATGGACCGCGAAGTCTGCGGGGGGTCAAACCAATCTTCTTGAAGTTTTACGCCGCAATTGGTCATAAAGGCCTTCGCATTCGGCCCGTAAATTTCATCCAGGTTCCACAATTCAATCACCAGCGCAGTGCCCTTGTTGACCTGCTCGCTGAAATACTGGAAGAACTCCCCGTCAATGGAACTGCGCGCCTCCACCCCCACCAGGATCAAATCCCAGTCGGTGCCGGAAAGTAACTCGGCCTTGAAATTCCCGGCCGCGTCGCGGACATCCACGTAATTGTGGGAAAGGCCCATGTTGTCCAGCGCCTGTTTGATGTAACGCGGCAAGGGAACTTTAACCACGTTCTCAAAAAGCAGAATTTTCGAGTCATTGATCAACGCGTCAATGTCGGTGGTTTGCGTTTTCGTGGGTTGGGGTGGAACTTCCGTGGGAGCAACTGTGGGCGGTTCAGGGGAAGGTGGAACCGCCGTAGGAGAAGGCGCGGCAGTATCCTGGACAGTCGGTGCCTGAGTAGGTACCGCAGGTTGAGCGGTGTTTCCGCTTTGTGAGGTCGCCTGCAATGCCAGTTGTGTCCCCTGGATGTTGAGTGACATCTGGGTTTCTTGAAGTGACTGGCTGTTATCCGCTGGTGCGTTGCAAGCCAAACTGACGGTGGTGACAAGCAGCAACGCAAAAAAAAGTACGGCGACTGGGACATAATGGGGGGAAACGAAACGATGGTTACGCATTGGAGCCTCCTTCGAAATCCTTTTGATACCCGTCACCCGTCTGACAATCCTGCCGGGACTGCCAGTTTTTTGAACGCGAGGTCACTTTTCAACCTGAAACACCACCTCCGCCTCGCTGACGTTCCCCGCAAAGTCCGCCGCTTTCACCCGCAGGGTGTGTGCCCCCGTTTTGGCGTACCACGGGACGGCATACGGCGGCTGCGACTGGCGGGCGAGTTCCTCGCCGTCCAGGTAGAAAATCACGGATTCCAGCCCGATGTTGTCGCTGGCCTCCGCCCGGAAGGTGATCTTCTTGCCGGTTTCGTAGGGGAACCGCTGCGCATCCTGCGGGTACAGGATGGCAACCTCCGGGGGCAGGTTGTCCACCGTGACCTGAATCACGCTGGTATCCACCCGGTTGTTCTCGCGCAGCACAATCATCTGGATGGCGAACAGCCCGTTGAGGCCGTTCGTATCCCAGACGCCCAGCACCCCGTCGCGCACCGGCTGTTCGCTGTCCTCCCCGATTTGCACCCAGCCCTGGGGGTTCAGCCCCTGACCGGCCTGCAAGCGGTACGAGATGAACCCCTCCCCGGCGGCGGTGCCGCGGAGGGTCACCTCCCCGCGCACATCGGCGAACATCTGCGGCGCGGCGATATGCGCGTCCGGGTTCGCTGGCGGCATGGCGATCATGTCGTAGGATTCGGGCGGGGTGGGGATGCTATTTTCGCGCGCCCAATCCTCGGCGATGGGCGGCAGTTGCATGTAAACCCGCTCCTCCACCAGTTCCGGCGGGGTGAAGACGGTCGCCAGCAGCCCGGTTTCGCGGTTGACCTGATAAGCCTGATAAAGCGTATCGAACTGGGTCGGCTCGTTGCCGTTGAGAAACACCTCGCTGACCACCGTCGGGCAGTAGCGGGTGGGCAGTTGCCCCGACGGGTCGCAGACATCCACGAAACTGATGCCGGGGGGGATTTCCCAGGCGGCGGGCGGCATCTCCTCGGTGGCGTACTGGATCAGGGCATTCCACAGGGCGGCGGTCGCCTGCGGGAGCGGCAGCCCCCCCGAAGCCCCGTCCGCATCTCCCCCCCAAACGCCGACCAAAATCCGGGGCGTGTACCCAATCGTCCACACGCTGGCGCGGTCCGCCGTCCCGCCCAGTTTCGCCGCTGCCGGTCTGCCGATTTCCAGCGCGTTGGGATGTCCCAGCGAAGGCCAGCGGGCGGCCTCATCACTCAAAACGTGCGTGACCAGGTAAGCCAACTGCTGGGTGATGACCGGCCTGCGCTCGGAATCCGCCCCGCGGGGGAGCGTTTTGCCGTTGGCGTCGCTGATTTCCAGCACGGCTACAGGCGAAAGCGGGGCGGAACTGCCCGGCGCAGGCTCCCCTACCGGCTGACCGGCCAGCAGCCCCTGATTGGCAAAGGGCGTGTAGGCGTGCGCCAGTTCCAGCAGGGGGATTTCGCCGCCCTCAAAGAGCAGCGTGCAGCCCCGGCAGTTAGTCGGCGGGGTGGCCTCGGCGGTGCGCGCCAAATGGCTCAGCCCCAACTCCTGCGCCGTGCGCCAGACGTTCTCCGCCCCGACCTGGTTCATCATCTGGAGCGCGGGGGTCAGGTAATCGTTGGCGAAAGCCATCCGCAGGCGGACGGGGCCGTGATACTGCTCCACCGGGGGCAGGGTGACGCCGGGGATTTCCACGGGGACATCCCAAACCAGGCTGGCGGGGCCAAACCCCTGGGTGAAAGCCGTCAAATAGAGGACGGGGGTCAGCATGGAACCCGGAGCGGGTCCCGGCAAATGAGCGGGGTCCAGCCCCCGGTCGGGGTCGCCGAGCATCGCCAGAATTTCGCCGCTCGCCGGATCGAGGATGACGACGGCGGTGCTCAGCGCGCCGGAGGCCGGGGCGGCGGGCAGGGTGGGCAGCAGGCGGGCGGCTGGGCAGGCCGCGGGGATTTCGGCGTTGGACGGGTTTTCCAGGCGCGCCAGCAGAACGCGGCGGGTGCAGTCGGCCTGGGTTTGCAGGTCGTAATCCAGCGAGGTGACGATGCGGAAGCCGCCGCGCTCGATGCGTTCCAGGTCGTACCCGCGGGCCAACTGTTCCCAAACGAGGTTGAGGTAACTCTGGTAGGGCGTGGCGGGGTCGGGGACAGGCTCCCGGAAGGCGAGCGGTTCTCCGGCGGCGGAAACGGCTTCTTCGGGGGTGATGTAGCCCTGCGCCGCCATCGCTTGCAGGACGATTTTCTGGCGGGTGAGGGCCTCTTCGGGTGCATCGAAGGGGTTGAGGGCGGGGGCTTCGCCGACGGCGGTCAGCAGGGCGGCTTCTGGGAGGGTGAGTTCCGAGGCCGGTTTGCCGAAGTAAACCTGCGCGGCGGCGTCCACGCCGTAGGTCAGGTTGCCGTAGTAGGTGCTGTTGAGGTACCATTCCAGCACTTTTTCGCGCCCGAACTGCTGGATCAGTTGCCCGGCGAGGATGCGTTCGCGCACCGCCCGCCGGAGGCCGGACGGCTCGTCTGCCAGCAGCAGGTCGGCGGCCAGCCGCTGGGCGATGGTGTGCGCTTCGCCGGTGGTCAGCCCCTCCAGGGTGAAGCCGGGGTTCGTCCAGAAGGTCGGGTCGAGGACGGCGAGGGCGGCATCCACCATCACGGGTGCGATGACCTCCGTCTCCGCGGAGTCATTCTCAGAAACGGGGAGGTAGCGCCGCTCTTCCAGGGCGGGGTTTTGCACGTCTTGCAGGACGTGTTCTCCGCTGCGGTCGAGGATTTGGGTGGGGTGCAGCAGCAATCCGTCCGGGGGTTCCAGCATCAGCGGCATCACCGCCAGGGAGGGCAGATCCTGAACGAGGCTGCTGTAGGCCAGCGGCACGCCGATGAGGGCTGCTGCCAGCCCCAGCGTGAAGAGGACGGCGGCAATCAGCCCCAGCCGCCCGATGAAACGGGGCCGGGCGGCGCGGCGTCTGCGGCGGGCGCGGAGAATTTGGGGAACGGAGGGCATGGGGGAATTGTACCAAGTTTGCGTTATTCCGTGCTGGTAATTGTTTTTTTTTGGGGTGCAGGCAAATGTTGTAGAAAATGTATAGCCATGCGGGAACTTCTTTTTTGCCCCCTACCCTGCCCTCCCCCCGTCGGGGGGAGGGTTGGGTGGGGGGAACACTGTCGTTCTACATCTCTTGCTTGCACCCGTTTTTCTTGGGGTGCAGGCAAATGCTTTCCCCAAAAAGCAGAAATCCCCACAATTGTGGGGATTTCTGGAAGGGTTGTGTTGCGGGGCGGCTATGGCTTTTCGATCTCGCCATTTTCCATGCGGTAGTTGTAGATATCCTGCATCCGGTTCAGGTCTTGCTGAAGGATGAAGAAACCGTGCCAGTGTGCCCAATCTGGAGCGCCCATCATTGCGCCTTGGCGGGCGCGGCGTCCTTCGTGGTGCCAGAGGTGGTAGTACAGCACGAGGAATTCGTCTTTCCAGGGATTATCCTTGAGCAGGCCGGCATCAGCGAGTTCGCTGCGCATTTGTTCTGCGGGGGCGAAATACTCGTCATTGTAGAGTCGTACGGCCCGGTCGCCGCTCTCCATGTAGGTTTCGGTATGATAATCGCTGTGGCATGCGCTGCATACCTGCTCCATTTCGGCGCGCCCGGCTTCGCCGTCGCCATAGTACATTGCCATCACGTCACTGTCGGTGCGTTCCTTGGAAACTTTTGCCCACAAGTTCCAGTAAAGCCGCTGGCTGACATTGTGGGTCGGTTCCAGGTCGCCCACACCGCTCATATGGCAGGTTGCGCAGGTGGGGGCACGGTAATCGCCCGGTTCCCAATCGCCGGGGTCGCTGTCCCATTTCCATTCTTCTCCTTCAGCGGCGAAGATTTGCCCGTGCTTGGTGTTTTCGTAGATTTCGACGTCGGGATGATCCGGCCCGAGGTGGCACCCGCCGCAGGCATCCGGCTTGCGGGCTTCGGCGATATCGAAACTGTGGCGGCTGTGGCAAACCGTGCAGTTCCCGACTTCTCCGTTGGGGTAGATGTTTCCAATCCCGGCGGAGGGGTAGGTATCGGATGTGGGGTGGCCGGTATCGTCTACTTCAAAGCGGATGCCGTGGCATTGCATACATCCTGTTTCTTCGGATGCGCCGCTGAGTTCGGGGTTATCGCGCCCTTCGTGGACGTGGATCAGGGTTTGCATTGAATCTTTTGCTTCAACTTGCAGCCCGGCACGCTCGTGCCCGCTGGCGTGGAATTGGGAGACTTCGTCCGCATGGCATTCTGCGCACCTGGAGGGCGGTACCAGGAGAGAAACCGGGGTGGTCAGGTCTTCATGTCCTTTGACTCCCTTGAGTTCCAGGGGGTCTCCTGCTTCTGTTTTGTGGCAATCCAGGCAGGAAACGCCTTCTTCTGCGTGGCGGCTGGAATCCCAATCCGAAACGATGCCGTGGGTTTCGGTGGCGTGGCATTCTATGCAGTTGCGGGCTTCTTCGGTAATGCCCTGTGCATGAGGGGCGACATCGGAAACGTCTGCGGCGGCTGGTGCCGGTTCGCTGTTACTGCTGCATGAGACCAGCACAAAAGCAGCCAGCATTGTCAACGCAAGGACCAAAACAATCGTGAGACGTTGTTTGTTATTCATACACTCTCCTCTGTAACAAATGATCAACTGTTGGAACGGATTTCTTTGACAGGCAAAATCTTGACGGCAGGTTACCAGGCCAATGAGCAGAGACTACTCATCAAAGTGATAACGGTATTTGGTTTCCAACAAATACTGATTCAGGTTTTCGTGCCCAACCCCTTCGTGACAGTCTACACACTGGCTGTCGACCAGGCCAGAAAAATATTTGGCGTGCTCTCCCTGCCCGGCTGTCACTGCTTCAAGGTTGCGGTGGCAACTCAGGCAACCTGAATCATAAACGTACTCGTTGTGTTCTTCGCGTTTGGCTTGCCAATCCAGTGTGGATTCGTCTCGGGTTGCTGTAACCCAAACATCGTGCATTCCGGAGCGTGCTTTGGTATAAAGTTGGGAAAGCACATTTGAGTGTGATGTGTGGCAGTCTGTACAGGCGGCCATGATGCCGCGCGGGTTGTTCCCCCCGTGTACGGAATCGTGATAGGAGTTAACCATCGGTTCCATTGCATGGCACACAACACAAAAATCAGCGTGGGAACTCACTTCAATGCTGGTTTCCAAGACCATCCATGCCACTGTAGCCAGAAGAAAAACGCCAAGAATGCCGCCTATCCAGGCAAAAGTTTTGTTTTTTTTGCTCATTTCACCTCCGTCTGCTTTGCAGAACAAGAATACAAACCGTCAACCGCTATCTTGACAACACAACAGCCCCGGCGGACAGAATATTTACACTACCCACCAAAGCGTTTTTAATCTGACTCTCATTATAGCAGATTATAGCAGATGAAATTGCCGCTATCTGTGATAAAAGTTACAGTAAGAGCCTGCCCGAAAAATCACGATGCAACAAATCGGATCCGTTTCGACGTGCTGTGGCAGGGGAGGTCCGCCATCGCGGGAAGGGGAAGACGACTTTTCGGGTTGAAGTTTGCTCAATTTCCGCAACATTTGCCTGCACCCCTGGGATGGGTGCAAGCAAAAGATGTAGAAATCGGGCAGCCGCATGTTTCTGCCCTTCCCCCGGCGGGGCGGGGTGTTCGGTGCCTGTCCTGTTCGCCAAATGAAGACTGGCAGTCCTGCCAGGACTGCCAGTCTTGTGTGCGGGGTGAGGGAAACACATAGGAATTTCTACCGCATTTGCCTGCACCTCCCTGGAATAGATATTTCTGCGGTAATTTAGGTTTTGATATAATGATGGTTGTTCCTCATCCTGTTACGAAAGGCCGTCCCAGCATCATGAAATCCCTGCACGCTCATTTCCCGTCCTGCCGCCCAAAAATCTTTCTGGTTTCTCTGTTGGTGTTCTCCCTTGCGTTGGTGCAGGTCATTCGCGTTGCCGCCAAAAATGCGAACGACTCATCTACACCCCAGGTGCAAATCATCCAGGGCAATATCCCCAACGCAGATACTATTCGAACTTACCTGATCACCAACCTGGCATCCGGGGATGATATTTCCGTCTGTGTGCAAGGCACTTCAGGGAATCTGGACCCTTTCGCGGCGCTGCTCTCGAAAGAGCAGATGGATAATCTGGTCGTGGGTAGTTTTGGGGAGGAAGTTCAAAAAGCCATCGATGAACATCGTGACCCGATCGCCGTCGTTTCCGAATTTTCCAACAAGAACTTCTCCGCCTGGGATGATGACAGCGGAGATGGGTTTTCCGCCGCCTTTGAATACACCATCCCGAAAGACGGGGACTACTATCTGATTATGCTTGCCTCGCCTTTCAGCGAAACTTTCGGGAATTACAAACTCACTGTGGGGTTGAACGCCCCCCAGGTTTTGGATGGCGATGCCACCGTCAAAGGCGATCCCTTCCTGGTGCTTGTCCAGACCAAAGGAGCGAGTACCGGCGCAATCCAGAAGGTGACCACATCCCTTGACGAGACCAAACCCGCCCACCAGCATCGCTTGCTCCCCTTCAACGCGAAAGATACGCTGTATGTATACGTTGAAACAATCGAAGGCAACCTGGTGCCTCAGGTGATTCTGCGGGCCTACGGGAGCAAGCCAATCCGCAGTGCAAACTACGACGGGGACAAACAAACCGCCTTCCTGGAGTACACATTCCCGGAACAAGTGCATGACTACGTCATAGAGGTTGCTGCCAGGTCCGGCACATCCGGGACATACAACCTGTACATCGGGAAAAATGATCCCTCTGTCCGCGATGGAAACGCGGTATCCTACGGCGAGGCCTTACTGATCCAGCCAATAAACGCCTCGGTTGGGGTCAAATTGCAACAAATCACCGGAGTTGATCAAAAAGCCGAAAATTTCTCGGCGGTGGTCTCCACGCTGATTGCCTGGAACGATCCGGCGCTTGCCTACCGCCCTGACGAGTGTGAGTGTGAATCGAAAGTTCTCACCACCAAAGAATTCGTTACCTACGTTACCAACGAAGGAATTGTCTGGCCCGCCTTCACTTACCTGAACCAGCAGAATAACCGCTGGATTCAAAATGATTTCGTGGTGATTCAACCCAATGGAGATGCCCGCTATTTTGAACGGTTTACCACCACCTTCCAGGCACCGGATTTTGACTTCCGGCAGTTCCCTTTTGATACGCAGTCTTTCTTTATCCGGGTAGATTCACTTTACCCGATTGACTATGTAACCTTTACGGCATCCGATTTCACTGAGATTGGCAGCCAACTCGGCGAGGAGGAGTGGTACATCACCGATCACGAAGTTGATGTCATTGCCGAGCCAGGCAGCACCGGCAAAGATACCGCCAGTTTCATCTTCCGTTTCTACGCCAGCCGCCACCTGGCTTTTTACATCTACCGCATCCTTTTACCTCTCGGCCTGATCATCCTCGTGGCGTGGATCACCTTTTTCATGGATGACTACGGCAAACGCGTCGATGCCACCACAGCCAACCTGTTGCTGTTCATCGCCTTCAACTTCACCATCGCCGGCGATTTACCTCGTCTGGGCTACCTGACCTTCATGGATACCCTGCTGGCAAGCGCATTCGGCCTCAGTGTGCTGGTGGTTGCCTACAACGTCGCTCTCAAACGGCTGGAAAAGGAAAAGGAGAAAGACCAGGAAAGCGGGCAAGTCGTTCCCTGGCTCTTCAGGCTGGATAAATACATGCTTTGGGTGTACCCATTGATTTATGCCCTGGTATTCGGCGGCGTAACCTGGTACTTCTTCTGGCGATGATGGCTGCAAAAGGGGAACAAAACCGCACCAGGCAGCGCCGGAGAAAACCTCCGCGGATTCATGCCAAACCGTAAAAGTGTCGGGAACCAGACTGGCAACCCGCCCTGCCTTCTGCTGGCACCTAAACCCTGTTATGAACTTTTCTATCGCCCCCACCCCCAGCCCCTCCCCCTCAGGGGGATTCCCCTCCCTTTCCCTGGGGAGTGCGAAGCCTGCCCGAAGGGTGAGAGGGGACACGATGGGGAGACAGCAGGTTTTCTGCTGCCTGCATCACAGAAAGTGCATAACAGCCTCTAACCCCTTTCCCCAAAAACCTCACCCTATCAAATATCAAAGGAGAAAAATAATGACGAAACCCACATGGAAAAGCCTTGCCCTCTTGATGATTCTTGCCCTTCTTGGGACGACTCTCTTCCTCCCGCTGGGGGCGGCGACTCTGGCCTCCGGCGGGGCTGCCCCCCAGGAAACCGGTAGCCACACCAAAGCCGATCCGCCTCCCGATTTGCAGAGCGGCGAAGTCTGGGTAAGCGCACCGGTCACCCCCATCATCAGCCGGGCTGTCCGCGATTTGCCACCGCAAATTATCCCGGAGATTCTGCAAACCCCGGAGGTCCGCCCCCGGCTCCAGCATAACCACCCGGTTGATCCTGATTTCCGCAGCGAAGGCGGCCTCGATCCGCTGCTGGCAATTCAGGCGGCGGCTTCGCAAGGAAACGACCGCAGTTTCGATGCCCCTCTCATCAATATTGAAGGCCACGGGTTCAGCAACGTCAACCCGCCGGATACCGTTGGGGATGTCGGGCCTAACCATTATATTCAGATGATCAACGCCAGCGGCGGCTCCTGGGTTTCAATTTACGATAAAAGCGGCACACTGATCACCCCTGCTTTTGAACTGCACACGCTCTGGACGGGCGGCGGAGAATGTGCCAACGGCTATGGCGATCCGGTGGTGCTCTACGACCGGCTGGCCGACCGCTGGATGCTGAGCGAGTTTGCCAGTGCCGGCAGCAACCTTTGTGTTTATATCTCCCAAACGAGTGACCCTACCGGAGCCTATTACGGCTACCAGTTCACCACCCCCAGTTTCCCCGATTACCCCAAATATGCCGTCTGGCCCGATGCTTATTACGTCACCACCAATGAAAACAGCCCCACCGTTTACGCGCTGGACCGCGCCAACATGCTCGCCGGAGCAGCAGCCACCATGCAGCGGTTTACGGCACCCAGCCTGGCAGGGTTTGGTTTCCAAAGCATGACCCCTGGGGACCTGGATGGGGCAACGCCGCCTCCGGCCGGTTCCCCGGCTTACATCATGCGCCACCGTGACGACGAAGTGCATAACTCCGGCGCAAACAACCCCAATGAAGATTATCTCGAAGTTTGGGAATTCCACGTTGACTGGGCTACTCCGGGCAATTCGTCTTTTACCCACGCTTACGATATCCCCATTTCGGAGTTTGATTCCGATCTGTGCGGGCTCAGCAGTTTTTCCTGTTTCCCGCAGCCCGGCACAAATGTGGCCCTCGATCCACTGCGCGAAGTGCTTATGTGGCGGCTGCAATACCGAAACTTCGGCAGTTACGAAACCCTGGTTGGCAACCTGGTTACGGACGTGGACGGCACCGACCACGGCGGAATCCGCTGGTTTGAACTGCGCAAAAGCGGCTCCAGCCCCTGGACACTTCACCAGGAAGGCACCTTCGCCCCCGATGCCAGCCACCGCTGGATGGGCTCTATTGCCATGGATGGCAGCGGCAATATCGCCGTGGCCTACAACGTCTCTGACGACACGAACACCTACCCCTCACTGCGCTACGTTGGCCGCCTGAAAAGTGATCCGCTGGGCACAATGCCGCAAGGCGAATACGTTCTGGTGAACGGCACAACTGCCAACAGCAGCAACCGCTACGGTGATTACAGTGCCATGAGCGTGGATCCGGCCGATGACTGTACCTTCTGGTTTACCGGTGAATATAACCCTGCCTCCAACTGGAGCACCCGTATTGGCGCCTTCCGGTTTGATACCTGCACAGGAGCAATTGCCAGCGATTTCATTTTGAGTGCTGCCCCGGAATCCCGGTCTGTTTGTACCCCTGCCAATGCCGTTTACCAGATTAGCGTGGGCCAGGTAATGAGTTATACCGACAGCGTTACCCTGAGCGTGGGCGGCCTCCCTGCGGGATTGACCACAACCTTCAGCGCCAACCCGCTCACGCCCGGCACCCCGCCCGCAACCAGCACCCTGACCATCAGCAACACCGGGGCTGCGTCGGCAGGTCATTACAACCTGAATATCATCGGCATTGCCCCAACCAGCACCCACACCGTTACCGTAGGGCTGAATCTCTACACCCAGCCTCCGGTTGGAATCACGCTGCTGACTCCGGCAGATGGAGCCTCCAACCAGCACCTCCGCCCCAACTTCACCTGGCAGGCGGCCTCCCAGGCGGATACTTACGTCATTGAGATTGCCACCGACAGCACCTTTGCCAACATCGTTGACAGCGCTACCGCTACCGACCCGGCCTACACCCCCGGCAGCGACCTGAATAGCAACACGCGTTACTACTGGCGGGTGCGGGCGGAGAACCCGTGCGGCACCGGCAGTTACTCGCCGGTTTGGTCCTTTGTGACCCGCGCCGCTCCCGGCGAATGCAGCCTGGGAACTTCCCCCAACATTCTTTACAGTTACGATTTTGAGAGCGGGGCCAATGGCTGGAGCCATACCGGCACCGGAGATACCTGGGCTTTGAGCAGCGCCAACGTACATAGCGGCAGTTACGCTTACTTCGGGCAGGATGTCTCTTCCGTCAGCGATCAGCGATTGATTTCCCCGCTGACGGGGATCGCACTCCCGGCTGGTCAAAACGCGCTCACCCTGCAATTCTGGAACTATCAGAACATCGAAAGCAGCGATTCGCTTTGTTTTGATGGCGGTATTCTGGAAATCAGCACCGACGGCGGCGTCAACTGGACGCAACTCCCAACTGAAAATATGTTCACCGATCCGTACGATGGGATAGTCAGTTCCGATTACAGCAATCCGCTCGGCGGAAAGGATGCCTGGTGCGGCACCCCGCAGGATTGGCTCAACTCCGTTGTGGATCTGGATGCCTACGCCGGGGAAACAGTCTCCTTCCGCTTCCGGCTGGGGACCGACAGTTCTGTGGCGGAGGAAGGCTGGTACATTGATGATGTTGTGGTGCAGTCCTGTGTTCCCAACGTCTACGATGCCACCCTGGGGCCGGATAGCGAGATTACAACTGCACCATCCAGCATCGTTACCCACACGTTCACCTTGCAGAACCTGGGCCTGGCCGATACCTACACATTGACACTCGTCTCCGGGAACTGGCCGGCCACCCTGCTTGCCAGCAGCCCGATCAGCGTTATCACGGGTACCAATGCCCAGATTGATGTCCGAGTCGCCGTGCCCGGTTTGGAAGGCAGCGATGTTTTTACTCTTACGGCTCAATCCTGGGGCATGCCCACGCACACCCTGACCGCGACCGGGACGACCACATCAGCCATTACTGCCGGGTTGACGCTTACCCCGCCTGCTCAGTCGCACCATGGATTTCCCGGAGACGTGGTTACGCATACCTTCACCCTCACAAATACCGGCAACTACACCGATACCTTCACCCTGACGGTGACCAGCACCTGGACGGCCACGCTTTCTTCTCCCGATAGCGGGCTGTTAGCGCCTGGGGCGAGTACGCTCATCACGCTTACTGTCAACATCCCCGCAGGGGCTGCGGATGGCGCACGGGATACCGCTGTGCTGACGGCAGCCTCCGGCTGGGATTCCGGCGTCCGGGCAACGGTTTCCGCCGAAACAACAGCGGTTGCCATTCCGGATCACAAAATCTACCTGCCGCTGATCCAGCGGTAAATGCCCGTCTGTGGTTCAGAGAACCGTTCGACGGTGCATTTTTTGTAGTGTAAGCAGCAGAAACCGCACCTTCAGGGCTTTCGCTGAAACGCAGGGAAACGTGGTGTTTTGGGCGTGCGAAGCACGCTCAAAACACCACGAACCATTGCGCAGAGCGAGAGTCCTGATTGTTTCTTGCGTTGGAATTCGGCTGCTTCTGATGTCCCCCTACGGCTCATCCAGCCAGACCTCCGCTTTTACTCGTCCGAAAATATCAATCACCTGCAAGCGGATTCCCTCCGGGGTGAGATGCGCCGTCACCGCGGCGGTATCGAAACCCAGCGGACCGCCGCTGGTCGTGATCGGGTAGGGCCAGCCGGTCTCTTCGGGCAGCCAGATTCCCCCCTGGTGGATATGCCCGCTCATCACCAGATCAATTTCAGGGTGGGCGCGCAAGACCTCCAGCACGGGGGCAAACGCAGGGGACTGGTAATCCGCCGCAAACGGGGGAATGTGAACCAGCACCACCCTGCGGGTGGCGTTCTGATACGCCGGGGCAGCAACCACCCCCTCAAGCCAGTCCGCCTGCCCCTGATGGTAAGAAGCAAAATCTACAAGTCCGGCATACTCCACATGCGAATCCAGTTTGTCCTCCCCTGAATCCAGCACAATAAAAAAGGTATTGCCCTGCGAGAAGGTGAAATACCAGTGCCCGTCCGGGGGCAGGAACGCATCCGAGAGCGCCCGCGCCCCAGGCCCGCGGGCCTCGTGATTGCCGCGGGCAAAAACCCGCGGGATGTCCCGCCCGCCCGTGGAGAGAGCGATCATATTCTCGGCCAGGTCGTCCACATCGTGCTCATCGTTGACAAAATCGCCCAGGTAGAGCGCGTAATCCACCTGCGCCCAGGGGATGTGCCGCGCCAACTGCTCATAAAAGAAGTTCATCTCATGGATATCGGAGAAGGCGACCAGAAAGAGATCGTCATCCTCTTCCGGGGGGAAGGTGACGTGGATCACCGGGCTGACCGTTTGCCCTCCCTTAACCGAACTGGAACGCTTGATCTGGCGGACTCCATCTACCGTGACCTGGAAGTACAGTTCCCGGTTTTGGGTTGGGTACCCGCCCAGGAAGGTTGACCCCAGCCCCTCGCCGACTACCCTCAACCCGTGTTCCTGCGGTCGGGAGGCGTGCCCCATCGCGGGCGTATCCCCATAGGTGATCGCGTAACTGGAGAGCATATTCGTCCCCCAGGCCACTGTGACCCCGTCCTGCTGCATGAACACCGCCGGACGAGCATCGAAGCGCACCTGCAACGGCAGCGAAATCCACAGCAGGGCGCAAACCGCCAAAACGGCGATGAGGAGCGCCCGCATCCGCCGCGGCAGCGGTCTCCAGCGCGGCCAGTACCAGAGAAAGACGAACACCGCCGCTGCCCCCAAAACCGCACCCAGGTTTTGGGTGAGGCTGCGTATCATCAGAACGCTCCCGGCTCCCATTTTCCAGAACACCCAAAAAAGAAGTCCCAGCATCACCGCATCCGCCAGCGACATCGCAATCAGGCGGAAGGTTGCCGATGCTTGTCCAAAGTCCTGTGAGCGCAGCAGGTAGATGCAGTACGCCAGATACCCGCCTCCCAGCAGCGCGAGCACCTGCATCAGCGGAAATACACCGCCGAGATAAGCGTGCAGGTCGCTCCAGATCGGGTAGAGCAGCAAATCCACAGCGACGAACACAGCCGCCAGGAGAAAGGAGAATTTGATGAAGGTCTTTCGGGCACGCATGATGGACAGGATTGTATCATGCGTAAGCCGCTTGATTCTCACCGTGAAATCCTGTACAATCGGTATAAATCGGCCAAGTCAATGCAGATAAAGGTGTAGTGGTACCCCGCGTAGAGGGGAACTCCCACTCCCTGTGACCTTGTGTCCATTATGGACAAAGGAGCGCACGATGGAAACAGCACCTACAGAGCCCGGCCAAATTGACATCATCAAGGTCTCGGCAGCGTCACGTACATCAGCCGTAGCGGGGGCAATCGCCGGAGTCATTCGCGAACACCATCACGCAGAAGTTCAGGCAATCGGAGCGAGCGCAGTCAACCAGGCGGTGAAAGCCCTTGCGCTGGCGATCGGTTACCTGGCCGAGGATGGATACGACATTGTTTGCGTGCCCGTCTTCGTAGATGTGGATATTGAAGGCAAAATCCGCACCGCCATCAAGTTTGTGGTTGACCCGCGGCCATAACGTCGCGCCACTTCCCGAATTTCAGATTAACTTGTCAGGGCGGATAATTTTCCGCGCGCACTCCGCCTTGCCCCGACAATTTCAAAAGAGCCGAAAGTTTGCCGCCGCTTGCCCTGCGTGGTAGAATCAAAACAGAGAGGGAGCGCATTGTGCTCCCTTCGCAGATTAACCAAAGTTACCAATTCGGAAGGTGCAAAATGGAAAAGAAAGTCGCCTCATTTGAAGTCAAAAAAGGGCTGGCACAAATGCTCAAGGGCGGCGTGATCATGGACGTGGTTACGCCCGAACACGCCCGCATCGCTGAAGAAGCGGGTGCCGTTGCAGTGATGGCGCTGGAACGCGTTCCCGCGGATATCCGCGCCCAGGGCGGGGTTGCCCGCATGTCCGACCCCGGGTTGATCCTCGAAATCATGGATGCGGTCTCCATCCCCGTGATGGCGAAAGCCCGCATCGGGCATTTTGTGGAAGCCCAAATTCTGGAAGCCATCGGCGTGGATTACATTGACGAATCCGAGGTGCTCACCCCGGCTGACGAGGAATTCCACATCAACAAGCACGAGTTCAAGGTGCCGTTTGTGTGTGGCTGCCGCAACCTGGGTGAAGCCCTGCGCCGCATCGGCGAAGGCGCGGCGATGATCCGCACCAAAGGCGAGGCCGGCACCGGCGACGTGGTGGAAGCCGTCCGCCACGCCCGTGCCGTGATGGGCGAAATCCGCCGCCTGCAAAACATGCCCGACGAAGAGTTGATGACCTACGCCAAGAACATCGGCGCGCCTTACGAACTGGTCAAAGAGGTCAAGGAACTGGGCCGTCTGCCGGTGGTCAACTTCGCTGCGGGCGGCATCGCCACCCCGGCAGACGCCGCGCTGATGATGCAACTCGGCATGGACGGCGTTTTCGTCGGCTCCGGCATCTTCAAATCCGGCAGCCCGGCCAAGCGCGCCGCCGCCATCGTCAAAGCCGTCACCCACTACAACGACCCGCAAATCCTGGCCGAAATCAGCAAAGACCTCGGCGAGCCGATGGTCGGCATCAACGTTTCCGCCATGCCGGAGGAAGAGCGCATCGCCGGACGGGGCTGGTAGGTTACTCCCCTGTCCCCCGTCATCAAGGAGGCCGACAAGCAATGAACGCACTCCTGGAACGTATCTCCATCAACCCGGATGTCTGCTTTGGGAAGCCGTGCATTCGCGGCACCCGGATATGGGTCTCACTCATTCTGGATTTTCTCGCCAGCGGTGCCAGCATGGATGAGTTGCTGGAAGAATATCCGCAACTCACCGTTGAAGACATTCAGGCAGCCATCGCGTACGGAGCGGAGATGTCTCGCGAGCGGTACGTTGAGATTCCCCTTGAGGCGGTGGCGTGAAGTTCAAACTGGATGAGAACCTCGGCACGCGCACGCAGCGAATTTTCCGTGAGGCCGGGCATGATGTCGCAACCGTGCGATCGCAATCCCTGCAAGGTGCCAGCGATGTGCATCTTTTTGATGTCGTTTGCAGGGAAAGCCGTTGCTTGGTTACACTGGACCTTGACTTCTCGGATACGTTACGCTTCCGGCTGCCGGAAGATGTCGGTATTGTTGTGATCCGCGTGCCGAGAAATCCAAGTTTGCAACTGCTGGAAAATCTTGTACGGCAATTTCTTCAGGCAGCAGAAACCATGCCGCTTGAAGGCAGCCTCTGGATTGTAGAGGTTGGACGCATTCGCATACGTCAACGGAAATGACCACAAAAATCGGAGTCCTCGCCCTTCAGGGCGACTTTGCAGAACACATCGCCATGCTGCGCCGCATCGGCGTGGAAACCGCCGAAGTCCGCCATGCCGAACAACTGGACTCGCTCGACGGGCTGATCATCCCCGGCGGAGAATCCACCACCATCGGCAAACTCTCCGTGGATTTCGGGCTGATGGAACCGCTGCGGGCGTTTGGCCGCCGCAAAGCCATCTGGGGCACCTGCGCGGGGGCGATCTTCCTCTCGAAGGATGCCCGCCGCTCCCAGCCCCTGCTCGAACTGATGGACATCACCGTGGAGCGCAACGCCTTCGGGCGGCAGGTGGACAGTTTCGAGGTGGATTTGCACATCCCCGCGCTTCAGCGCGTTGACCCGCAGAACCGCCCCTACCATGCGGTTTTCATCCGCGCCCCGCTGATTGAAACCGTCACCGGCGATGCCGAAATCCTTGCCCAACTCGACGACGGACGCATCGTCGCCGCCCGGCAGGGACGTTTGCTGGCGACCGCCTTCCACCCCGAACTCACCGACGACGACCGCTTCCACCGCTACTTTGTGGAACTGGCGCGAGGCAGTTAGGATGTTAGATGTTAGGATGTTAGAACCTGACTCCCTAACCCCCTAACTCCCTGACCATCATCCCCCATGCCCTCCACGCTCCGCCCCTTCGACTGGCGCGACCTGCCCCTGCTGCGCCGTTACCGCCATCAGAGCGTATGCCTGAACTCGGCGCAGGCGGTCACGCGCGGGGCGGCGCTCTCCGCGGCGGATTTCCTCGCTTCCATCACCCCCGCGCCCGAAGTTTTCGGACGGTTTACCTGGGTGTGCAGCACCGAAACGGATGGGCCGCCCCTGGTAGGGCAGTTCACCCACGTGCCCGAGGAAACCGTCGCCCGCATTTCCTTTCTGGCACCGGAGAGCGCACTGGATTCCCCCGGCCTGCCCGCCCTCCTGGAAGGGCTGGCCCGCAGCGCCGGGGCGCGCGGCGCCTTCAACCTGCTGGCCGAAACCGACGAGGAGAGCGTGGTCTTTGCCCCGCTGCGGCAGGCCGGATTTTCCATCTACGCCCGCCAGCAAATCTGGGAACTGCCCCCGGACGGCGAAACCCCTGACCCGCGGTACCGCTGGTCTGCCGCGGGAGCGGAGGACGACTTCGCCATCCAGACCCTCTACCAGAGCATCGTCCCCGGCCTGGTGCAGCAGATCGAACCGCCCTCCGAGCGGCACGCCAAAACCCTGGTCTGCTACCGGGAGGGCGAACCCATCGCCTACGCCGATCTGAAGCAGGGGCCGCGCGGGGTTTGGGTGCAGCCCTTCGTCCACCCCGACGTGGAGGATACCCGTGCCCTGCTGCGCGGTCTGCTCTCCTGGCTGCCCCACCGCCGCGAGCGGACGGTGTACTTCTGCGTGCGCACCTACCAATCCTGGCTGGAATCCGCCCTCAACGGGCTGGAGGCCCGCCCCGGCCCCCGTCAGGCCGTCATGGTCAAGCGTCTGACCGCCGGTCAGCGACCGCTCAAGGCGTTCTCCCTCCCCAAACTGGAAGCCCAGGGCGAGATCACAACGCCGATCAGTCAAATGGAAAATGCAAGCGATAAAGTGACAAAGTAGGCAGGGATCAGGTATCAGGTATCAGGGATCAGGGATTGGGTATCGGGTACCAGGGAAGCGGGTGCCGGGCCGTTGATGATGTTTGTTGCCTCTGCATACCTGCCACCGCCCCGCCTGCGAACCCGTCAACTTGCCAACCTGCAAACTTGCACACTTGCACACCTGCAAACCTGCACACTTGCCCCCCTTTCTCCCATGCCCCAGAAAAAAATCACCGACGATTTGGACGCCCTGCTGGACATTCTGCCCCCGAAAATCGCCATTGCCATTCGGGATGTGGGTGACAGCGACAACCTGCTGGAGGTCATCCTCGACCTTGGGCGGGTGCCTACGGCGCGCTACCTGAGCGGCGAAATCGAACTTGGCAGTCAGGAAGTCACCCGCGAGGAGATTGATTTCGTGGTCTCCCGCCTGGGCGATTTCGACGCCGACAACCGCGGCGGGCTGGAGCGTACCCTGCACCGCATCGCC